>NZ_JABWDK010000006.1:0-93501 GCF_013361255.1 Faecalibacillus sp. H12 | reverse complement strand
AAGCAAAACCAAATTAAGAAAAGAAAGAATTATAAAAGAAATCAAGAAAATCCATTGTTATCTGAAAAATATGAGGATTATCATGCAATTTGTGCATTTGCATATATTCTTGAAAGATATTTATGTAAAGAACAACTGTCAGAAAAAATATATTGTTTATCACAAAGAAATTTAGAATTATTAAAGAGAAATGAAAAAATATTTGATGAAATAGTTAAAAATTCATATAAAAATTGATAAGTCAAAAGAGTTACTTAAGACAAAATAGAGAAAGAAGAAATCCGAGAATAAACAGCTAAAATAGATATTGTATATTTTAGCTATTTCATTTATTATATTAGTACTATGTGTTTGGAGGTCTTATATGAAGATAACATTATTGTCAAAACCAGGTTTTTCAGGGAATATGCTGGTTCGTAAAATAGAAGAAGTAGCTAAAAGTCAATTAATGGATATTGAAGTGTTTTTAAATGAGCATTTACAAGAGGCCGATGTGGTTTTACTTACACCACAAAGATGTGAAGATTTAAAGGAAATTAAAAAGGTGGTTAAAGTGCCAGTAGGCGTAATTTCTTTAAAAGATTATGGTTTGTTAGATGGAAGTAGTATTATAAAATATGCAAAACAGTTGATTCAAAAATAGAGTCAACTGTTTTTTTATGACATTTGTCATATTTACATAGATGACAAAAATCATTAAAATTAAATAAAGGGAGAATAGGAGGAAAACGCATGTCTTTTTATAAAAATAAAGCTTTAAAAATAACATGTATTGTAAGCCTTATTATGATTTGTTTTGTCTATCACCATTATTTAAACACTGATACTAAACAAATAAAATTTGGAACAACTTATATGACAATGAATAATACCTTCTATAAAGCTGTAAACAATGAAATAGAAAATGTTGTTAATAATCATGGGGATGTTTTATATACCAGAGATCCAGCTTTGGATCCTAAAAAACAAAATGAACAAATCAAAGACCTTGTTTCTTTAGGAATCGATGTTTTAATTATTAATCCTGTTGAATCTTCGAGTATTAATAAAACATTAAAAGAAGTCAAAAAAGCAGGAATTAAAATTATTGTAGTCGATGCTCCTATTAGTGATGATCAAATTGCAGATTGTACAGTTGTTTCAGATAATTATGATGCAGGAGTACAGTGTGCTAAAGATATGATGCAACGCTTTGATCATGCACGTATTGCTTTACTTGAACATTCTAAAGCCTTATCAGCGGTTGATCGTATCAACGGCTTTAAAGATACAGTTGCTTTAAATGAGAATTATCAAATAGTAGGAAGTGAAGATTGTTTAGGACAAACGGAACTTGCTTTACCTGCTTTAAATAAAATTATTCAACAAGGAATTGATTTTGATGTTGTCTTTTGTTTGAATGATCCAACGGCTTTAGGAGCACTGGCTTCTATAAAAGAAAATGATTTAGGGCATGATGTTTTTATTTATGGAGTTGATGGTTCACCAAATATTAAGAAATTGGTGGCAGAAACGAAAGCAATTGTGGGGACATCTTCACAATCACCTACTTCTTTAGGAAAAGAAACAATCAAGGTTGCTTATAAGATGTTACATCATAAAAAGTATAAACGCTCAATTATTGTGCCAACAAAATTGATTACCAAAGAAAATATAGAAGAATATGATATAACGGGGTGGCAATAATGAATCATCTTACAAGAGAATATGTTACAAAGTTAAAAGATTCATTATTGTTTATTAATGCGGTTGTTATTATCTATAATGCTTCTTTATTTTTACTTTCTACCAAATATATTTCAGTGCATTATTATGCACGTGATTTCTTAAATAAAGTATCTTATATTACTAGAACACCACAAAATATCTTTTTTGAATCTATTTTTCTTTTTATCATTATTGTTTTATTAATGAAATTAAGAGAAAAAGATAATTTAAAAATGGCGAATGGTCTTGTTTATATCGAAATTATTCTTTCATTTTTATTAATTATTCGTTTAAATGGTTCCTATAATGGAATTTTACTCTTTGTTTTTGCTGATTTACTTTATAATATGAGAAATATTAAACATTTGGCTTTACTTTTATTAATTGCCTTTGGTTTATTACTGATTTCAGATTTTAATATTTTATCAAATATTATACATATGCCAAGTATTGAATCTTATTTATCATTTTATCCAAATTCAAGTCGTACATTTATGTTATTTGCTAAAAATATTTTAGCTTCATTAAATGTTGTTGTTTTTATTCTTTATCTTATTTGCCAAGTTTTAGTTCAACAAGAAGAAACAAAGAAAATCAGTAAAGAACTTCAACTTGCTTCAAAAGTCAATGATGAATTAAAAACGTATTCTGCTTTATCTGAAAAAATGGCAAAAGATAAAGAAAGAAAAAGAATTTCAAGAGAGATACATGATACTTTAGGGCATGCCTTAACAGGTATTTCGGCGGGAATTGATGCTTGTATTGCTTTGATTGATATTGATCCACAGAAGTCAAAAGAACAACTTTTGGTAATTAGTAATGTTGTTCGTGAAAGTATTAAAGATGTTCGCCGTTCTTTATATAAGTTAAGACCGGGAGCACTTGATCAAAGAACTTTAAAAGATGGTTTGATTAAAATGATTGAGGAATTTCAAAGTGTTTCTCATTTAAATGTTGACTTGTATTATGAATGGGAAAATGTTGATTTTGAAAATACGAAAGAAGATATTATTTTTAGAATTATTCAAGAAACGATGACAAACGCTTTAAGACATGGACATGCTTCTCATATTGAAATTCATCTTTTTGACGAAGAGGAAAAATATATGATTATTATGCAAGATAATGGAAGTGGCTGTAAGGAAATTCATTATGGATATGGCTTGAAACAAATGCATGAACGTGTTGCCATATTAAATGGAACGATATATTTTTATAGTGAAGAAGGATTTAGAACAGTTGTAGAAATACCAAAAATAGGAGGAAAAAAAGATGATTAAAGTGATGATTGCAGATGATCAAGAACTTATTAGACAGTCTTTACAAATTGTTTTATCAACACATGAAGATTTAAAAATCGTAGATGCTGTTGAAAATGGTTTTGCAGTTCTTGAGAGTATAAAAAAAGAAAGACCAGATGTCATTTTAATGGATATTCGTATGCCAGAAATGGACGGTGTTTATTGTACAAAGGCGGTCAAAGAAAAATATCCAGATATTAAAATCATTATCCTTACCACTTTTGATGATGATGAATTTGTCTTTAGTGCTTTAAAATATGGAGCAAGCGGTTATTTATTAAAAGGCGTCAGCATGGATGAACTTTATCATGCCATTTGTACAGTTTATAATGGTGGAGCGATGATCAATCCTGATATTGCGACAAAAGTATTTAAACTTTTTTCCAAGATGTCTATGAGTAATTATGCTATCCAAGTCGATGATTCTTTATCAAAAGATTTGACATAGGCTGAATTGAAAGTCATTCAACAAGTTGGTTTTGGTTTATCTAATAAAGAAATTGCTCAAAAACTTTATTTATCAGAAGGAACTGTGCGTAATTATGTTAGCATTGTTTTGTCAAAATTAGAATTACGTGATCGTACGCAACTTGCCATCTGGGCTGTTCAAACAGGAGTCACAATGCAAGAATTTGGTGACGATAATGACTAGAATAAAAAAGGGTATTCTTACATTAATAAGTCTTTCTTTAGTTCTTATTTATTGCTTGATCAATGATCCAAGTCGTGATATTACTCTTACTTTAGGACTTTATGCAGGAAGTAGTTGGGATGTGCCTAATGGGGAAAGTTATCAAGTTATTGATCAAGCAATCAAGAAATTTGAAAAGAAATACCCCAATGTTCATATTGAATATAAAAGTGGAATTATAAAAGATGATTATTCTTCGTGGCTTGCTAATGAAATTACCAAAGGAACAATACCTGATGTGTTTATGGTACTTCCTGATGATTTTAATACGTTATCTTCTATTGGTATTTTAAAGAATTTAGATCGGCTTATTAAAGAAGAACGAATAGATACTTCTCTTTTTTATCAAAGTGCTTTATTTGCTGGAAATAATGGAAGTCAATATGCACTTCCTTATGAAATCAATCCAACAATTATGTGTATCAATCATGATTTACTTACCAAAGAAGGTATTGCTATTCCTTCAAGTAATTGGACTATTGATGATTTTTATAATATTAGTAATCAAGTTACAAAGGATACAAATAATGATGGTGTCATCGATCAATATGGCTGTTATGGCTTTGATTGGCAAGATGTTCTTGATTGTTATGGGTTACAAGTTTTTAAAGAAGATAATTGTCATCTTGATAAAAAAGAAGTCAAGGAAGCGTTTTTATATTTGACAAAACTTAAAGCTTTATCAAATGGCTATCAAGTTTCATCAGAAGATTTTGATCAAGGGAAAGTCGCTTTTTGTCCTTTGACCTTTGCTCAATATCGTACCTACCAACCTTATCCTTATCGTATTAGTAAATATACATCTTTTAAATGGAGTTGTATTTCAATGCCGGGGACAAAATCAAATACGATTACAACACATTTAGACACTTCGTTAATAGGAATGTCTTCACAAACAAAGCATCAAGAAATAGCGTGGGAATTTTTAAAAATGTTGACGATGGATGAAGATATTCAACAATCTCTACTTGATAATTCGAAGGGAGCCTCTCCTTTAAAGAAGGTCATGTTATCAAAGAAAACAAAGGAAATCTTAGTAAAAGATACAGTCTCCTATGCTTCTTTAGATTCAGATGTTTTAAATAGAATTTTAGAAAACACGTTAGTAGAACCAAAGTTTAAAGAATATGAAAATATTCTAGAAAAAGCAGATTATTTGATTAATCAAAGTATTGATCAAGGAACGATTGATAATGATCTTAATAAGATACAGAAGAAATTAGAAAATGAATTGAAATAGATAGCTTTTGGCTATCTTTTTTATTTATGACAAATGTCATAGTAGGAATGATATTTGTCAATTTTTTTATGATTTTTGTCACTTAAAAGTCATGATTGAAGACATGTTGCAAGTGCTTTCATATTTGGTATTCTATAGGTGCAAGGAGGGAAGGACATGAAATATTTAGTATTGGTAAGTCATGGTGAATTTGCAGCTGGTTTAAAAACATCATTAATGATGTTGGCAGGACAAAGAGATGATGTGATTGCTTCAGGTTTACCTGATGGAAAGACAGCAGATGAATTTGCGGAAATCTTTAAAGAAAGTGTTAAGGACATTCATGAAGATGATGAAATTGTTTTATTAGCGGATATTGTAGGAGGGTCACCACTTACAACTGCTTTAAATGTTTTAGCTGAAAAAGGTTTAATGGAAAAGACAACAACAATTGGTGGGATGAATTTACCTTTAGCCCTTACTTCAGTATTAATGAAAGATACTTTACAAGGGGATTCCTTTGTACAAGCTGTCTTAAGTGAAGCAACAACAGCTTTACAAGAATTTAAAGTCGTAGAAGACGACGAAGATGATATTTAAGGAGGAAGAAAGATGTCAGTATCATTTATTAGAATTGATGATCGTATGATTCACGGTCAAACATGTACACGTTGGGCAAGAGAATACCCATGCGATGGTTTGGTGGCTGTAAACGATAAAGCAGCAAATAATTCAGTATTAAAAGCAGCTTACAAATCAGCCAGTGGAAAGAAAACATTTGTATGGACAATGGAAGCTTGGCAAAAGAAAAGTCAAAAGGTTTTAGATAGTCAAGATCAATATTTCTTAATTACTAAAAATCCTATTGATATGAAAAAAATTCTTGTTGATCAAGGTTTTGATTGTGGTATTAAAACAGTCATTGTTGGACCTTGTAATGATCGTGAAGGAGCAACAAAACTAGGAAACAACCAATCGATTACACAAGAAGAAGCAGAAGCTTTTGAAGCTTTAGCTAAAGCAGGTTATACAATCAAATTTGCTTTATTACCAGATGTTTCAATTGGAACATGGGATGATTTTAAAGGAAAATTTGGTTTTTAACAAATATATAAATAAAGGGGAAGAAAAATTATGACAATTAGTTGGTTACAAGCGGCATTACTTGGTTTATTTGCTTGTTTATCAAGTATGCCAGGATTAGGTGGTACTTCCTTTGGTAACTACACATTAGGTCGTCCTTTAATTGGGGGACTTGTTTGTGGGATTATCTTAGGAGATATCAAAACAGGTATTTTAGTAGGGGCAGCAATGCAAGTTGTCTACATTGCATTAGTTACTCCAGGTGGAACCGTTTCAGCAGACGTTCGTGCTGTAAGTTACATTGGGATTCCACTTGCTATGGTAGCGTTAAATAGTTATGGTTTATCTGCTGCCACAAAAGAAGGAGCAGCTCTTGCAACTTCATTTGGAACAATGGTTGGTACTTTAGGTACAGTATTATTCTATGGAACAGCAACAATCAACTTAGCATGGCAACATGTTGGATGGAAAGCTGTTGAAAAAGGGAATTATCACAAGTTATATATTGTAGATATGGTATTACCTTGGATTTCACATATTTTATGTTCATTTATTCCAGCCTTAATTATGTGTAAATTAGGGGCAGATGTTGTTGAACTTATTAAAACAACATTACCTATGGATGGTTTAGCTATGAAAACTTTATTTACAGTTGGATCATTATTACCATGTGTCGGAATTGCAATTTTATTAAAACAAATTGTTACAAAAGCAGTTGATTTCATTCCATTTTTCTTTGGATTTACTCTTGCTGCTTCAATGGGAATCAATTTAGTTGCAGCAACAGTGATCGCTGGTATGTTTGCTTTAATTAACTACAAATTAAAAATGTTACAAAATCAAAGAGTAGCTGCACCTGCAGGAGACTTTGATGATGAAGATGAGGAGGATATTTAAGATGGAAAAGAAACTATCTAAAAAAACATTAACTAAATCCTTCCACAATTGGTATTATGGAAACTTAACATGCTTCTCTCAAGAACATATGCAAACTTTTGGTTATCTATGCTCTATGTTACCAGTAGTAGAAGAACTTTATGATAAAAAAGAAGATCAAGCAAGATCAATGAAAACATATACTGCTTTCTTTAATACAGAACCTCAACTTGGTACTGTTATTGTTGGGATGACAGCTGGGTTAGAAGAAGCACGTGCCAACGGAACAGAAGATGTTGATGATGAAACAATCAACGGTTTAAGAGCTGGTTTGATGGGACCAATCGCCGGTATTGGGGATTCCCTAGTTGTCGGAACAGTTATTCCTATTTTACTTGGTATTGCTTTAGGTATGTCTACAGGAGGTTCTCCTCTTGGAGCTATCATGTACATCATTGTATGGAACTTATTTGCTTACTTTGGAATGAAATTCTTATATTTCAAAGGATATGAATTAGGTGGAAAAGCGGTTGATTTCTTAGTTGGTCCTCAAGGGGAAGCTTTAAGAGAATCAGTCACAATGTTAGGTGGTATTGTTATCGGTGCTGTATCAGCAACATGGATTTCAGTAACAACTTCATTTACGATGACCGCAGCTGGAGCTAAAAAACCTTTCATAGATTTACAAAAAACATTAGATGGTGTTTATCCAGGATTATTAACAGCTGTCTTTGTTGTTGGATGTTGGTATTTATTATCTAAAAAGAAAATGTCACCAATTAAAGTAATGTTATTATTAGTTGTTGTTGCCTTTATTGGTGTACTTGTTGGATTCTTCAATCCAGGATTATCTTATTAAAAGGAGAAAAAAGATGAATAGTCAAGAAAAACAAGGATATATAGATGAAATTAATTATCAAAAGAAAATGATTCATAATCTTATAAAATGGTTACGCAATTTGTTCTTCCTTTCCTCTCTGGGAGTCTTGTTGATGTATTATTTTTCAAATATCTTATTTGTAAAAATCTTTGCAATCATATTAATAATAATATCTATATTAGCGATTATCCTTGTTGGAAAGGCTATTTACAGTGGTAAGAAAAACATAAATAAAATTGTTGATCAGTTTTCCTTCAAATATAAAAACTCTCTATAACTCATACAAAAAACCGCTTAGGCGGTTTTTATGTTATACTTTATCTGGTGATATTATGATAACAAATAAAATCAATACAATTTTAAATAACAGTCAACAAGGTGATATCGATTATACGATCTGTAACTATATTAAAATGAATTTAAAAGAAGTTGCTTTTATGTCCATTGAAGAACTTGCAAGAAAAAGCTATGTTTCAAAAGCAAAGATCTCTAAATTTATCAAAAAATTAGGTTATGATAATTATATTGCCTTTAAAGATGATTGTTTATTAGAATTAGAAATTAGAAAACAAGTAACAAATACCAACTATTTTCTTACAAAGAAGCATCTTCATGATTCATTATCTTGGATTGAAAAGAATTTAATGAAGATTGAACAAAGTCAAATCGATTACTTTGTAAGAAAAATAAAAGAAGCTAAGCATATTTATCTTTATGGAGTTGCTTATTCACATTTACTTTGTCAATATGTTCAATACGAAGGAGATCTTTTTCAAAAAAATATTCTTGTTTTAGATGAAAATGAGGTAGCTATTGATCGGTTAAAAGAGGATGATTTATTGATTGTTATTGGTGTAGAAGAAGATGCTTTAAGTAAACAATCTTCACGTTGTTTACGAAAGCTTTTAAGAAATCAAGGAAATAAACTTTTGCTTTCAACCCAATTGATTGATCAAACAATGTTGAAATCTTTTGAAGGGATTTTGCTTGTATCTATCGATCATTTAGAAATGAAAGAAAGAAGACTTCTTTTTCGTTATTTAATAGATATGTTGGTATCACGTTACTTTGAGTTAGAATGTGCTTAAGGCACATTTTTTTCATCTTGTCAAGAAAGTTTATGAAATATAAAAAAGAAAAGAAATTTATTTATTTTAAAGTAAAGTAATCCATAAGGAGGGCTTATGGAAGAAAAATTAACTATTAAACAATTATTCGCTATTTTAGCCGCAGGTTTGTTTTCTTTTTGTGGTGTTTTGATTGAAACAGCGACAAATATTACTTTTCCTACATTGATGAATGAGTTTCATATTTCAACATCACTTGTTCAATGGATGACTACAGGAAATTTATTAATGATGGGAATTCTAATTCCTATTTCATCTTATTTAAAAAGAAGATTTCAAACAAAAAAATTATTTTTAGTAGCGGGATTTTTATTTTCAATAGGATTGATTGTTGATGTCTTTGCACAACAGTTTACTTTATTGCTTATAGGAAGATTTATACAAGGAGCGGGGGTAGGAATTGCACTTCCTATGATGTATAACATCATTTTAGGAGAATCACCGGAAAGACTTCTTGGTTTAATGATGGGATGTGGTTCTTTTGTGACGGCTGCAGCACCCGCTATTGGACCAACTTTTGGGGGAATTATGACACAATATTTTACTTGGCGCTATATTTTTATTTGCGTTTTACCAGTTATTGTTCTGGCAAGTTTTATAGGTTATTTTTGTATGAGTGAACAAATAATTAATAAACATGAAAAATTTGATCTTTTAAGTTTTATAGCGGTAGCGTTAGCTTTTGTTTCTTTAATTATGGGGTTTTCTAATTTAAATCAGATAGTTGATGATTTAGTATTTGTTTTGGGTTGCTTTATTATTGGAATAATCAGTTTATATTATTTTACTAAAAGACAACTGCATATTAAAAATTCCTTAATTCGTATAGAAATATTTAATCATAAAGGTTTTACGTTTCATACTTTAGCTATTATGTTTCTACAAATGACAACACTTGGATATGGTTTATTGTTACCGACATTTGTTCAAATTGTTTTAAAACACCCAGCAACAGATGCAGGGGTCGTTTTACTTCCAGGAGCCATTGTTGGTGCTGTGTTTGCGCCAATAGGTGGATTGATACTTGATCGACTTGGTGCTAAAAAGCCAATTGTTCTAGGGTTATGCTGTAGCTTTATTGCCACATTTTGTTTCTTGTTCTTTTTTAAAAATCTTACATACCAATCATGTATCTTATTCTATTTTATTTATAGTTTAGGCATTGGTTTAATTGTTGGTAATACCATGACATCTGCGATGTCTCATTTACCAAAAAATCTACAGGCAGATGGGAATGCTACGTTACAAACATTGATGCAACTTTCAGGGGGAATAGGAACATCCATTACAGCAACTATTTTAGCGTTTGTACAACAAGGAACAAACTTATATGATGGGACAAATAGAGGTGCATTGTTTGTTTTGATTTTTTTAATGTTTAATATTAATATTGTTATTTTAAGTCAATATTTTGCTTTTAAAGGAGGAAAGAAAAATGAATTTTAAAGATAAAGTGGTTGTAATTACCGGAGGAACAAGTGGTATTGGAAAGCAAGCAGCTATTGAGTTTTCAAGAAAAGGAGCCCATGTTGTTGCTTTTACTGTAGATAAAGAAGAAGTATGTAAGGAAGCTATTAAAGAAATAGGAAATGATGCATCTTATATTCATTGTGATGTTTCTAAAGAAGAAGATGTAAAAAAAGCTATTGAAGAAGTTGTTTTAAAATATGGACGTCTTGATTGTGCATTTAATAATGCGGGTATTGGACCAGATGGTGTACGTATGCCTTATGAATCATTAACAGAAATTTCTGAAAAAACATGGGATTTAGTAGTTGATGTGGATATGAAAGGTGTTTTTCTTTGTTTAAAATACGAATTATTACAAATGCAAAAACAAGGTTTTGGTACAATTGTTAATACGGCTTCTATTGGAGGGTATAAAATGGCACCTGGATTTGCTGCTTATGGTCCAGCTAAAGCAGCAGTTATTGCTTTAACAGAAATGGCAGCTTTAGAAAATGCGGCATTTGGTATTCGTGTCAATGCCATTTGTCCAGGTCCAACCATGGGAACAGAACTTACCAAAAATTCACTTTCAACTAATCCTCATGAAGAAGCAATGTTGAAAGAACATGTGATTCCTATGAAAAAACTAGCGACGACTCAAGAAGTCGTGAACGCTGTCTTATGGTTAAGTAGTGAAGAAGCAAGTCATACAACAGGACAAAAACTATTTATTGATGGTGGAATGCATATTGCATAGGAGGAAAAAAGATGATTAAACATGTGTCAGTATTTACTTTAAAAGATAAAATGGAAATAGATCATTTTATTACTTTATTAGAAGAAGTAGGAAATGATTGTTCACTTATTGTAAACAGTGAAGTTGGGTGCAATATCAGTAAACAACCAGCGATAGGACCTCATTTTGGGGATATTATTCAAATTATTGAATTTAAAGATGAAGCTGATTTGAAAGCTTATCCAACTTCTAAAGAACATCAAAGATTATTAAAAGAAGGTCCAGAGATGAAAACTGTTACTGCTATCGATTATTACATTTAAAAGCCTCGTTTAAGAGGCTTTTAAATGTTTATGATAAAGTAAACTACAAAGAAGTGCACCAATCGGAACGGTTAAAATAATACCTAATGTTCCTGTAATTCCTTGAGCTATTTCAATTGCAATAAAATCAGAATTCATTAATTGAGGATATTGAATTTGATAAGCAAAAAATGCAAGTAAAATTGTCATTGAACTTCCAGTAAAAGCTAGAATCAATGTATTACACATCGTTCCAATCATATCTTTTCCAATATTAATACCAGATTTAAATAATTGTGATTTAGTAATTTGTGGATTAAGTGCCTTAACTTCATATAAAGAAGAAGCGATTGACATACCTACATCCATGACTGCTCCTAATCCAGAAATTAAGATTCCAGAAAATAAAACTTCATTAATTTTTAGTCCTGTTTGTTGAGAAATAATAATCAAGGCTTCAGCTTGATCAGTATTAAATCCTGAAATATGAATAAGCTGACTTAATACTAAAAAAGAAAGTCCACTAATAATAACACCTAGCGATGTGGCGATTACAGCTACCCAAGTTTTTATAGAAGCTCCATTAAGCATGAATAATGAATATCCGGTTGTTAAAATAACAATAAAGATAGTTGAAATAATTGGTGAAAAGCCACTAAAAATCATTGGCAGCAATAAACCTACAATGGCATAGAGAGTAAAGGCTAAACTGATAATCGTTCGCATTCCTTTTGATTTGCCAATCATTAAAATAATGATTAAAAGTAAACCTACAAAACCATAAATATATGGAGTACGATAATAATTATAAGCTGTAATTAAAGTATTATCAGATTCGGGATTATCAATACAAGCAATAAATGTTTCTCCATTTTTAAGACGTACATTATGTGTTGTTGAAAGATAATTATCGATATAAACTTTTTTATTTTTATAAGATCCATCCAGTATCTCAACATATAAACTTTGTACACCATAATATCTATTTGTTGTTTCATCTTTTTTTGATTGATCATCAATTACACGCAGTACTTTAGCTTTACTATAACTTAAAGATGACGAATTTTGAATTGCAACAGGACTATAAACCTGACTATGAAAAAAATAGACACCAAGTGTAAAAATAAAAGTAATGATGAGAAGGATAAGATCACATTTATGAATTTTTTTTAACATGATATCTCCTTATGAAAGAACCTGTTTATGATAAACAGGTCCTGTTTTAATATATATTATTTTAAATAATTAGTTTTCTTTTTTCTTTGTTTTAATAACAATGATAGCTCCAGCAATAATGGACATTGTTGAGGCGATTTCTAAAGCAAGAAGTGGAGTATCATCACCAGTTTTTACTTTAGAAGATGTTGAGTTATCTTTTTTATTTGTAGATGAAGTATTATCTTTTTTATCAGTTGTCGAAGAAACAGATTGATTTGTTTCTTTTTTAACTAATTGATCTTTAGCTTCTTTTAAAGTGTTATAAGCTGTTTCAACATCTTGATTTGTAGCATCATTCTTATTAAGAACTGTTTTAGCAGCTACTAAAGCATCTTGTAATTTAGTAAATGATTCTTTTGTATAAGTTGAATCATCGATTTGACTACATTCATTAATTAATTTTCCTAATTCTGTTTTATCAACAGTTTCAGTTGATGTTTTATTGATTGTAAAATCATCAACAACAGATAAATCAGAAGTACGATAAGTTACAATCTTTAATTGATTATCTTTAACATCTAATTTTGTAATATTTGGTGTATGTTCTTGATTTTTAACAGCAATATAATCACCACTTAAATTAGAAGTAAATTCATAATATTTACTACCACTTGCTGAGTTAGCAGTAATATAAGTAAGACCTTTAGGATCAGTGACTTCATGAATTGGATTACCATTTTGATCAAATGATTCATCTTTTAAAGCAGTTGTACCATCCATTAACATACTACGTGTATAAACGTGGTCATGTCCCATTAAAACTAAATCAATACCATTTTGACTAAACATAGGAGCAAGAGTATCTCTTCTTGCTAAAATATCATTATCACTTGCATGAGATGCTGATGAATAAATTGAGTGATGGAAGACAACGATTTTCCATTTGATATCTTGATTATCTTTTGTTTTAGCAAGAGTATTTTTAATGAATTCTTCATGTTCAGCAGTACTTCTGTTATTTGAGTTTAAAACAAGCATTAATGCATTGTTATAAATATAATAGTAATCTCCTTGGGCATTTCCTTGACCACTGCTTCCTAAGTTGCTGACATTTGGTAAGTTAAAGTGATCATTATAAGCAGTACCTGCATAATCATGGTTTCCTACAGCATTTGCAAATGGTGTAGAGTAAACCACACTTCCTTGATAGTTAGATAGATAAGCATCGTATTGAGATTCATTTTTACCAGCTTCTACGTGGTCACCAGCATTTTGAATAAAGTGTACATCTTTAAATAATGGATTTGTATTGACTAAATCTAAAGTGTTTTTCCATCCATCTTTATCAGAGGCTAAATCACCAGAAGAACCTAATTGTGGATCTCCCGCAAATAAGAAACTAAAATCACCTTTAGATTTCGTTGTTGTTGTATAAGTATCTGACCAATGACCATTATTTCCAACACGATAAACATAAGCAGTATTTTCTTCTAAATCACTCATTGTTGCTTTATTAGCGTAATATCCATCAGCTTGTGCTTTTTCAATTTTAGAGTTTACTGTTTTCGCTTTAGCTTTAGGAAATTCATTTCCAGTCATATCTGCTTTTTTAGCAAATTGAATTTGTCCATTTGTACTATCTGTTGAAAACCAGTTTAAATTAAGTTCAGTTGGTGTACTTCCTACAGATAAAGAAATAGCTTTTAGACTTTCTCTTTCAGGTAATAAGCTTTCATCAGGATTGATTCCTAATTCATTAAGTTTAAAATATCCTTCACTGGTTTCATTACTTTTATGAATTTCAAAGGCAATAACATTTTTACCATTTGTAAGCATATCTTTAATATCTCTAAAATAGAGATCTGCAGTTTTTACACTTGAAGAAGTTTCTTTACTTCCATATCCCATGTTATCTTTATGATTACCATTTCCACCATCTTGGCTGCGGTAACCTTCATCAGGTACATTTAAGGCAGTTAATTGTTGACCGTTGATATAAACAATCACAGCATCTTTATAATTAAAACTTAAATGAATACCATTGACAGCACTTGCTTGATCAACATTAAAATAACCTCTAAAGAAATAAGCACGAGATGTTTTATTTAATGTTCCTTTTTCTGTAGAAAATTCTCCTGTTTGTTCTTTCCATTCATTGTCATTGTATTGACCATTTAAAGAAGCGTTATCGCCATCTTTATAAGTACGTGTCCATCCCGTATATTGTCCCCATTTATCTTTGGCTTGTGTGCCATCGGCTGGATCAGTGTTTGTATCTAAATATTTAATTGTTGTGTCTTGATTCATGACAACAGTTCCTTTGTTGACTGTTTGATCACCTTGAAGTGCTATAACATTTGAAAAACTGTTAATAGCTAATGGTGAAACGGATGTCAATGACATCGCTGATAATACAGATAATGCAATTAATTTGTTTTTTTTGTTCATAAATTTTCTCCTTTTTCTATCGAAATTATAGAGGAAATCAGAATAATCAAAAATCAAAATAGAGTAAAAGATTGTTTAAGAAAATGTAAATTAAATTATCATTCAGTCAAAATATATGACCAAACATTCAAAATATGATTGACATAATGAATGAACGGTCATATAATGAACACGTAAGAGGTGATCAGTATGGATAATCAGCGCCATCAAATTATTTTAAATGAATTAGATAAAAAAGGAAATGTGACTGTAGCTTCCCTTGTTGAACTTACAGGAGCGAGTGAATCAAGTATACGAAGAGATTTAGTAGAACTTGATCATCAAGGATTCTTAAAAAGAGTTCATGGGGGTGCAACCCTTATTCCTAAGGTAACACAAACGATTGAAGATCCATTAGGGAAAAGACAATTATTAAATGCTGATGAAAAGAAAAAAATTGCAAAGTATGCAGCAGGAATGATTGAAGCCAATGATGTGGTTTATTTAGATGCAGGTTCATCAACTTTAGAGTTGATTGAATATTTAGATCAAAAAGAAGCACACTATATTACTAATGGTTTAATGCAAGCTCAACAATTGACCCTTAAAGGATTTCATGTAGTATGTCTTGGTGGAGAAGTGAGAAATATTACAGGGGCATGTGTGGGTGCTAATACGATGAAGTCATTAAGTCGTTATCATTTTTCTAAAGGTTTCTTTGGAACAAATGGCATTGATTTAATGAATGGTTTTACGACACCAGATAGTGAAGAAGCTGCTATTAAGGAATTGGCTATGGAACGTTGTCAAATGAGTTATGTTTTATCGGATCATAGTAAATTTAATAAGGTATATCATGTGACCTTTGGTCAAATAAATGATGCGGTGATTATTACAGATCATTGTGAAAAAGAAATTAAAGAACAAGCGACAGTTGTGGAGGTTAGAGATTAATGATTTATACAATTACTTTTAATCCATCTTTGGATTATATTATGCATGTTGATTGTTTTGAAGAAGGGGAAACAAACCGTTCAAAGCAAGAAGAAATTTATCCTGGAGGAAAAGGATTCAATGTTTCAACAATTTTAAGTCGTTTGAATCTTGAAACAACAGCTTTAGGGTTTGTTGCAGGATTTACAGGTGAAGAAATTGTTAAAGAATTAAAAGAAAGAGGATTTACTTGTGATTTATGTCAGTTAGGAAATGGTCTTTCAAGAATTAATGTGAAGATGAAAGGGGCTAAAGAAACTGAAATTAATGGAAGTGGTCCAGATATTCCTCAAGAAAAACTAGATGAATTATTTGATAAATTAAATCAATTACAAGAAAATGATATTTTAGTTCTTGCTGGAAGTATTCCATCATCATTACCTAATGATATTTATGAACAAATTATGAAAAAACTCGATCAACAAGGAATTAAAATCATTGTTGATGCAACGAATGATTTATTAAAGAAAGTATTACCATACCATCCTTTCTTAATTAAACCAAATCATCGTGAACTAGAAGAATTGTTCAATGTCAGAATTGAAAATAAAGAAGATCTTATTCACTATGCTCGAAAACTTCAAAAACAAGGAGCAATCAATGTGCTTGTTTCTCTTGGAAAAGATGGTGCTATTTTAGTCAGTGAAGATGGTCATGTTTATTATTGTGCTGGTGCTAAAGGAAAATTATTAAATAGTGTTGGTAGTGGAGATAGTATGGTTGCTGGATTCATTGCTGGATATTTAAAAGATAAAAAATATGATGAAGCTTTAAAATTAGGAAGTGCTTGTGGTGGCGCTACTGCTTTTAGCGAAGATTTAGCGGAAGCTTCCATGATTCAAGAAGTCTATAAACAATTACAAGTGGAGGAACTATAAATGAAAATCTTAGATTTATTAAAAAATGTTTCGATTGATGTTAATGCTACATGTTCAAATAAAGATGAAGCCATTGATACATTAGTTTCATTAATGGCAAAACAAGGAAACTTAAATGATCAAGATGTTTATAAACAAGGAATTTATGCCCGTGAAGAATTAAGTACAACAGGAATTGGAGAAGGAATTGCGATTCCTCATGCTCAAAGTGAAGCTGTAAATGCCCCAGGACTTGCAGCCATGGTTGTTAAAGACGGTGTCGATTATCAATCTTTAGATAATCAACCAGCAAAACTTTTCTTTATGATTGCAGTTCCTAAAACAGGTGGAAACGAACATCTACAAATTCTTGCTATGTTATCACAAATGTTGATGGATACAGACTTTAAAGATTCTTTAATTAATGCACAAAGTGTAGAAGAATTTATGGATTTGATCAATCAAAAAGAAGCTGCACAAAAAGCTAAAGAAGAAGAAAAAGAAGAAGCGCAAAAAGAATTTACAGGAACTTATCGTTTGCTTGCAGTAACTGCTTGTCCAACAGGTATTGCACATACTTATATGGCAGCTGAAGCTTTAGAAGAAAAAGCAAAACAAATGGGAATTACAATCAAAGTCGAAACTGATGGTAGTGGCGGAACTAAAAATGCTCCAACTGCTAAAGAAATTGAAGAATGTGAAGCGATTATTGTAGCTGCTGATAAAAATGTTGAAATGGCTCGTTTTGATGGAAAACCTGTCATTCAAGTCAAAGTGGCAGATGGGATCAATAAAGCAGAAGAGTTAATTAATGAAGCTTTAAGTGGAAACACTCCAATCTATCATACAGATCATGCATCAACAACAGTTGAAAGTGAAAGTGATGAAAGTGTTGGTCGTCAAATCTATAAACATTTAATGAATGGTGTCAGTCATATGTTACCATTTGTTATTGGTGGAGGTATTTTAATTGCTTTAGCTTTCTTATTTGATGATTATACAATTGATCCAAGTAACTTTGGTAAAAATACACCATTAGCTGCTTTCTTTAAAACAACAGGAGATACAGCCTTTGGATTTATGTTACCAATCCTTGCAGGATATATTTCAATGTCAATTTCAGATCGTCCAGGTCTAGCTGTTGGATTTGTTGGTGGAGCCTTAGCAAGCCAAGGAAATTCAGGATTTTTAGGAGCACTTGTTGCTGGGTTTGCAGCTGGGTATTTAATGAAGGGGTTACGTAAATTATTTGATTATTTACCAGATGCTTTTGAAGGATTAAAACCAGTTCTTTTATATCCATTCTTTGGATTATTATTAATGGCATTACTTATGACATTTATTATCAATCCACCAGTTGCTGCTATCAATACAGCTCTTACAAATGCTTTAAATTCAATGGGTGGTTCAAGTAAAGTTATTTTAGGAATGTTACTTGGTGGTATGATGGCTATTGATATGGGTGGTCCAATCAATAAAGCAGCTTATGTTTTCGGAACTGCATCGATTGCTTCAGGAAACTATGATATCATGGCAGCTGTTATGATTGGTGGGATGGTTCCACCTCTAGCTATTGCGCTTGCAACATTCTTCTTTAAAAATCGTTTTACTAAAAAAGAACAACAAACAACACTTACAAATGTTATTATGGGATTATCATTTATTACTGAAGGAGCAATTCCATTTGCAGCCTCTGATCCATTACATATCTTACCTGCATGTGTCGCTGGTTCAGCAGTTGCTGGTGCTTTATCAATGTTCTTTAACTGTACATTAATGGCTCCTCATGGTGGTATCTTTGTAATCGGTGTTATCTCTAATCCTCTTGGATACTTATTTGCCTTAGCTGTTGGTTCAGTTGTTGGAATGTTTGGTTTAGCTTTATTGAAGAAACCTTTAAAATAATAATGAATTCTAGGTGAAAACCTAGAATTTTTTTTGTTAAAAGGGGAATCCTATTTTTGAAAGGAACATATATAATGAATAATGATACAATTTTATTACTTAAAGAATGTGATTCAGGATTAAAAATGGCAATTTCTTCTTTAGATGAGGTACTCGATGTGATAAAAAATCAAAAATTCAAAGAAATCTGTATTACTTCAAAAAATAAACATCAAACTTTAAAAAATGAAGTAGATCATTTATTAAAAGAACATCATCTTCAAGAAAAAGAACCTTCATTACTCGCAAAAAGCATGTCATGGTTAAAAATGAATTTTAAAATACAAATGAATGATGATGATCAAACAATTGCTTCACTTCTTTTTGAAGGATGTTCTATGGGAATAGAAACACTTTATAAATATTTGCATCAATATGAAAATGCTTCATCAAAAATAAAAGAAGTGACAGAAAAACTTATTGAAATTGAAAAAGAACTATCGCAAAATATACAAAATTATTTATAAATAACTACGAAACAAACTCGTTTCGTAATTTTTTTCTTAATAAACCATATGACACATCTTTTTAAATAAGATTTGAATTCATAAAATTTAAACCATAATTTTATAAGTAAAATTATGGCTTTTACATGTACAAAACTTTACACCTAATCACCAACTGTTTCAGATGGTCAATTAAGAATGTTAATAAAATGTAAGAAAAAAGTCGAAAAGTGTTGAAATCATCGGGGGGGGGGGTACTAAAATTAGAATGATGGATAATATATAAGGTGGGATAATTATGAATTTTCAGGAAAAAATAGAAATATATAAAGATATTATTGTTTCTTTAGATTATTGTGTAAATGATTATTTATATATTTTAGATGTTGAAAATGATGAATATTTTATTTCACCTCATGCTGCAGTAAGATTTAAAATGGATAATGCTTATTTTAAAAATCCTGTTAAAGAATTTAAAAAATTTGTTTATTATAAAGATTATGATTTAGTTGTAGAGGATCTAAATAAGATTTTATCTGGAGAAAAGACCTATCACAATATGCAGTATAGATGGCTAAATGATGAAAGTTTACCTGTTTGGATCAATTGTCGAGGACAGGCAATTATTGAAAATCATCAAGTAAAATATTTAATTGGGTGTATTAATGAGATTGGTAAAAAACAGTATGCTGATAATGTAAGTGGATTGTTAGGAGAAGAAAGTTTTAAAAATTTTATTTATCCAATTGATGATGATTTTGAAAAGGGTTTTGTTTTAAGACTAGGAATTGATAATTTTAAGAATATTAATGAAAATTATGGATTAAAGTTTGGAGACGAGATTCTTAAACGAGCAGGAAAGTATATCAAAGATCTTTTAAATGAGTATCAAAAACTTTATCATATTGTTTCTGATGAATTTATTATATTTGATTCAAATGGGACAGTTGATGATGCAATTTATCTTTATAAAAAGATTCAAGAAAGAACACTTGATTTTATTGAGTCTACAAACTATGAAATTTATTATACTTTTTCAGCAGGAATCCTAGATTTTTATAGTCATCCAACAGCTAGTTATATTGAAATTATGAAATGGACAGAATTCTCTTTAAATAATGCAAAAGAAAGTGGCAAAAATACATATGATATTTTTGATAACTGTGATTATCAAAAATTTCAAAGAGAATCAGCGATTATTAGATATTTACACCAATCTATTGATCATGATTACGAAGGATTTGATGTGTATTTTCAACCTATAGTCGATGTAAATAAAAAAGAAGTAACACATTTAGAAACATTACTACGTTTTAAATGCGATGAATTTGGAAGAATATCACCAATGGAGTTTATCCCATTACTTGAAAAAAGTGGTCTTATTATTCCTGTAGGTAAATGGGTTTTAGAAAAAGCAATTCAAGCATGTTTATCATTAAAAAAATATCAATCTCAATTAAAAGTAAATGTTAATATTTCATATGTGCAAGTTTTAAAATCAGCGATTTTAAATGATATTTTAAGTATAATGAAAAAATATAATGTTGATCGAAATAGATTAGTTATTGAACTTACAGAAAGTGGCTTTATAGAATCAGATCGCTCTTTTGTTAATTTTTGTAATCAATTAAAAGAAAATAGTATTCTTTTAGCTTTAGATGACTTTGGTACAGGGTATTCTAACTTTCATTATTTATATAATTTAAAACCAGATTGTATTAAAGTAGATCGTGGACTTATGAAGAATGCTTTAAGTAATGATTATGAAAATTTATTATTAAAGCATATGATCGACATGGCTCATAGTGTTGGGGTCAATATGTGTATTGAAGGAATTGAAACGGAAGAAGAACTTCATAAAGTATTAGAAATGGGAAGTGACTTTATTCAAGGGTTTTATTATAGTAAGCCACTGCCTTTTAATGAGATAACAGACTATTTGAAAAATTTTAAGAAGATCATCTAGGATGATCTTTTTTTATGGGCTATAATAAAAGAAGAAAAATTAAAGGAGAAGTTTATGGAACGATTAGTTGAAATATGTTGTGGAAGTTATGAAGATGCTTTAAATGCTTATTATGGAAGGGCAAAGCGTATTGAATTAAATAGTGCTCTTCATTTAGGTGGTTTAACGCCTTCAATAGCTTCTTTGAAATTAACAAAAAAGAATACAAATTTAAAAATTATTACAATGATAAGACCAAGAGGTGCAGGATTTTGTTATAACGATATTGAATTTGAAGTTATGAAAGAAGATGCACGTTGTATGCTTGAAAATAAGGCAGATGGGATTGCTTTTGGATGTTTAAATCAAGATGGTTCAATTAATGAAAAACAAACAAAAGAAATGATCGATATTATTAAAGAGTATCAAGGAGAGGTTGTTTTTCATCGAGCATTTGATTGTGTAGCTGATCCCTATGCTTCAATTGAATTATTGATTCATTTAGGTGTGGATCGTATTCTTACTAGTGGTTTAAAACCAAAGGCAATGGATGGAAAAGAATTAATTAAAGATTTACAAAATAAATATGGTAATCAAATTGAAATATTGGCTGGAAGTGGTATAAATGCAAGTAATGCTAGAAAGATGATGGAGGATACAGGAATCTATCAAGTACATAGTTCATGTAAAGATTGGATCAATGACCCAACAACTAAAACGCATGAAGTTTCATATGCCTATGCACCTTCGCCTCATGAAAATGATTATGATGTTGTTTCAAAAGAACTTGTTGAAAAAATTGTAGAAAGTATAAAATAGGTTTGTTATGAAAGTTAAAGATTATAGTTATGAAACTTTTCCACGATATACAGTCAACATAGATGGTGCTTTGGAATTAAAAGGAAATAAAGAAAATCTAAGATGTCGGATGAAAGATGTAGAATATCAAAAAGGTTGTATGATTCGTTTTTTATTTCCAAATACGATTTTAGATGAAGAAAGAAAATATCCATTAGTGATTCATGTACAAGGTTCTGGATGGTATAAACAAGATATGAATGATCATATTTTTGATTTTATGCCGATTGTCAAAGCAGGTTATGTGTATGCAATTATTGAATACCATGGTGCTCCTGAATATAAATATCCAACGCAAGTAGATGATGTTATAAAAGCGATTGAATATTTAAAAGAAAACTATCAAAATTATCCTATTGATTTTAAACATGTATTTTTAAGTGGGGATTCTTCAGGAGGGCATATTGCCTTACTTGTAGCTTTACAAGAAAGGTATAATTTTAAAGGAATCATTGATTTATATGGAGTCACAAACTTTATGACATTTAATAATTGGTATAGTAAATATGACTGGCATGAAGAAAGAAATGTGACTGATTTTTTAGGATCATTAGATATAGAACTTTTAATGAAAGCTTCACCAATGACCTATTTAAAAGAAAATATGTCTTTACCACCATTTCTCATTCTTCATGGAGATAAAGATCATGTTGTACCTATTACCCAAAGTATAGAACTATATGAAAAACTTAAAGAATATCACTATGATGTAATCTTTGGTAGAGTTCATGATGCAGATCATGGAAGAAGTATTTTTTATAATGAAGATGTTTATCAAACAATCATTGCTTTTTTAGATAAACATCAATAACTTAAAATAAAAGAGGTGATATCTATGGAATTACATATTAAAGAATTTGAATATCAAAATATAATCAAACAACAATTTTATAAACAATTAGTTGTTTTATCTTTATATGTCTTATTATTAGTTTTTGCTTTAGAAAGTATTTTATATGGTTTTGATTATGTATGGATTATTCTTTTTGTGGCTTCTATGGCAATTATTAATTTAAATTTTAGAAGAAAGAAAAAGATATTAGGTTATGATCTTGTTTATATTGATGAAAATCATCGTTTCTTTTATAACAATCTATTCATTGAAATGAAAGATCTAGAAAATTATGTTCTTTCAAAAGAAACAATAACTTTGAATTTTATAGATTATTCTATTGTGATAGAAAAAGATGAAAATCTTTATGATTATTTAAATCAATTTGTGAAGAATAAAAAACCAATTAATGGAAAAAAACAGAGATTATTTGTTAGCTGTTTTGCACTTCTTTTTGTATTTTTCTCATTAAGTTTAGGGAATCTTGTATTAGGGAGTATTTATAGTTATATAAATCATGTTGAAATGATTTCACTTTCAACGATTCTTATACCTATTATTCAAATAACAAGTATTATACTAGGAGTCGCTCTTATCTTTTTTGTAGCGAAGAAGTTTAAAAAAGGGATAGGTCTTTATGTGAGTTTATTATTGATTGTACTTTATATTGCCTTACCTTTTATTATGGGTAATGATATTCATCGTTTAGATAATGACATGGCTTATACACGACAAAATCAAAAGCTTACACTTTATAGTCATTATAAAAAAGGTTATGGAAAATTTGAAAGACAAATAACGAATGTTTCAAATAAGGCAGAAGTGGGAAATTATCAAAGTGTGCTCTATATTTTAGAAAATCAAAAAATAGAAGTGATTTCTTTAGAAAATGAAGCTAAAAATGATAAATTCGTTTCTAAAATTAAAAATCAAACTTATTTAGAAACGTATATTTCAACACACTATACTTTAACTATTGGAGATGATAAAGCTTATTTTGAAAAAAATAGTTCACCTAAAATAGTGAAATTGCATAGAATCAATAATCATATGCTTTATTTTAAATATAAAAAGGATTATTACTTTATTTATATTTTAGAAAAACAAAAAGATATCAGAGTCTATGAGCTTTCTAATGATAGAGATTTAAAATTTTACTTTGCTCCAGACCCTTTTGAAATGTCTAACTCTCAAACAAGTAATGAGGATACAAATGAAAGTGAGTCACAAAATCAAACAGAGGAAGCAAATCAAGAAACAACAGCACAAGAAAGTGATACTACTGATTTAGAAAACGATCCAGAAAGAGTTTATTTTGAAAAAGTGTATGACCTTTTAATAGCACAAAATAAATTAGACAATCCTTGTTTTGATTATCAATATGACGCTAAAGGTTATCCTTATGCAGTTGTAAGTACAAATGATGAATACACATTATCTCTTGTATTTAATAAATATAAAAATAATGATGAAGATTATGAAATTGTTTTAGAAAAGTATATCAAAAAAAGTAGCACGCAAAGTCTTGTTGATTTTTATTTAGTGAATACAAAAACTTTGGAAGTTACAGATCAACAACGAGATTATTGGTAGGGTCAAGAATTATCTTGATCCTTTTTATTTATGTTTTATTAATGTATATACAAAGTATCTTAACACTATCTTAATACCTCCCATTTTATAATAGAAATAATGAGGGGAGTATTATGGTAGATTTTATATTAGTGATTATTTTGATAATTGTTTTGTTTATGGTATATAAACAAATGAGTTGTTTTGATGAGCTTATAGAAAGTATAGAATACCCAACAATTCTTATCATTTATGATGATCAATATCAAATAGCAAAAAAATATGAAAATGATACAATCAAATGTATACCAAAACAAGAAATATATCACTTTGAACAAAGTTATCAATATGTCATTTTATGCTGTGAAGATGATTATTATAACTTATTAATGAATTATCGTATTCATAGAGATATGTTAGATGTCCAAGTTTATTCTTTAATTGGAAAACAAAAGTATGAAGAATTATATCAAGAAAATATTGAATTGTTACAAACAATAGAAGACATAGAAAGGTTAATAAAACATTTATATGATCAAAAGAAGAACAAATGTTGAAATCATTGCATTAGGATTTGCAATTGTTATTTTAGTTGGAACGTTTTTACTTTTGTTACCTGTTTCTAGTGATCACACGGATTTTTTAGATGTGCTTTTTACAGCGACAAGTGCCACTTGTGTAACAGGTTTAGTTGTTTATGATACGGCAACACATTGGACATTGTTTGGACAAATCGTGATTTTACTTTTAATTCAAATAGGTGGTTTAGGTTTTATTACGATTGGGGTTTTTCTAGCCACTTATCTTAAGAAAAAAATTAGTTTAAGACAGAGAGGCTTGATTGAAGAAAGTGTCAATTCTTTAAAATTAGCAGGTGGGGTCAAACTTGTTAAACATATTATAAAAGGAACTTTTTTATTTGAAGGAATTGGCGCAATTATTTTAAGTCTTGTTTTTATAGAAGATTTTGGTTTATTAAAAGGTATTTATTTAGGAATCTTTCATGCGATTTCTGCTTTTTGTAATGCAGGATTTGACATACTTGGAATAATAGAACCTTATGGTTCATTAACTCCTTATGCTTCTAATATAATTGTTAATATAACAATTATGGCATTGATTATTATAGGAGGTCTAGGATTTATTGTTTGGCAAGATATTTATGAAAAAGGGTTTAAGTTTAAAAAATATCTTTTACAAACAAAAATCGTTTTAATAATGACAATTATTTTAATTGTTGGCGGAGCCGTATTATTTTATTTATTTGAATGTCAAAATTCACTTTCTTCCTTGTCTCAAGAAGAAAAGATTTTAGCTTCATTTTTTCAATCTGTGACTTGTCGTACAGCTGGTTTTAATACAGTTGATGTTTCTCATTTAAAACCTTCAACAAGTTTATTAATGATGTTTTTAATGTTTGTTGGTGGTAGTCCTGGGTCAACAGCTGGAGGTATTAAAACCACGACTTTTGCAGTTTTGACTATTTTTGTATACGCTACAATGACCAATAAAAGTGAAGCCAATGCTTTTAATCGTCGTTTTGATAGTAAAACGATAAAAAAAGCATGTTCCGTTTTTTTAATAAATTTTATATTTATTTTTATAAGTGCAATTGCACTTTTTGACATGCAACCTCAACTTCCAATGCAAGATGTTTTTTTTGAAATCTTTTCAGCGCTTGGAACAGTAGGAATTTCAACAGGGATTACAAGACAACTGACAATGCTTTCTAAAATTGTGATTGTTTTATTAATGTATTGTGGTCGAGTAGGAAGTTTAACTTTAGCTTTAAGTCTTTCAAGAAAAAAGAAAATTTCAAATTGTAAAAATCCAGTAGAAAAAATAGCTATTGGGTAGGAGGAGTTATGAAAACAGTATTAATTATAGGAATGGGACGTTTTGGTCACCATCTAGCAAATAATATGATTTCACTTGGAAATGAAGTGATGATCGTAGATAAAGATGAATCTCGTTTAGAAGATCTAACAAAATTGATTTCGAATATTAAAATAGGGGACTGTACAAATGAAGATGTTTTGCAAAGTTTTGGTGTCGCTAATTTTGATATTTGTTTTGTTTGTATTGGAACAAATTTCCAAAGTAGTTTGGAAATTACAAGTTTGCTCAAAGAATTAGGAGCCAAGTATGTTATTTCTCAAGCAACAAGAGATATACACGCTAAATTTTTATTAAAAAATGGGGCGGATGAGGTTATTTATCCTAATCGTGACAGTGCTGAAAAATTAGCAGTGCGTGTAAGTAATGATAATTTGTATGATTATGTTGAATTGGATAATGAATATTCTATTTATGAAATTCCTGCATTACGTCAATGGTTAGGAAAAACAATTAAACAAATTAATATTCGAGCAGCTTTTCATATTTATATCATAGGAATCAAAAAAGATAATAAAACAGATTTTTTACCTTCGGTAGATTATGTTTTTAATATAGAAGATCATCTTTTAGTTATAGGAAAGAAAAAAGATGTTGATATGATTCTAAAATGTATGTCATGATGGTCTTGGTGATTTTATGAAAGAAAAATTAAGGTATTTAGTTTATTTTGGTATTATTATTTCGATTGAATTATTTTGTTCATTTACTTTAAATTCAATGGGAATTAGGAAAGAAAATATTTTAATGGTATTTATTGTAGGAGTTTTATTAATTGCTACATTTACTAAAGGATATTTTTATGGTTTATTAGCATCTATTATTAGTGTATTATGTTTTAACTTTTTATATATTGATCCTAACTATGATTTTCATATTAGTGATCCTAATGATTTTATGCTTATTCTTTTCTTTTTGATGACTTCTGTTATTGCCTGTAGTTTAACGGATCGTTTTCAAAAACAAATTATTATTTCTAAAAAGAATGAAAGTATTTCTAAACAATTATATAGCTTATCAGAAAGATTATTGAATGTTTCAGGTATCGAATATATTTTATTAAAAGGAAATCAATATATTGAAGAAAGTATTCAAATAAAAACAAATATTTCCTTGGAAATAAAAGAAGAAAGTAAAAATGTAATTCCTATTATAGGAATGAATCGAGTTTTAGGAAGTATTGAAATATTAAGTCATCAAGGACTCAATGAAGATCAAATGATTATCATTAAAGCAGCTGCTAACCAATTAGGAAATGCTTTAGAAAGAGAACTTACTTATTTAGAACAAGAAAAAATAAAGGTAGCGATGGAAAGAGAACATATGCTTAACAGTATGTTAAGAAGTATCTCACATGATTTAAGAACACCACTTACAGGAATCGTTGGAGCAAGTCAACTCATGATGAATCAAGATCATCTTACAAATGAGGATGTTTATTCACTTGCAAAAGACATACATGATCAAGCACATTGGCTTACTCAAATCGTTGAAAATATTTTAAACATGTCTAAAATAGAAAGTGGAAATTTAGTTTTACATAAAAACTTAGAAGTTGTAGATGATTTGATTTATGAAGCAATACAACATTTACCTGAATTAGAAAAAAGAAATGTGGTTGTAGATGTACCTCAAGATTTATTATTTATTAATGTAGATGGTAAATTAATGGTTCAAGTATTTATTAATATTTTAAATAATGCAATCAAGTATACAAAAGAAAAAGATCAAATTACGATTCATGTAAATAAATTAGAAGATGAAGTACAGTTTATGATTAAAGATACAGGATCTGAAATTTCTAAAAAAATTTTAGATCATATTTTTGAAGAATTTGTAACAGATACCAATGTTTCTAATGATAGTCAAAAAGGAATTGGTTTAGGGTTAGCTATTTGTAAAGCAATTGTTCAAGCTCATGGTGGAAAAATTTGGGCTAAGAATGAAAAAGATGGAGCATGTTTTATTTTTACTATTCCTAGTGATAAGGAGTTGAATGTATAATGAATGATTTAATTATGATTGTAGAAGATGATCCATATATTTCTCATTTTTTGCAAATGTCTTTTGAACAAGAAGGATATCGTATATTAATGACAACAAAGGGTCATGAAGCATTAAGTCTTTTTTATAGTCATCAACCTGATATCGTTATTTTAGATTTAGGTTTACCAGATATTGATGGTCTTGAAGTAATTCAAGAAATTAGGAAAATTTCTTCAAAACCTATTATTGTTGTTTCTGCACGATTAGAAGAACAAGAAAAAATCAAAGCACTTGATTTAGGAGCAAATGATTATGTTGTAAAACCATTTTATATGGGAGAGCTTTTAGCTAGAATTAGAGTTGCTAAAAGATTATCTAAAAAAGAAGATGAAGAAATAAAGAAATATCAAAAGGATTATTTAGAGGTTGATTTTATTTCTAGAAAGGTATTAATAGATCAAGAAGAAATTCATTTAACACCGATTGAATTTAATCTTTTAAAGCTTTTAATTGAACATCGTGGTAAAGTATTAACACATAATTATATTCAAAAAGAAATTTGGGGTTATCAAGATCATTCTAATCAAAATGCATTAAGAGTATTTATGGCTACTCTTCGTCGAAAAATAGAAAAAGATACGAATCATCCTCATTTTATTGTCACAGAAGTAGGCGTTGGTTATTATTTTAAAGATTAACAAGGGAAACCTTGTTTTTTATTATATTGACAAATATTTATCATAGCGATGTATGTTTATCAAGACTTTTGTTAGGGGACAAAAGTCGAAGTAAGGATGAAGGAGGAAAATTTATGGACAAGATGGCAGATGTTCTAGGCCGTGTGGGGGCATGGTGTGGACAAAATAAATATTTATCTGCAATTAAAAATGCATTTCAAAACTTTATACCACTTACAATTGGGGCTGTAGGTGTCTTATGGTGTAATGTTCTTGTAAATGCAGATACAGGACGTGGAATGCTTTTTAAACCAATTATGATTTTAGATTTTTTAAATCCAGCATTTCAAGCCATTAACTTTTGTACAATTAGTTGTATTACTGTAGGAATCACTTTAGGGATTGCTCAAGAAATAGGTGTTTGGAATATGACAGCTGAAAAAGCAGGGTATATTCCAGGGCTTGTAGGACTTGCAACATGGTTGTCAGTGACAAATACTTCTCATGTAGTTAAAGGCGCTAAAGAAGCTTTTACGGGAATGATTATTGGAATCTTATCTGTTGAATTATTTTGTTTCTTTGAAAAACAAGATGCTTTAAAAATTAAAATGCCAGATCAGGTACCACCTGGTGTTGCACGTGCATTTCAAGTTTTAATACCAGCAACACTTACACTTATTGTGACATCATGTATAGGATCTGCTTGTTATCATTTAACAGGGCTTTACTTAAATGATGTGATTAAAAATGGTATTCAAGGACCACTTGGTTCTATTGGTGCAACAATTCCTGGTGTTCTTGTTATCTATTTATTACTTGGTTTATTTTGGCTAGTAGAAATTCATGGTGCTAATATGTTGGCCGCTGTTAAAGAATCTTTATTTACGCCTTTAGCACTTGAAAATGTAGAAGCTTTTAGTAAAGGTCAAGCACCTAAAAATGTTATTAATATGTATTTTTTATAAATGTGTGGGGAATTCAGTGGTGCAGGAGCAACACGAGGACTTGTTATTGCGATATTGATTTTCTCAAAACGTGATGATAATAAAGCAATTGCTTCTTTATCACTAGTACCAGGATTATTCAATATTAATGAAACAGTTATTTTTGGTATTCACTTGTATTAAATCCAATTTTAGGTATTCCTTTTGTAATAACACCACTTATTAATATTGTACTTGGATATATACTGACTATTATAGGATTCTGTCCAGTAGCTTGTTTAACAGTTCCTTGGACAACACCACCAATTATCTTTGGTTTTCTAGCAACAGGAGCAAGTATTTTTGGTGCAATTACACAAGCTATCTTAATTGTGGTTTCTATTGTTATTTATACACCTTTTCTTATTTCTTATGAAAAGTATCAAAATAAACAAGCCGCAAATATTTAATGATAAAGTCATTTGACTTTATCTTTTTTTTAATTTTTGAAAGTGCTCATATTTCTTTTTTTTATTGTTTAAGATGTATATGCATCTTGAAAGGAAAAAATAAAATGAATATCAAAAGACAAAGAATATTAAAATTAATAGCAGGTTTTTTATGTTGTTTATGTTTAGGAGTGACTCTTGCCTGGAGTTTATTTGTGGTACCGATTGAAACATTAAATTGATGGGTAAGAAGTCAAACATCATTCGCGTTTACGATCAATACTTTATTTTTTTCTGTAGGTAGTATTCTTACAGGAATTTTAAGTAAGAAAATATCATTTTCTCATATTATCAAAATATCAGGAATATTAATTGGAATTGGTTTTTATTTAACAAGTATTTCTACAAATATTTATATATTGTATGCATCTTATGGAATCATTGTAGGAATGGGATATAATTGTGTTATTTCGGCTTGTCCTTTATGGATGCCAGAAAAAACAGTAACAGCAACCGGTTTATTATTAATGGGCTATGCATTATCGACTGCTGTTTTTGGACCAATGATTAGTTCAATTATTGAAAATCATGGAATCGTAATTGCTTTTAGAATGGTCGCTATGGTTTGTGGATGTGGTTTATTTTTACTTGGATTTTATGTAGGCGATCCAAATTTGAAAGAAATAGATTTATTGCCTCAAAGAAATCGTCATGAAGGAAAACAAGATTATAATGTCATTACAGCAGATATGGTCAAAATGCCATGTTTTGGATTTATTATCTTATCATTGTGATTCTTCCAGGAGTTGGTTTATGTATATTAAATCATAATGCTCCAATGATGACAGAAACAATTGGTGTGAGCACTGCTTTAGCAGCAACAGTTGTTTCTTTAGTATCATTTTGTAATGGTTTTGCAAGATTTATTTTTGGATTTTTCTTTGATAAATTAGGTGTTATTAAAAGTTTGATTCTTGTATCTGTAGAAACCCTTATGTCAACAATTTTTATTTTTATAGGATTATCTTCAAAAAATATAATTATTTATATTATTGGAGCAGCATTATTATTGATTTCATATGGATGCAATGCAACGTCTATTCCATCTGTGATGAGAGAATTATTTGGACATCGTACATTTTCTCTTAATTATTCAATATTAAGTACACAAGCAATATGGGCAGCTTTTTTCCCAGTAATTATTGGTAGTGTTCAAAGTCATACAAATACATATGTTATGCCTTCTATGTTATTAATAATTTTTTCGATAATAAGTATTATGATATTATTATTTTTATGAAATCTTATCGTAATGAAATGAAAAAGAAAAATGCACTTCAAAAATAATATCTTATTTCTTTATTGTTTATTAAACGATTATTCGCTATATTATAATAGTAAAAAGAATGAGGAATAATTATGAGTGAACAAATACATAAAAGAAGAAAAAGATATAAAGGGACACACCCTAGAAATTTTGAAGATAAATATAAAGAATTAAATCCAGAAAAATATCCAGAAACGATTGAAAAAGTTATTTCTAAAGGAAGTACACCAGCAGGAATGCATATTTCTATTATGGTTGATGAGATTCTAGATTTTTTAGATATTCAACCCGGACAAGTTGGTTTAGATTGTACATTAGGTTATGGTGGTCATACTTCTAAAATGTTAGAAAAATTAGAAGGTCAAGGTCACGTTTATGGATTAGATATTGATTCAATTGAAATTGAAAAAACAACACAAAGATTAAGAAATAAAGGATTTGATGAAAATATTTTTACATCGGTCTTAACGAATTTTAGAAATATCGATGAAGTAAGTGAAAAATATGGAAAGTTTGATTTTGTATTGGCTGATTTAGGTGTTTCATCCATGCAAATAGATAATCCTGAAAGAGGATTTTCTTATAAAAAAGAAGGACCATTAGATTTAAGATTAAATCCCAAAGCTGGAAGACCAGCTTCTGAAATCTTAAAAGAACTCTCTAAAGAAGAACTTGAAAATATTTTAGTAGAAAATTCAGATGAACCTTATGCAGATATTCTAGCTAGAAATATTTATTCATTTATTCGTTCAGGAATGGAAGTAGAAACAACAGGTCAACTTTATAAAATTATTGATAAGACATTAAATTTTATTGAAGATAAAAATAGAAAAGATATTGTTAATAAAACAGCAGCTCGAGTTTTTCAAGCTTTAAGAATAGAAGTCAATCAAGAATTTGAAGTTTTATATGAATTTGTTGAAAAACTACCTCATATTTTAAAACCAGGAGGAAGAGTAGCTATTTTAACTTTCCATTCAGGTGAAGATCGTATTGTTAAAAAGGCTTTTAAAGAAATGAAAAATAGTGGTGTTTATGAAGATGTATGTCGAAATGTAATACGACCTACTAAAGAAGAATGTCATCGAAATTCAAGAGCTAAATCAACAAAAATGCGTTGGGCAATTAAAGCTAAATAATAAAAGGAATAATGATTTTTGGTCATTATTCCTTTTTTTTAATAAGCTCAAATATTTCTTGATAGAGAGGAAGGAGTTTTTTGTCTTTATGCATAACAATATGATACGTTCTTTGTATTTGAAAATCATTATTTTTTAAATAAGTTATTTCTTTTGATTCTTTAACTAAAGAATAAGGAAGAATCGTAAAACCATCATTTTGTTTAACAAGTTCAATTAAAGCATGAGGATTTGTACATTCAATAGTTGGCACAATATCTAAATCATGACTTATAAAATAACTATGAACAAGTTCATAAATAGAACTTCCTTTTTCACGTGAATAATAATCAAAATGTTCTAATTCTTTTAAATCTTTTACTTTTAATAAAGGATGCTTTTGATGAACAACAATAACAAGTTCATCTTGATAGAAAGCAATTTTTTTTAATTGATGAAGCGGTGTTGTTTCAATTAAAGCAAAATCAAGTTCATTTTTTAAAAGTAAATTTTCTATATATTCAAGATTATTAACGATAATATGAAAATGAATAGTTGGATAAATCATTTTTAATTTTTTTAATAATTGAGGTAAAAAAACTTGTGCCATAGTGACACTACAACCAAAAGAAATATTTTCTACATGATCTTCATACATTTCATTTTCCATATTTTCAAGAGATGAAAGAATCTGTAATGAATGATTATATAAAAGATGAGCTTTTTTTGTAGGATAAATTTGACGGTTCATACGATCGAATAAGGGTGTTTGATATTTTTCTTCTAATTCTTTAATAGCTAATGAAACAGAAGGTTGGCTAATGTGTAATTCTTTGGATGCTTTAGTAATACTTTGATTTTGATAAACACTCATAAAGATTTCTAGATGTCTAAATGTCATAACGCCTCCTTATATAGGTAAATACCTATGTATAATATAATTATATAATATTTTACAGATGAATCAATGTGTATTAAGATGAAATAGGTGATAGAAATGAAGGGAAAAAGGAAATTATTAATGGAATTGTTTACCTCTACACTTTATTTATCAGCATTTACTTTTGGTGGAGGTTATGTGATTGTTTCTTTATTAAAAGAAAGATTTGTGGATCAACTTCATTATATTGATGAAAAAGAAATGTTGGATTTAGTAGCGATTGCACAAAGTGCTCCAGGAGCAATAGCTGTTAATGGAGCGATTGTTTTAGGATATAAAATGGCAGGAATTTTAGGGATTATTGTTTGTGTGATAGGGACAATTATTCCTCCTATTGTGATTATTAGTGTGATAGCTTATTTTTATAAAATATTTATTACGAATAAAATCATAAGTGCGATGTTACTTGGAATGCGTGCAGGAATTGGAGCAATTATTGTAAGTGTTGTTTATGATATGGCTTTAAGTGTCATGGATGAACATCAAGGTAGAAATATCTTAATTATGATTGTCTCATTTGTTTTGAATTATTTCTTTAATATTAATATTATGTACATTATTCTAGGATGTATTTTACTTGCTATTATTGATTTAGTGATGAGGAGGAAAAAAGCATGATCTATTTACAATTATTTTGGGCCTTTTTTCAAATAGGTTTATTAAGCTTTGGTGGAGGTTATGCAGCTTTACCACTTATTAGTCAACAAGTAATTTCTACATATCATTGGATCAGTCAAAATACATTTACAGATCTTATTACAATTTCTCAAATGACACCTGGTCCAATTGCAGTTAATTCTTCTACTTTCGTAGGACAATATGTTGCTCATTTACCAGGGGCATTGATTGCAACACTTGGATGTATTTTACCTTCATGTGTGATTGTTTCATTACTGGCTTATTTATATGTAAAATATAAAAATATGGAAGTAATGAAAACAATTTTAGCTTATTTAAGACCAGCAGTTGTTTCAATGATTGCAATTAGTGGTATAAGTATTTTAATTTCTTCATTTTTTAAAGAATCTATTATTGGGATATCTTATTTAAGATATCATGCAATGATTGTTTTTGTTATTTGTTTAATATTACTTAGAAAATATAAAATGAATCCAATCTTAGTTATGGTTCTTGCAGGAATCAGTGAGGTTGTTATTCAAATGATATAGGAGGAAAGAAAAATGTATATTTATTATCCAAGTTGTAATTTTGCTACAATGCATCTTCAAACAGCAAAAAAAGTAAGAGATTATTTTGAAAAACAAATGCCGATTGCAAGATGTTGTAAAATTGATAAAAGAGAATTTGAAAAAGGAGATATTGGTTTATATGTATGTCAAGCTTGTAGAAAGCAAATAGAGAATCAAGTAAAGACTATGTCTGTTTGGGAATATTTTGATCAATTAGATAATTTTGATTTTCCTGATTATCATGGACAAAAAATGTATTTACAGGATTGTTTTCGTGATAGAAATCATCCTGAAGTACATCAAGCTGTTAGAAGTCTTTTAAAGAAAATGAATATCGAAGTTATTGAAATGAAAAATAATAAAGACAATTCTATTTTTTGTGGAACACTCCATTATGAATCAAAAGCGTTAGACGATACACATTTATCACATTATCCTAAAGATGTACAAGAAAAATACATGCAAGAATATGTTCAACAATTTTATGATAAACAAATAATTTGTGTATGTAATCGCTGTTTAAAAGGAATTCTTTTAGGAAAAGGAAATGGTGTTCATTTATTAGAATTGTTATTTAATAAATAGATTAAATTAAAAACAGGCTTATTAGGGAATTCCCAAGCCTGTTTTTAGATTGAATTTTGATGAACATAATTTGTAATTTCACCAAGATTGATTTCTTTGAGTTTTTGTTTATATTGATTTTCAGCAGCATCTAAATGATTGATAATGATATCTTCTGTATGTTGAATATTTAATGCTGGATCAAAGACTTTATCAACTAAATGTGTAGTTTCAATAAATTTTTCTTTTCCTTCAATTGCTTCAAAAATATCTAAAAAAGAAATATCATTCATTTTTTTGTTTAAAATAAAACCACCTAGCTTACTTGCCTTAGAGGTAATAAGACCAGCTACTACAAGTTGTCTAGTTACTTTTTTTAAATATGAATCAGAAACATCTAACATTTTACTTAATTCATGACTTTTAAGTGGTCCTTCACTTGTACCAATAAGCAATAAAATACAAATTGCTTGTTCAAAACTTTTTCTAATTCTCATTGTAATCCCTTCCCTTTTTTTATTATAACTAATTTTTTATATTTTGTATGTAAGAATATTGACATTTATATTGAAAAAATTATAATACTCTATAGACATTATATATCTATAGATGTAAAATGTCTATAGAAGATAGAAAGAAGGATATTTATGATTAAGCAAGAGTGGAAAAACATTTTAAAAAATCATTGGATTCAAATCGTTTTAGTTGCTCTTATTCTTATTCCTAGTATTTACACAGTTGTCTTCCTTGGATCTATGTGGGATCCATATGGAAACAGTGGAGATCTTCCTGTCGCTGTCGTGAATAAAGATAAGGCAGTTGAATACAACGATAAGAAATTAGACGTTGGTGATCAATTAGTCAAAAAATTAAAAGACAACGATTCATTAGATTTCCATTTTGTAAATTCAAAAGAAGCAAATAAGGGACTAAAAAATGGTGACTATTATATGGTCATTACGATTCCAAGCAATTTCTCCAAAAATGCAACAACTTTGTTGGATAAAAATCCTAAAAAGATGGTTTTAAATTATACAACAAACCCAGGTACAAACTATGTTGCATCAAAAATGGATGATTCAGCAATCGCAAAAATTAAAGCTGAAGTTTCAGCTTCAGTAACAAAAACATATGCTGAAACAATCTTTACTTCAATTGGAACAATGTCAGATGGATTTGCTGAAGCCAGCGATGGTACTCAACAATTATCAGATGGTATGACTCAATTAGAAGATGGTAACAAAACTATTAGTGATAACTTAAAAGTATTAGCAAGTAGTTCTTTAACATTTAAAGATGGTACAAATACTTTAACTAAAGGTTTAAAAGATTACACAAATGGTGTTGTTACAGTAAATAATGGTATTTACCAATTAAAAACAGGTGTTGGTACTTTAGGTAGTGCTACTCCTACATTAGCTAGTGGTGTAAGTGATTTAAATACTGGCGCTCAAGCATTAAATAAAGGCGTTAGTGATTATACAGCAGGTGTAAGTCAAGCATTGGCTGGTGCAAATCAATTGGTTGAAAATAACACAGAATTAAATGCAGGTGTTAAAGCATTAGGTGAAGGTGCTGAAAAATTAGTTGCAGGAAATCAACAAGTAGTTGATGGTGTAAAAAAATTACAAGAAAATCTTGAAACTTCCAAAAAAACTATGGCAGCAAGTCAAGATTCATTGACTCAATTATCTGATGGAAAAACATCATTAGATAATTATGCTACATTAATTAAAACATTAAATGCAAGTGGTGATGCTAAAAAACAAGGAATTGCTAGTAAATTATTAACTAGTGGAATGTCAAGAGCAGAAATCGATGCTTATGGTTTAACAAATTATTTCCCTGTAGATAAATATAAAGACGGTGTAGCTTCATATATGGATTCGGTTGCTACTTATACAACAGGTGCATCTACAGCAATTAATACATTATCTAGTTCAACTAAATCAAGTTTAAATGATTTAGATGCAGCTCTTAATGGTGGAACTTTAACAGATGGTACAAAAGTTCCTACAGGATTAGTAAGTGGAACTCAAACAGTCCAAGCTGGATTAAATGAAGTGAATGCAAAAGTTAATGGTGGTAAATATGTAACTGTTGACAATGATGGAAATATTAAACAAGTAACTGTTGATTCTAAAGATGCTTTAGTTGCAGGTGTTCAAGCTTATACAGCTGGTGTGGATAGTTTACAAAAAGGTTTAACACAAATCGCTGATAACAATACAGCTTTAACAAGTGGTGCTACTGCTTTAGCTGATGGTACTTCAAAATTAAACAGTAATGTTCCTGAATTAACTAAAGGAATTACAGCTTTAACAAGTGGTGTTGATCAATTGGCTACAGGTACTTCAACATTAGTAAGCAATAATGCTACATTAATGAATGGTGCTAATCAATTATCTGATGGTGCTGGTCAAATTAGTGATGGTGCTAGTAAGTTGGCTGCTGGTTCTGATACTTTAGGTGATGGAATTAAGAGTGCAGCTGATGGTGTAACTACTTTAAATGATGCATTAAAATCTGGTGCAGAAGAAAGTAAGATTGATTCAACAGATAAAACTACTGATATGGTAGCTACTCCTGTTGAAACAAGTCATAAAGAAATTTCTAAAGTTGAAAATAACGGTCATGCAATGGCTCCTTATATGATGTCAGTTGGTTTATATGTAACATGCTTAGCATTTGCTTTAATGTATCCAATTAGACATGGTATTAAAAAAGCTGAAAATGCATGGAAATATTGGGCAAGTAAAGCAACTGTTATGTATACAGTTTCTACATTAGCAGCTATCGTAATGGTTACTGCTTTAAGATTAATTAATGGATTTGAACCTGTTAATTTAGGTTTAACATACTTACTTGCAATTCTCGTATCGGCGGCATTTATGTCACTTGTCATGTTATTAAGTTTAACAACTGGATTTATTGGTGACTTCTTATTACTTGTATTCATGATTGTTAACTTAGGTGGTTCTGCTGGTACGTATCCATTAGATACAGGTCCAGCTATCTACAAAGCTATTCATAAATTTGTACCATATACTTATAGTGTAGATGGATTTAGAAAAACAATTAGTATGACAGCTCCTTCAATTTCAGTTGAAATTGCAGTGTTTGCAGGAATCTTAATTGTATGTTCATTATTAACAGTTGTTTACTTCAAATATAAAAACAAAGAAGATAAACATGCAATTCCTCAAATGTTTGAAGAAGTAAATTCAACAAAAGCTGAATAGTATAAAGGAATCCTAGAAATAGGGTTCTTTTTTATATGTAGTTCAAACTAAAAGCGAAAATATCTTTTGTGAACATTTTAACAAAATGGTAAAATAAAGGTAGGAGGATGAATCTATGGAAATTAAAAATGTTGTTGTTATTGGTGGAGGCGTTTTAGGAAGTCAAATTGCTTATCAAGCAGCTTATTGTGGTTTTGATGTAACGATTTGGCTTAGAAGTGAAGGAAGTATAGGAAGATGTCAGCCTAAATTAGATCATTTAAAAGAGGTTTATCATGATACGATTACTTTAATGGATAGCGATAAAGGAAAGACACCTCAAAATTGGGCCATGGGTATTAGTGATTATGAAGATTTTGATAAAGAACAATGTTTAGAAAAAGCTAATAAGGCCTATGAAAATATTAAATTAGAATTAGATTTACAAAAAGCAGTCAGTGACGCCGATTTAATTATTGAATCAATGGCTGAAAATGTAGAACAAAAAATAGATATTTATAAAAAAATGGCAGATTTATTACCTGAAAAGACAGTTATCGTTACGAATTCATCTACATTATTACCATCGAAGTTCGCTAAATATACAAAACGTCCAGAAAAATATTTATCATTACATTTTGCAAATAGTATTTGGAAAAATAATATGACAGAAGTCATGGCACAAAAACAAACGGATCAAAAATATTTTGATTTGATTATGGATTTTGCTAAAGAAATAAGAATGATACCATTACCTGTTCGTAAAGAAAAATCAGGATATTTATTAAATTCAATGCTTGTTCCTTTATTATTTTCAGGTATGGATCTTTATGTTAATGGGGTTAGCGATCCTGAAAGTATAGATAAAGCTTGGACTTTAGGTACAGGTGCTCCTAAAGGACCTTTCCAAATTTTAGATACGGTAGGACTTACGACAGCTTATAATATTGTTTCAATGTATTTAAAAGTTCCTTCATTTTTAGCTCCTTATAATTTTAAAGGTATGGCTAAGATGTTAAAGAAATATATTGATGAAGGAAAATTAGGAATGTCTTCTGGAGAAGGCTTTTATAAATATTAGAAGAATCAATGATTCTTCTTTTTTTACTTTTTTCAAAATATGAAACGAGTAAATCTTGCATTTTGTAAGTGTTATAATACCTCCTAGATAAACGGAGGTAGAGAAAATGAGTTTTCCAAAAGATTTTTTATGGGGTGGCGCTATTGCTGCTAATCAATATGAAGGTGCTTGGTTGGAAGATGGGAAACAACCGAACGTTACAGATGTACTTGTAGGTATTATGTCTAAAGATCCTGGTATTCAATGGAATGAAGATAAGAAAAAATATGAAATGAAATTAAATCCAGATAAAGTTTATTTATCACATGATGCCGTAGATGGGTATCATCGTTACCGTGAAGATTTAAAATTAATGAAAGGTATGGGATTCAATAGTTTTAGAACTTCTATTGCTTGGGGAAGAATTTTCCCTAATGGGGATGAACTTGAACCAAATGAAGCAGGTCTTGCTTATTATGATGATATGTTTGCATACATGAATGAATTAGGAATGGAACCTGTCATTACTTTATCACATTATGAAACACCATTACATTTAATTACTGAATATGGTGGATGGTCTAATCCTCAATTAATTGATTTTTGGTTACGTTATGTAAAAACTGTTTTTACACGTTATAAAGGAAAAGTTAAGTTCTGGCTTACATTTAATGAAGTCAATGCGTTATTTAGAATGCCGCTTGTTGCTGGTGGGGTTCTTACAATCAAAGATCCTAAAGATCCTAGTGATCCAATTGGTTCAACAACAAAACAAGATCAATGGGATGCTTATCATAATATCTTAGTCGCAAATGCGAAAACAGTTCAATTAGGACATGAAATTAGTGAAGATTACCAAATTGGCTGTATGATGACAGCTTCATCAGTAGCTACTTATCCATATAACTGTGATCCTTTAAATGTTGTTGGAACTTTAGATGCTCAACGTATGAATATTTTCTTTATGGCAGATCCATTCTGCTTAGGTATTGTACCAACTTATTTAAAGAAAGTATGGAAAGAAGATCAAGTAAATGTAGAATTTAGTGATGAAGAATTAAAATTGATTAAAGAAAATACAGTTGATTTCTTATCATTTAGTTATTATCGTTCAACAACATTTGATCGTGATGTGAACTTAAAAGTAGATACAGGTGGACTTACATGCCGTGATAATCCATATCTTAAAGATAAAGCACCTCAACCTTGGGGATGGGCTGTTGATCCGGTAGGATTACGTTATACTTTAAATGTTTTATATGATCGTTATCATTTACCATTATTAATTGTAGAAAATGGTGTTGGTTTAGATGAAAATATTGATGAAAAAGGTGAAATTCATGATGATTTCAGAGTTCATTATATTGAAGAACATTTAAAGAATGTTAATGATGCTATTGAAGATGGTGTTGATTGTCGAGGGTATTTATATTGGGGTCCAATCGATGTTGTATCAGCTGGTACTGGTGAAATGAAAAAACGTTATGGTTTTGTTTATGTAGATCGTTTTAATGATGGACATGGTACGCTAGAAAGAAAATTAAAAGATTCTTATTATCGTTATAAAGAAATAATTGAATCTAATGGAGAAGTTTTATTAGAGGATGAATAAGGTGTGATTTTAAAAATCACATCTTTTTTTGAAATTTTTTTAGTGTAATCATATCTGATGATAAAGGGGGTAAGCAAGATGGATATCTATGTAGAATTAACTTATTGTATGAATGGTATCTTATTTATCATGACTTATGAAATGATTTCATTATTGCTTAATATTCATTGGTCTTTTATGAAAATCCTTTTCTTGAATTTTTTATAAGTAATATATCAGTTATTCTCATTTATATAGACTATTTGCCATATATAAGTTTTTTATACTGGTTTGTCCTTTTTTATTTTTTTTCTTAATTAACCATCTGACACATGTGCATAGTATGGTTTTGATAAATTGAGTACAGTAATAATTGCTTTTTTAGGACATGGATGTGATTTCAAAACATATTTCTGTATTTTATTCATGAAGTTCTTTCCAGTATATCTATGGTTGAAACGCCATTCTTGTTCATTCAAAAATAAAGGTAAGTCACGTTTAGTTACTCCATGACATATACCAGTAATATTATTTTTTATATCACCAATTAATACATTAAGCCAATACAATCTATGATTTTCTTCATCATAGAGTATTTTTTCTGATTTTAATGTTATTTTATCAGTTAATCCTAAAAAAGTTGTTTTTCCATCAGTGTTTAGTATTCTTTCTTTTGAAAGTATTGCTTTTTTTGAGATGAATCTAACAATATTATTTGTATTATCTACAGCTACTGGCATTAATTTTAAAAATTTTGGATATTTATTTCTTTATCTGTTGATAACATTACTAAAAAGGGTTGCTGTTTAGTAGCAACTCCTTGTTTATGTTCTTCTTTACTTTTTGATCCTATATAAGCAACGTCTGCTTCATAAAAAAAGCTATCCAGAATTTTTTCACTGTTACTTTGGGACATAAGAATCCTACATTTTCTACAAAGTAATAGCGCTGTTTTATAATTTATTTCTAATTCATTAGCTAATTCAATCGCAGAAAGACCTTTATTTGCCGTAAAAAAGAGATACATTCCTAAAATTAATTTATAAAGATCTAACTTATTATCTTGAAATATAGTATTAGAAAGTAGGTAATGTTGATGACCACATTCTTTACATTGAAAGACGTCACCTCTTTTAATAGAATAGTAATGTGTACATCCACATTTTTCACAGTAAAAGCCAACAGGCCATTTCATTTTGAAAAAGAATTTTACACATTCATTATGATTATTTGCATATTTTCTAGTTAAAGTAATTAAAGAATCCTTTTTTGGTTTTTGATTTTTAGCCATAGTAACATCTTTAAGACAAGTATATAATATTTTAAAGAAGTGATAGATGATACTCCTCAGTTTAAAGTGATAATAACGGTGTTAAATCAAAAGATGTGTCAGATAGTTAATTAAGTTTTTAACAATGTAATCGCTTTTATTTTTGCTTTTGATAAGAATAAATTGATTTTTATTTAAGAAAAAATATAATAAACATCATAGACAAATCATGAACAGGTTTTTCTTCCTTAAATAATTTTTTGACAATAACATTCTGAAATTTGTACAAGACTTGTAGAATTTATCTGAAGGCCATTTGGTCTTTTTTTTATCTTTTTTATAGGTTTGTGTTATAATTGATGAAAAGAGGTGAAAAAATGGAACACTCAATTAAAGCAGGACTTATGATTACAAGTGCCTCTGATTATAATATGGAAATATGTCGAGGAGCAAATGAAGCGTGTAAAGAACTGGGAATAGAACTTGTTATCTTTTTTGGTGGTTCAGTTGATCCAAATGTAAAGTTTGTACAATCTTCTGATTATCAAAAAGCAAATGTCTATGCTTTTGCAAATTATTTGGATTTAGATTTTTTAGTTATTCCCGCTTCAAGTATTTGTCGTACGGATCAAAAAACAAGAGAGGCTTTTCCAAAATATTTTCATATACCAGTTGTTACTTTAAATTCACAAATAAAAGATTATCCTTTTGTTGTCTATAATAACAAAAAAAGTGTTTATAATGCTGTAAGTTATATGATTGAAAAAAATCATTGTCAACATATTGGAATTATTACTGGTTATGATAGCGGGGTTACTGCCAAACAAAGACTTGCAGGTTATCAAGAAGCTTTATCAAGTCATGATATGCCTTTTGAAGAAAAATATATTTTATCAACACCGGGTTATAATATTGATTCAGGGAATTTAATGAATAAATGGCTTCAAGAAAATCCTGAATTAGATGGAATTATGTGCGTGACGGATGATATTGCTTATTATTTATATCGTGAATTAGAAAAAATAGGAAAACGTGTAGGTAAAGATATTATGGTGTCTGGTTTTGATGATAAACCAGAATCAACACATATGGTTCCACCACTTGCTTCTTGTCATGCGGATGCTTCTTTTATTGCTTATTTAGGAATAAAACAAGGCTATGATCTTTATAAAAATGGTTCTACACAAAATCAATACATTGATGCCCATTTTATTCCTCGTCTTTCTGTTGATTGTGAAAACCATGAAGAAATTGAAATTGGTGAATTTATTCGTTTTTGTAGAGCTGAAAAAGAAAGTAATGAATATATAGCTCAAGGAATGACACAATATGTTTTTGGTAATAAATTGGTTTATAGTTCCAATTATCAAAAAACTGTATGGAGTTTCTTTACTTATTTATTGGATCTTTCGGTAAAAGATTGTACGAAACATCGCGTTTATCAACAAATAGGAGATTATATTAATTTGATTTTTAATGAAGATGATATTCGTTATTTGGATTTAGAAAGACTCTTTTTATGTCTATCATTTTTAATAAATACTGAAAACTACCTCAACATGGAAGATAAAATAAAACTCCAATCTTTTAAACAATATATTTATTTACAAATGATTAGTAGTTATAATTATCTTCTTTTGTTAAAAGAAAAGCGCTATACAAGGAGAATGAGAAGTATTGGACAAGTGAATAAAGGGATGTTGTTTGAATCATTGAATGATGATATTTATGCTATTGCGGATAATATACCTTCTCTAGGTATTCATAATGCACAGCTTTATCTTTTTGAAACACCTGTTATGACTTATGAATTTAGACCATTTATCATGCCAAAAACAATGGAATTAATTATAAATGTAGAAAATGGTCAAAGACAGCCTATTAAAAATACACATGTGTTACTAAAAGATGTTTTAAATCTTGCAAAGCAACCTTATAAAATACTTACAAGCATTTACTCTAATGAAAATTTTTATGGCTTTTTGGTGACGGATTGTACATATTTTGATTTAGAAACACTTGAATATCTTTCTAATCAAATTGGGATATCTTTAAATGTCAATGCCATTGTTAGAGAACTAAATAGTATTTCTAATACAGATGAATTAACTCATATTTATAATCGACGAGGACTTATTCAAAATATTAAAGTTCTTTATAAAAAATATAAAGAACTTTCCAAAAATCTTTATTTCTTTATAGGGGATTTAGATAATTTAAAATATATTAATGATACATTTGGACATGACCAGGGAGATAAAGCAATTCAAACAGTATGTGAAATACTAAATGATATTTTTCAAACACATGCTGTTATTGGACGCTTAGGTGGCGATGAATTTGGTATTGCGTTTACTTGTAAAAATGAAGATTTTATTATTCAAATTGATTCATTAATTCAAGAAAGAACACAATACTTTAATAAAAAATATCATTTACCTTATTATGTTAGTTTATCCTATGGAATAAGTGTCTTTGACTATAATAGTCCTTTTGATTTAAATCATACCATTAGATTGGCAGATACATTAATGTATGAAAGAAAAAAGGAAAAACATATACAAAGAGGAAAAAAAGGATAAGGAGGAACTGTTTTGAAAAAAAATAAAATAAATCTTTCAAGAGAACAATTGGAAGAAGTTATTCAATTATTTAATCGAAGTATGGATGATTATTTATATCTTTTTGATATTCAAAATGATTATTATAGTATTTCAAAACATGCCGTAAATCGTTTTTGTTTGCCAAATTATCATTTTTGTGATGCAACAAAAGCCCATAATTATTTTGTTTATGAAGACGATCTCCCTTTATTATTTGATGAGTTCAATAAAATTAAATCGGGAGAAATTACGGAGCATAGTTTACATTATCGTTGGTTAGATCGACAACATAATCCAGTTTGGGTCAATTGTCGAGGTGATGTGATTTTAGATGAATTTAATAAACCTTTATACCTTATTGGTTGTGTTAATGAAATTGGAAAAAGACAAAAAGCAGATAATATTAGTGGACTTTTAAGAGAACCAAGTTTAGAGGAGTATGTTTCTTCTAAAAGTAATAATATTACAGGTTATTTTATGCAAATTGGTATTGATGATTTTGACGAAATCAATGGGCGTTTTGGTTTAAAGTGTGGAGATGAAATTTTAAAACAGTTTTCTATGTGTATGCAATCGTGTATCAATGAAAATCAAAAGATTTACGAATTGGGGAATGGTCGCTTTATAATTATGGACTTAGCAAATCACTCAAAAGAAGATATCTTAGAACTTTATGATGAATTAAAAAAATCAGTTGAGGTTGCTTTAGAAGAGAATGTATATCGCGTGGTTTATACGATTTCAGTAGGGATTGTTGAGATTGATAAAGAAATGAAAGATTATGATACACTTATTAAATATTCAGACTTTGCCTTAAACGAAGCTAAGAAAAAAGGAAAGAATAGTTGTTATTTCTTTACACAAGATAAATATAAACAATTCATTCGAAGAAGAGAAATTCGTGTTGAATTACAAAATGCAGTTGATCACAATTTTAAGAATTTTGATGTTTATTACCAACCAATTATTGATATACATACAAGAAATCTTATAGGCGCAGAAGCTTTAATGCGTTTTAAAATGAAAAGAAATGAACAAATTGAATTTATTTCACCAGCAGAATTTATTCCTATTTTAGAAGAATCTGGTTTAATTATTCCTGCTGGTCGTTGGATTTTAAGACAAGCGGTTGCTTGTTGTAAAAAGTGGCAAGAATTTATTCCTGAATTTAAGGTGAATGTTAATTTGTCCTATGTACAAATTATTAAAAGTAAGATCTTAGATGAAATTAAACAAGCTTTAAAAGATTTTAACTTAAAACCTGCTTTGTTAGGGATTGAGGTAACAGAATCAGGTTATTTAGAAAATACATATCATTATAAAAAACTTTGGTCATCATTGAAAGAAGAAGGAATTACGCTTATTTTGGATGATTATGGAACAGGTTATTCAAATGCATATCGTTTAAGTGATTTAACACCGCATTATATTAAAATAGATCGTGTTTTAACCCAAAAAGCACTTTCTTCAAATTATGAAAGAAGTATTTTGATTTATATTATTGAAATGGCACATTCTTTGAAATTGAATGTATGTATTGAAGGTGTTGAAACGGAAGAAGAACTTCAAGAAATCAAAAAATTAAATCCAGATTATATTCAAGGTTATCTTTTTGGAAAACCAACACCAGAAGATGAGTTTTATAATCGACAAATTAAGAAAAAATAATTCTTCTTTTTTTGAATTTTACATAAACTTGATAGATGGTAGATTGTTGAAAGTATAAAATGTTTTTATATTAAATAAGAAAGAGTGTATAAATTATACATTGGGGGAATAAAAATGAACGTATGCCGAGAAAATAGAGAGTTATCATGGCTTAAATTTAACGATCGTGTTTTAATGCAAGCAAAAGATCCACAAGTACCACTTGCGGAAAAGTTAAGCTTTATTTCAATTTATCAAACAAATTTAGATGAGTTTTTTATGGTACGTATAGGATCACTTTATGACCAAATGTTATTTTATCCAGATTCCAAAGACAATAAAACAGGAATGACGGGTTTAGAACAATTAAAAGCCTGTTTAAAAAAAGTCCATTATCTTAATAAAAAGAAAGATCGTATTTATGAAAATGTGATGTCAGAACTTGGACGATCAGGATGGTCAGTAATAAAATATAAAGATATTGAAAGCAAGGAAGACCGTCGTTATTTTGCTGATTATTTTGAAAGAGAATTACTACCACTTATCTCACCACAAGTTATTTCTAAAAGACAACCATTTCCATTTATCAACAATCGTGAAATGTATGTCGTTGTACGCCTTGAATCGAAAAAAGGTAAAAGAAAAATGGGAATTATTTCTTGTGCTAATGCGATGGATGAAAGACTGATTGCACTTCCAAGTCAACCACAAAAATTTATTTTAGTAGAAGATATTATTTTACATTTTGTTTCACGTATTTTTTCTAAATATACTGTAAAAGAAAAAGCACTTATTCGTGTAACAAGAAGTGCGGATATTGATGAAGATGATCATTCATTAGAAGGACATGAAGATTATCGAGAAATGATGGAAAACTTAATTAAACAAAGAAGAAAACTTTCACCAATGCGTTTAGAAATGACGCCAGGATTAGGCGAACTTGAAGTACTTATGTTGATGAATTTCTTGAATTTAAAGAAAAATCAAGTTTTCATTAATAATTCACCTCTTGATTTTGGTTTTGTGGGTGAATTAAGAGAGCGTTTAAGATATATTTGTCCAAGTATGTTCTATAAACGTTTAGAAGCAAGAAATAATGCATTCGTTGAAAATAGAGTACCAATGATTAAACAAATCTTAAAAAGAGATTTATTACTTTCTTATCCGTTTGAATCTATGTCACCATTTTTAAGACTTTTAGATGAAGCAAGTAATGATAAAAATGTGGTAAGTATTAAAATGACACTTTATCGTGTAGCAAAGAATTCTAAAATCGTAAAATCTTTAATTAAAGCAGCAGAAAATGGAAAAGAAGTTGTTGTTTTAGTTGAATTAAGAGCGCGTTTTGATGAAGAAAATAATATTGGTTGGTCGAAACGTTTAGAAGAGGCCGGATGTCGTGTGATTTATGGTTTAGATGGTTTAAAAGTGCATTCTAAATTATGTTTAATCACGTATAAAAATGAAAAAGGAATTCAATATATTAGCCAAATTGGTACGGGAAATTATAATGAAAAAACATCAAGACTTTATACAGATTTATCATTAATGACTTCTAAATATGAAATCGGAGAAGAAATTAATGGAGTATTTAATCATTTATGTTTAGGTGAAACCGAAAATCATACAGATTTACTCATGGTAGCACCACATTGTATGATCAGTCATATCTTTAAGTATATCGATGAACAAATCGAACTTGCTAAACAAGGAAAAGAAGCTTATATTGGCTTTAAATGTAATTCGGTAACAAGTAAAAAGATGATTGATAAGCTTATTGAAGCAAGTCAAGCAGGGGTTCAAATTGATATGGTTGTAAGGGGAATTTGTTGTATTATTCCTGGTGTTGAAGAAGCAACGGAAAATATCCGAGTTCTATCAATTGTTGGAAGATATTTGGAACATTCTAGAATTTATATTTTCGGTAAAAATAATCCAACTGTTTATATTTCTTCAGCTGATTTAATGACACGAAATCTTGAAAGACGTGTTGAAGTGGCAGCGCCTGTATTAGATGAAAAATTAAAACATAAGTTACTAACAATGTTTGATTGTATGCTTCGTGATAATGTAAAAGCATGTTCATTAGAAAATAATGGTAAATACAAACGTATAAAAAATAAAAATAGAGAAATGAATAGTCAAGAATACTTTTTTAAAAATGATGTGAAATAGGAGGAGTTTTATGAGAGTTGGAATTCTTACAAGTGGTGGTGATTGTCAAGCACTTAATGCAACAATGCGTGGTTTAGTAAAAGCACTTTACCAACAAAGAAAAGATATTGAAATTATTGGCTTTTTAAAAGGTTATCAAGGATTGATGTATGAAAAATATAAAAAGATGTCTTTAAGTGATTTTGAAGATATTTTAAATGTTGGTGGAACGATTTTAGGTTCTTCACGTTGTCCTTTTAAAAAAATGCGTGTTATTGAAGATGGTTTTGACAAAGTTGAAGCTATGAAAAAAACATACAAGAAATTGAAACTTGATTGTCTTGTGGTTTTAGGAGGAAATGGTTCTTTAAAATCGGCTAACATGTTAGCACAAGAAGGTTTAAATGTGATAGGGCTTCCTAAAACAATCGATAATGATACATGGGGTACAGATTATACTTTTGGTTTTCAAAGTGCGGTCGATATTGCAACAAACTATTTAAATGAAATTGAAACAACCGCTAAAAGTCATAGTCGAGTTTTCGTTGTAGAAATCATGGGACATAAAGTAGGACATATTTGCTTACAGGCAGGTATTGCAGCAGGAGTGGATGCGATTTTACTTCCAGAAATTCCTTATGATATTAAAGTGGTTGCGAAAAAAATTAAAGAAAATCAAAAAACAGGAAAAGAATATACAATCATTGCTTGTGCAGAAGGAGCGATTAGTGAAGAAGATAGTCTTTTATCGAAGAAAAAATACAAAGCAAAAGTTGCAAGTCGCCAAGGACGTTCGGTTGCTTATGAAGTCGCTGAACAATTACAAGAGTTGATTCCTAATGAAATTCGTGTGGCGTTAGCTGGACATATTCAAAGAGGAGGTAATCCTTGTGGTTATGATCGTTTTATGGCAACACGCTTTGGGGTATATGGGGCAAATCTTCTTTTAAACAAAGATTTTGGAAAACTTGTTGTTTTTGATAAAAATGAAATCAAAGCAGTTCCTTTAAGTGAAACAGCAGGTAAATTAAAATTTGTTGATCCTGAGTGTGAAGTTGTTTCGAGTGCTAAAAAAATGGGGATTACATTTGGCGAATAAATACCGTTTAACGGTGTTTTTTTGCATTAGTAAATAGTGTATAATAAGGCTATATTGATATGAATGAAGGTGTATTATGAGTAGTGAAATAATGAGTTTAGAAATGGATGTTTTTTGTTTATTGTTATTGATTCGAATTTTATATCAAATGTATATCAATCGTGAACAAAATGATCATTGGAACTATTTTTATTATACCATTGCTTGGGCTTGTGTTTATTTGTTTATGGATGCAATTTGGATCATGAATGTAAAACATTTTCTTACTTTTAGTAAGATTCAAAGTGGAATATTTAATAGCTTCTATTTTTGTTCACTAGCAATGCTTGTTTGTTCTTGGTATGTTTATGTCCAAAAAACACTTCATTCAGCTGTTTTGAAGCATAAAAAAATATTAGTGCTTACTTTTATTCCTCTCATCTTTTTTATAGGATCTTCTTTGCTTTCTTATTGGACACATGGATTATTTGTTATTGATCAAGCAGGAAACTATCATCGTGGCAAATTGTTACCATTCTATTTTTTAATTTTATTTGCTTATATCCTTTATCTTTCAATAAAAGCAGGATATTTATCTAAAAAAGCAAAGAATTACTTATATCAAAAGGAATATAAAGTGATTGTTCGTTTTTCTTTTCTTCCTTTTATTACTGCGTTAATTCAAATTACAGTGGATCATTTACTTATTTTTAATCTAGGACTCACATATTCAATTTTTATTGTTTATAATTATTTTCAACAAAACCTTATTTCATTAGACCCGCTTACCAAAATCAATAACCGAGAACAATTGGATATTTATTTAACAATGAAAATGAAGGAAAATCATCAAAAAAAAGATCTTTATTTATTTTTATTAGACATTGATCAATTTAAAAAGATAAATGATGAACTTGGGCATGTTGTTGGAGATCAAATCATTTTAAAAACAGCTGATATTTTAAAACAAATTGCATATTTACATAATTGTTTTATTTCACGTTATGGTGGAGATGAGTTTATCATGGTATGTGAAAGAGATAAAAATGAGGAAATAACTCCTGTATTTAATGATTTACAAAGATTATTTCAACAATCTTATGAAGGTTTACCAGATTTTAGTGTGAGTATTGGTTATGCTAAATATGATGAGTCATTAAATTATATTCCAAAATTTATTGAAAAAGCAGATCGCTATATGTATCTAAATAAAAATGTGAAAAAGTGATAAAAATGAGTCATGGAAGGAGTATGTGTATGCCAAAAAGAAAAGCAAAAATATTGATTGTTGATGATGCCCAGATTAATCGAATAATTTTATGCGAATTATTGAGGAATCAATATCAAATTTTAGAAGCAGAAGATGGGAAAAAAGCTTTAGAAATGATAAAAGAAGATAAATCGATTGATTTAGTCTTATTAGACATTGTAATGCCTAATATGGATGGTTATCAAGTTCTTGAAAAGATGAAGGAACAACGTTATTTAGAATATCTTCCTGTTATTATTATTTCTTCAGAAGGAGATTCGACTTCTATGGAAAAGGCTTATGAACTTGGAGCAACTGATTATATCAGGAGACCTTTTGAAAGTTATATTATTAACCGAAGAATTAAAAACACTTTAATGCTTTATGAAAAACAAAAGAAACTGGTTCATTTAGTAGAACAACAAATTCAAAAAAGAGTAAACAATAATACGACATTAATCAATGTCTTAGGACATATCGTTGAATTTAGAAATGGCGAAAGTGGTTTACATATACAACATATTCAAACAATTACAAAAATGCTTTTATTACAAATGGGTAAAAAATCGCACGAATATAAGTTAAGTGATGCGGATATCTTACTTATTAGTACAGCTTCATCTTTACATGATATTGGAAAAATTTCAATTGATGAAAAGATTTTAAATAAACCGGGACGACTTACAAAAGATGAATTTGAAATCGTAAAACAACACTCTTTGATTGGCGCAGAAATGTTGAAAACAGTTCCTAACTACAATAATAATGATTTATTGGAGTATGCTTATCAAATATGTCGTTGGCATCATGAAAGATATGATGGACATGGTTATCCTGATGGATTAGTTGGTGATCAAATTCCTATTTCAGCACAAGTTGTTTCAATTGCGGATGTTTATGATGCTCTTACGAGTGAACGTTGCTATAAAAAAGCATATAGTCATGGACAAGCTATGAAGATGATTATTGATGGTCAATGTGGGGTTTTTAATCCCCTGTTATTAGAATGTCTTTATGATATTAGTGAAGAAATGAAAGCTTCTTTATTTGAAAATGAAAATTATGCAGATCAAGCAGTTGTTTCAAAGATGACAGATGAGCTAGTTATTAAACAATTTAGAAGTGAAATGCCTAAAGAAAAAAATAATGAGTCTCAAAACAGAAAATTTTTTCAGGAAATGACATTTGAATACGATGCATTTAAAGATGCTGTTTATATTTCTTCACAGGCAGCTAAAGATCTAGGAATTGATGAAATAATTTATCACCCAAAAAATCATGAATTTTCTTTTTTTAATAAATCAACAATTAAATTACTTAAGGATAAACTCAAAGAAACAACACATTTAAATCCAGAGGTTGATTTAAAGATTTATGCACAAGTTGGAAAACAAAAACAATGGTATCATTTACAAGCAAGTACGCGATGGAATGGAAGTGTTTATAAAGGAGTTGTTGGAAAACTTGTTAAAGACAACAATATTCAAATTATGCATAATATTCAAGAAAATAGTTCTTTAAAATATACATATACCGAAATAAAAGATTTTATTGAACATTTAAAAGATGTTTTTATGGTTGTTCGTTTGATAGATTTTCAAAAACATCAATCCGCAAAAGCAGAGAATGATCAAATAGAAATTATTGAAGGCAATTGTTATGATTACTGGAAAAGAAAAGATGTTTGTGTCAATTGTATTTCTAAGCAAGCGTATATCAAAAAAGGGCAAGCTTTTAAATTAGAATTTGTTGATTATGACATTTATGCCATTATTGCGCAGTATGTAGAAGTGGATGAGCGTCCTTGGGTCTTAGAACTTGTTTATAAAACAAAAGAAGATATTATTTTAGGAGCTCATGGAAAAACACGATTCTTAGAAGATATCGTAACTTATAATAAAGAATACTATACAGATGTTTTGACTAATGCTTATAGTCGACGTTATTATGAAGAATACGTTCAATACATCAATGATGTATCAGCAGTAGCAATGATCGATGCCGATAATTTTAAGGCAATTAATGATCAATATGGTCATAATGCTGGCGATCAAGCAATCAAAGCTGTTTCTAAAGCTATTCAATCATGCATTCGAGCTGATGATATCTTTATACGTTATGGTGGGGATGAATTTTTACTTGTTTTCCAAGATATTCATTATGATACTTTTACAACTCGGTTGTATCAAATTAGTGAATGTGTAAAACAAACAAAAGTAGATGATTATGAAGATTTATCATTATCAATTACTGTTGGGGGTATTTATGGAAATTCAAAAGTCAATGATGCAATTAAAAAAGCCGATAAATTGATGTATGAAGGAAAGAAATCAAAGCGTTCGATCGTTGTAAAGAAAACAAGTGAGGTGGATTAAGGTTCACCTTTTGTGTTTGTCAAGTAATTTTACAATACTGAAAAAAGTAAGTGTTTTTTCAAAGGATAAGCTATAATGATTTTTGAAATTTTGTATATCAAAACAAGGAGGAAGAAAAATGAGTTTTCCAAAAGGATTTTATTGGGGTGGAGCAACAGCTGCAAACCAATTAGAAGGAGGCTGGCAAGAAGGTGGTAAAGGTATTTCTTGTCCAGATATTTGTACAGGAGGAACTGCTACAAAAAGTAAAAGAATTACACCAGTATTAGAAGAAGGGACATTCTATCCAAGTCATGATGCGATTGATCATTATCATCGCTTCAAAGAAGATATTGCGTTATTTGCGGAAATGGGATTTAAAATGTATCGTTTTTCTATTGCATGGACACGTATTTTCCCAAATGGTGATGAAGATAAACCTAATGAAGCAGGTTTAAAATTCTATGAAGAATTAATTGATGAATGTTTAAAATATGGTATTGAACCACTCATTACAATTTCTCACTATGAAGTACCATTTAACTTAACAAAAAAATGGAATTCATGGGTAGATCGTCGTATGATTGATTGTTACTTAAATTTCTGTAGAGCTATTTTTACTCGCTATAAGGGAAAAGTAAAATATTGGCTAACATTTAATGAAATCAATAGTGCAACAACAGCAATGGGAGCATTTTTAGGACAAGGTATTTTAAATGAGATTAAAGAAATGGAATTTATGGATCAAGTAGATGTTCCTCAAAACCGTTTCCAAGGATTACATCATCAATTTGTAGCAAGTGCTTTAGCAGTGAAAATGGCACATGAAATTGATCCAAACTATCAAGTAGGATGTATGCAAATCATGGCCACAAGTTATGGTCTTACATGTAATCCAGATGATCAAATTGAAAATCAACAAAAGAATCATTTAATGAACTGGTTCTGCAGTGATGTTCAATGTCGTGGTAAATATCCAAACTACATAAAGAGATATTTTAAAGAAAATAATATTGAAATTAAAATGGAAGAAGGAGATGAAGAAATTCTTGCAACTGGTCCAGTAGATTTCTATACATGTTCTTATTATATGTCAAACTGTCAAACTGCTGATAAAACAAAAGAAGGTGGAAAAGGAAATATCTTAGGTGGAGTTCCTAATCCATACTTAAAAGCATCTGACTGGGGATGGCAAATTGATCCAGTTGGTTTAAGATATTCACTAAATGAAATTTATGATCGTTATCAATTACCAATCTTTGTTGTAGAAAATGGGTTAGGGGCTTATGATACAATTGATGAAGATGGTAAAGTCAGAGATAGCTATCGTATTGATTATTTAAGAAGTCATATTGAACAAATGCATGAAGCTGTTTTAGATGGTGTTGATTTAAGAGGATATACACCTTGGGGATGTATTGATTTAGTTTCTGCTTCAACTGGAGAAATGGCAAAACGCTACGGATTTATCTTTGTAGAAAGATATGATGATGGTACAGGAGATTTTGCTAGAAGAAGAAAAGAATCTTTCTATTGGTATAAAAAAGTCATCGAAACAAATGGAGAAGATTTAAAATAATAGTAAAAGGGCTCAATTGAGCTCTTTTATTACTTTGTTATAAAATTAATACCACGTGCTTGCGTGTGGTAACTCTAGAGTTTTAGCGTTAAGCAAAAAGCCTCAAGTGATAAACTAAAAATAGCCTGATAGCTAGAAATAGAAATAAAGAAGATAATATTTAGATAGAATTACTCTTTTTAGTAACAAACAACCGTGTCATCTTTATCGAATTAATACCTTAATTTATTGGCGAAGATAGTTGTAATGCGTTAGAATCATTTTGGTTTTCATATACAAATTATATAACAAAAAAGAACAATGTTTCAGCTTTTGCTGTTTCATTGTTCTTTTTTCTATTTTTGACTGCTTATTTTGTTACACAGTAAAAGCAGTGTAACTGTCAGGCTTCGGTAAGTGAGGACTTTGGAAGTACATACCGCGTCTTTTAGGCGTGTTTATTACTATTGTGGTAAAGTATCTTTGTATTTAGGATAATCATTTTTTACAACATTAGCATAAGCTTTATAAGCCTCTTCAAGTGTATTGTATTGATCTTTTCCAGTTATGTATGATTTATATTGACTAGAATTGCCACTACCGGTTGGAGCAATCGCTATATATGGTTTATGAGTACTATCTTTTCGCTTTCGTGCAGTCGTTGATGATGAAATGTAGAATTTTCCATCAGCTGTACTAATAATGACAGGAATTTGTGTATTAGCATTGATTTTATCTGTATCAACTGAAGTCCAAAATAAATATCTTTCAGATTCTTTTCCTTTTTTTGCGTTTCCATAATAGGCCCATGTACCATAGTTTAATAAACTCTTATTTTCAATCTGTTTGTTTAATTCTGGAACCATTGTTGAACCATCACATTTCGAATCAATTTCAAAAAAATCTCTATTTTTAAGATCATTTTCTAATAAACCGCTATTATTTAATGCACTATGTAAATTCGATGAAAAATCAATAGTGGATTCTTCTGTTTTACTTTCTTTCCAATTAAAAACAACAGTATTCTTTTCTTTATTGTATGAGATTTCACAAACACCACCGGCTTTAGGAATTCCTTTCCAGTTATCAGTGTCACCATCTGATTTCTTGTGCGTAATACCAGCAATAGTTACAGAATCAAAAGCTTGCCAATCATCTTTCTTTTGTGTAAGTTCTACTTTTCTTACAATATCTGTTTTATATCCTGTTTTTCCCATCGCGATGATATCTGTACAAGCAGCACGAACGTTGATGAGGTCACGCGATTCGCGACTTTCTTCAAGGTATCCTTGACAAGCTGGAATAGCGATAGCTGCAAGAATGGCGATAATTAGAAGAACTACTATTATTTCTACAAGAGTAAATCCTTTATTTTTTCTTTTCATAGGCACCCCTTCTTTAATGAAGGGTTTATTTTACTTTATCATATTTTTATTAATTTGTGGGCATTTATGAGCTTTTTTTATTTCTTCTTCTAATACTTTTAAAAAATATTGTGCAGGTTTAGAAAGAACGCGATATTTTTTCCAAATAAAGGCAAGTGATGAGGTGATTTGCGGTTCAAGGGGTCTAAAACATAAAGAGTTTTCACTACTTGTATCAATGAGATTTTTTAAAGAAATCACGGCTCCATTACATTCCTTTGTTAAAATACTGGCATTATAAATTAAATTATAGGTTGCAATAATATGATACTTAGAAAAATAAGAATTGGCCCAATTTTCTATTTGTTTATATTTTAATTCTTGTGAGGAACAAAGAAGTGGAACATTCATTAAGTCTTGAGGGGCAATGGTTTCTTTTAAAGCAAGAGGATGATCCTTTTTTATATAGATTCCCCATAAGTCTTGATAAGGTAAAGATAAATGATTGTATTTATAAATATTAGCGGGTTCAATGATCATACCAAAATCAATCAGACCTTTTTCAAGACGATCTGTCACATCTTGTTCATTGCCACTAAATAAATGGAATTGGATACGTGGATAATTTTCTTGTACACGTTGAATGGCTTTACAAACGATTTCGATGCCTAACGTTTCACCACTACCAATACATACTTCACCACTTAAAGTTTCATCGAATAGCATAATTTCACTTTCTGTTTTTTCAACCAAACTGACAATTTCTTCAGCACGTTGGCGAAGTAAAATACCTTCTTCTGTTAAAGTGATTTTACGATTACCACGAATAAAAAGTTGTTTTCCTAAATGGTCTTCAAGCTCTTTCATTTGTCTTGATAAAGTGGGCTGAGTCACGTTTAAGCTTTCAGCCGCTTTTAAAATTGTTTCCTCTCTTGCAATCGCAGGAAAATATTGTAGAAGTCTAAATTCCATGATTTCACATCCTTTATGCTTATTTTAATCATCTTTATTATGCCTTGCAAGTATAGAAATGTATTTGTTATAGGTATTTGATAATATAGAGATAAAGAATTACAATAATAAAGGAAAGTGGTGAGAGCTTTGGGAAAAGAAGTAATTGAAGAATTAATTATGAATTTAAAAGATGCAGGATGTGATGAAGAACTTATTACAAAGTGTATTAAAAAATATAATAATGATGATTTGAAGATGTTGATAAAATCATTACAGTGTCATCGTTGTTGTTTATTAGATAAATTGCATGAGGAACAAAAGAAAATAGATTGTTTAGATTATTTAATATATACGTTAAAGAAACAAATGAAGGAGGATTAAGATGGAATTAGTTAAACAAGCTTATTTAAAAGGTGAAAGAGCTTTATTTAAAAGTCATGATTTAAAAGTAGAAGATAGTATTTTTGCAGATGGAGAATCGCCTTTAAAAGAAAGTGATCATATAGATATTAGTGGAAGTATTTTTAAGTGGAAATATCCACTATGGTATTGTAATCATATCAATGTAGAAAACAGTACCTTACTTGAAACTGCTAGATCAGGTATTTGGTATACTCATCATATTAATATTAAAGATAGCGTGATTGATGCGCCTAAAACATTTAGAAGAGGGACACATATTTCTTTAGAAAATGTTAATATGGTCAATGCTCAAGAAACCTTATGGAAATGTAGTGATATTAAGTTATATAATGTGATTGCTAAAGGTGATTACTTTGGAATGAATAGTGAAAATATTGAAATTGATGGCTTGAATTTATCAGGAAATTATTGCTTTGATGGTGGTAAGAATATTATTGTTAGAAATTCAAAACTTGTTTCAAAAGATGCTTTTTGGAATTGTGAAAATGTAACGGTTTATGATTCAGTAATTATTGGTGAATATCTTGCATGGAATACGAAAAATATTACTTTTGTGAATTGTACAATTGAAAGTTTACAAGGATTATGTTATATCGAAGGATTAAAGATGGTAAATTGTAAATTAATTAATACCACTCTAGCTTTTGAATTTTGCAAAGATATTGATGCACAAATTGTAAGTCATATTGATAGTATTACAAATCCTATTTCTGGTAAAATTAGTGCACAGAGTATTGGTGAAATGATTATTGATGATCAAATCATTGATCCAAGTCAAACAAAGATTCAATTAAAGGAGATGTAAAGATGTACGATTTTTCAAAGATGACCAATCGTTTTAATACAAATTCATATAAATGGGATGTTAAAGAAAATGAACTTCCTATGTGGGTAGCTGATATGGACTTTGAAACAGCTCCAGCTATTATAGATGCTTTACATAATAGGGTAGATCATAAAATCTTTGGTTATAATACGGTACCTGATGATTATTTTGAAGCTTATCAAAAGTGGTGGGAAAGAAGACATCATTTTCATATGGAAAAAGATTGGATGATGTTTGTTACAGGAGTTGTTCCTGCTATTTCTTCGGTAGTTAGAAAGGTGACAACAGTAGGTGAAAATGTTTTGATTATGTCACCAGTTTATAATATTTTTTATAATTCTATTTTAAATAATGGAAGACATGTTTTGTCAAGTGACCTTGTTTTTGATGGAAAAGAATATCATATTGATTTTGAAGATTTAGAAAGAAAACTTTCTTTAAGTCAAACAACATTAATGATTTTCTGTAATCCCCATAATCCAATAGGTAAAATTTGGGATAAAGAAACTTTACAAAGAATTGGTGATTTATGTGCAAAACATCATGTTATTGTTTTAAGTGATGAAATTCATTGTGATATTACCAATCCTCAAAAAGAATATATCCCTTTTGCTTCCGTTTCAAAAACAAATTTAGAAAATACAATTATGTGTATTGCACCAACCAAAGCCTTTAATATGGCAGGGATGCAAACAGCCTGTATTGTTGTACCAAATGAAGTATTAAGACATAAAGTCAATCGAGGAATTAATACGGATGAAGTGGCAGAACCAAATAGTTTTGCGATTTGTGCCACAAAGGCAGCTTTTAATCAAAGTGAAAATTGGCTTAATGAATTAAATCAATATATTCAAAATAATAAAGATTATGCGATTTCATTTATTCAAAAAGAAATCAAAGATGTTTATGTAGTGCCTACAGAAGCAACTTATCTTTTATGGATCGATTGTCATAAGGTATGTTTAGATAGTGTTGAACTCACTTCTTTTATAAGAAAGAAAACAGGTCTTTATGTAAGTGATGGTCTAGAATATGGTGAAAATGGAAAAGCTTTTATTCGTATGAATGTAGCTTGCCCATTTGAAAGATTAAAAGACGGTTTAAATCGTTTTAAAGAAGGAATTTATTTGTATCAAAACAAATAAATCCTTTTTTTTAAAGAAAAACGTATGAAAAAATACAATATAAATAATAGGAGGACCAAAAGATGAAAGAGAAGATAACCATACCATTTTATAATGACCTATTATTTAAGTATTTTGTTTATGATAATGAAGATGAAGGATGCCAGTATATTCTAAAAAAGATTATTGAAGAAATAACACCTATTCGCTGTAAAGAACTTTATGTTATTAATTCAGAGTTAATGACACATCACTATCGGGAAAAAAGATCTATTTTAGATGTTAGAGTAAAAACCCAAGAAGGAGAGTATATCAATATTGAAGTGCAATCAACGGGATTATTTGAAAGTTTGCATCGAAGATTTCAATATTATGCTTTTAAAAATATTGCTTCACAAGTAAAAAGTGGAGATGAATATCGAAAGTTACAACCGGTATATCAAATAATTCTTTATCATGAAGAAGATAAGGAATATCATGAATTAATAAGAAAATTTAGTATTATGGATAATAAATATCATGATGATAAAGGAAGTTTAATACATATTTATTATGTGTTTTTAAAAGAAATTGAAAAAATAGTTAAAGAAAAGGGAAAAGATCATTTAAATGAATTAGAAGAGCTTTGTTATGTCATTGAAAAAGGTAATGAATGTGATAGAATAAAGATGACAAGGGTGGGACAAATCATGAAAGAAAAATATGATAAGTTTATGGAAGATATGAATTTAAGAGAAGAAGCATGGGCTTATGAAAAGGCTGAATTTGATAAGATAGCTCATTATGTCGATGGAGAAGCTAAAGGCAAAGTAGAAAAGTCAAAATCGCATGTCATAAAATTCTATAAAATGAAATATCCAAATGAAGATATAAGTTGGTTAGAAAATCTCACAGAAAAACAATATGATGAAATCTTTGATATGTTATTAAATAATGAAGATTTAGAAGTAATAAAGAGAATAATAGGAAAGTAAAGTACGAGAAATCGTGCTTTTCTTTTGGACAATTCGTCCAATGAAAAAGAAAGTGGATTTTGTTATGATTTTTAAACGAGGAGGTTAAATGATGGATAGAGATGATAAATTTTGGCATGATTTAAATGAAAGAGAAGAAGCCTGGGCTTATGAAAAGGCTGAATTTGATAAGATAGCTCATTATGTCGATGGAGAAGCTAAAGGAAAGGCTGAAGGAAGAGCTGAAGGAAAAAAAGAAAAATCGAAATCGCATGTCATAAAGTTCTATAAAATGAAATATCCAAATGAAGATATAAGTTGGTTAGAAAATCTCACTGAAAAACAATATGATGAAATCTTTGATATGTTATTAAATAATGAAGATTTAGAAGTAATAAAGAGAATAATAGGAAAGTAAGGTACGAAAAATCGTACTTTTCTTTTGCTTTAATATTGAAAAATAAATTATATTTCTTTAATATATTTTTGAAGAAAAAGGGGAGAAGTGAATGATTAAATTAATAGCAACAGATATGGATGGAACTTTTTTAGATTCTTCTAAAAGATTTTCAATGGAATTTTTTGATATTTTTGCTGAACTTAGAAAAAAAGGAATTAAGTTTGTAATTGCTTCAGGAAATCAATATTTCCGTTTATATCAAAAATTTTTACCAATTTCTAATGAAATGTATTTTATTGGTGAAAATGGGAGTTATATAGCTAAAGGAGCAAAACTTATTTCAACTAATACTTTAAAAAAGGAACAAGTACAAGCGGTTATTCAATTAGTAGAAAAACATCCTGAATTGAATATGATTTTATGTGGTGTAAAAAGTGCGTATTGTTTAAGTGAATTTAAACATTTAGAATCAGTTGTTCGTACATATTATTGTAATTATCAATTTGTAGAAAGTTATGATGAAATTGATGACGAAATTATGAAAATAGCAATCTATGATCCTAGTCATCAAATTATCCGTTATGCTGATGATATTGCTAGAGGATTAGATAAAGGTGTTAAGGCAACAACTTCAGGTAATGAATGGATCGATATTCAAAATGAAGATATTAATAAAGGGGTAGCTATCAAGTTATTACAAAAAAAATTAAATATCAAACCGGAAGAATGTATGGCGTTTGGTGATCAAATGAATGATTATACTTTACTTAAAGCGGTAAAATATAGTTATGCTATGGCCAATGCTGTTCCACGTATTAAAGATATTGCTTATGGCATTGCTAAAAGTAATGATCATCAAGGTGTTTTAGAGGTGATCAAACAAGAAGTATTGAATGAATTATAGAGTGTAAACTCTTACATTGAAAAATAATTCTTGACATAAAAAATAAATAATGACAATTCAAATTATTATGATATAATGAGGAAGTTATCGAAGGGAGAGTAGCGTATGAATATTAGAAATATAGCGATTATTGCCCATGTAGACCATGGAAAAACAACATTAGTAGACCAATTATTAAAGCTATCTGGAACATTAGAAGACCGTGAACAAATTAGTGAACGTGCGATGGATAGCAATGCCCTTGAAAGAGAAAGAGGAATTACAATTCTTGCTAAAAATACAGCAATTAATTATAAAGATTATCGAATCAATATCATGGATACACCAGGCCATGCTGACTTTGGTGGAGAAGTAGAACGTATCATGAACATGGTAGATGGTGTTTTATTAGTAGTAGATGCTTATGAAGGAACAATGCCACAAACACGTTTCGTTTTAAAGAAAGCTTTAGCTGCTAAAGTAAAACCTATCGTAGTTATTAATAAAGTAGATAGACCTGTAACACGTATTGATGAAGTTATGGATGAAGTCTTAGAATTATTTATGGAATTAGGCGCAGATGATGACCAATTAGAATTCCCAACAATCTATACTTCAGCTTTACAAGGAACATCAAGTTTAGATCCTGATATTTCAACACAAGTACCAAATATGGATTGTTTATTTGATATGATTATCAAAGAAATTCCTGAACCATTAGTAGATGTTGATGGACCTTTACAATTCCAACCAGCTTTATTAGACTATAATGATTATGTAGGACGTATTGGAATCGGACGTATTCAAAGAGGTAAGATTCATGTTAATGAATCAGTCACTTGTGTAAGAGCTGATGGAAGCCATAGTCAATTTAGAATTCAAAAATTATATGGATTTATTGGATTACACCGTATTGAAATTGAAGAAGCAAGTGCAGGAGATATCGTTGCTATTGCTGGTCTTGCTGATATTGGTGTTGGTGAAACAGTATGTACAACTGGTCAAGAAGAAGCTTTACCATTATTACATGTTGATGAACCAACAATTCAAATGGTTTTTGGAACAAATACTTCACCATTTGCTGGTCAAGATGGTAAATTTGTGACTGCTAGACAAATTGAAGAAAGATTATTTAAAGAAACAAATAGAGACGTTTCATTAAAAATTGAAAGAATTCAAAATAGAGAAGAATGGATCGTTTCTGGACGTGGAGAATTACACTTATCTATTTTAATTGAAAATATGAGACGTGAAGGTTATGAATTACAAGTTTCTAAACCTAAAGCAATCATGAAAGAAATCGATGGTGTTTTATGTGAACCATATGAAGAAGTAACTATTGAAGCACCTGATGATTGTATTGGAGCGGTTATTGAATCACTTGGATATCGTCGAGGTGTCTTAGAAACAATGGATTCTCGTGATGGACAAACACGTGTTGTTTATACAATTCCATCAAGAGGTTTATTTGGATTTATGACAAACTTCTTAACAATGACAAAAGGATATGGAATTATCTCTCACTCATTTATTGATTACCGTCCAATGGAAGGTGAAACAGTTGGTAAGAGAAACTTAGGAGTTTTAATTTCAATTGATAGTGGACAAACTACAGCTTATTCACTTGGAAGTGTTGAAGATCGTGGAGTTATGTTCGTTGGTCCTGGTGTGGATGTTTATGAAGGTATGATTGTTGGTGAACACAGTAGAGATAATGATTTAACTGTTAATGTTACTAAAGGTAAACAAATGACAAATACACGTTCATCATCAAAAGATTCTACAGTTGTTTTAAAAAGACCTCGTCAATTTAATCTAGAATCTTGTTTAGATTATATTAATGAAGATGAACTTGTAGAAGTAACACCAAATAATATTCGTTTAAGAAAACGCTATTTAACTGAAAACGAAAGAAGACAACAATATAGAAAAAATAACGGATAAGAAAGAGCTCATTCGAGCTCTTTTTTAAATTTGACACTAATTTGTGTAATATAATTTTGTGGATTTGCTTCAGTAAGTTCATCAATTAAACTTTCATCATAAGCAATATCATCTAATACTAGATGATTTTTTTTAGCATAATCTAAAAAAAGATGATAGGATTGATAAGATGTTTCATAAGTTCCTTTATGATAAATAACTAAATAGTTACCAGAAGGTATAATATCATAATTTTCATCTTCTAGTTGATTATCTAAAATTGTGTAATAATATTGATAAAATGTTTTCTTTCTTTTTGACTTTAACATTTTTTTCCATTCAACCATTCCACTAATAGCATGTCCTAAGGAATGGTTTTGTTTTTTTCTATATTTAATATGTTCTCCTAAAATTTTATACTGATTGATTTCTTTACTATTAAAAGGAATATAATCACTTTTAATAATTTTAATCTCATCTCGATATTCGATATATACCATATCTGTCAATATTTGATTAGCTTTGGTAATAAGTTGACATTTTGTTTCCATCATATTGATCATTTTATGATAGGTAGTAATAATCTCTTTTAAAGTATTCATCTTATTAGAAAATAATTCATACGTACTTTGAGCATTACGATGTTCAATATAATCTTTGATTTCTTCTAAAGAAAGTCCTATCTTTTGAAGAGACTGTATAGTAGCTATAATGTCTAATTGGGACATTAAATAAAATCTATAGCCTTTTTCGTTTTTATATGCAGGTAAAAAGATACCTTTTTTTTCATAAAAAATTAAAGTTTGACGACTCACTCCTGAAATACTTGCAAATTCTGTTGGTGAAACATAAAAATTATCCATTTTTTAGCCAATCCTTTCCTAAATTAAAAAATTCACAAATAACACTTGATTGTATAGTTACAATATAGCATAAAATAAACGTAGAGTTAAGAAACAGGAGGAAAATATGTTAGAAGTCAATAATTTTTTTCATGGAACACGTATTGTAGAAGGATATGGTGTTTTAAATGAAACAGGGAATGAAGTAAAAACATTAGGATTTAAGAAAGTGTTGATTGTTACAGATGATTTTTTATCTAAATCAGCTCATTATCAAGTATTAAAAGAAAGTTTAGAAAAAGAAGGAATTGAATATTTATTAGAAACAAACGTAAAACCTAATCCAAGAGCAGAAGATTGTGATGCAATGGCAAAAGTTGCTATTGAAGAAAAGGTAGATGCCATCATTGCTTTAGGTGGAGGGTCAGCAATGGACCAAGCAAAAGCAGTTGCTGCAATTGTTACAAACGGAAAAACGACTGTTGAATGGGGAGATGTAGAATTAGAACATACAATTTTACCACTTATTTGTATTCCTTCAACTGCTGGAACAGGAAGTGAAGTTACATGGTGTGCAGTCATTACAGATACAGCAAGAATGTATAAAATGACAGTTGGGGATCCTATTCATATGATTCCAACACTTGCAATTTGTGATCCAACAATTACTTTAGATTTACCACAATCACTGACAGCATCTTGTGGAGTGGATGCTTTAACACATTGTATAGAAGCTTACACAGTTAAAGTTCATCAACCAATTACAGATGCGCTTGCTTTAAAAGGAATTTCATTAATTGCTCAAAATTTAGAAAAAGCTTATGTAAATGGTCATGATAAAGAAGCAAGAAGAAATATGATGATAGCAAGTACAATAGGAGGTATGTCATTTATTAGCTCTAATGTTGGTGCTGTTCATGCCTTTGCTGAAACAGTTGGTGCGTGGTTTGATACACCACATGGTGTCGCTAATTCTTTATTTTTACCATATATTATGGAATACAACATTCCTGCATGTTTAGATAGATTTGTAGATATTGGTGATGCTTTAGGTATTGAAAGAAATGGTATGAATGATCAAGAGTATGCATATAGTGCAGTTCAATATGTAAAAGATTTAAATAGAAGATTAAATATTCCTAAAATTAAAGAAATAAAAGGGATTACTGAAGATAAGTTTGATGCAATTGCTCAAAGATCAGCAGATAATGTTTTATCAAATGATAATGCAAGAGAAATTCATAAAGAAGATTACTTAGAATTATTAAAAAAAGCTTATAAAGATGAAGGAGAAAAAGAAAATGCATAAGATTAAAAAAATTGTTGATTTATCATGGGAATTTACAGCTGATACACCAATTTATCCAGGAGATCCTGAGCCATCAGTTACTGTAGCAACAACTTTAGAAAATGAAGGTTATAATTTATCAACATTAGTAATGGGAACACAAACAGGTTCACATGTAGATGCCCCTTATCATTTTTCTAATGAAGGAGCAACAATTGATCAAATGGAGTTAGATTTCTTTTTAGGAGATGCTATTGTTGTAAGAGTCACTGATAAAAAAGCTGAAGAAGCAATTACAATGGAAGATATTGAACCTTATAAAGAACAAATTACACCTGGTAAAATTGTTTTATTTAATACAAATTGGTATAAAAAAAGAGGAACAGAAGAATTTTTCCATCATCCTTATGTTAATGGAGAAGTTGCTCATTATTTAGTAGAACAAGGTGTTAGATTTATTGGAATTGATACAATTAATGCTGATCAAACAGGTGGAACAGAATTCCCAGTTCATGATTTATTTTCTGAAAAACGCTTAATGATTGGAGAAAACTGGGCTTATTTTGATCGAATTGATTTTGAAAATCCTTATATTATTGCTATTCCAATGAAAGTTGTAGGTTGTGATGGTTCACCAGTAAGAGCAATTGCTGTTGAGTGGGAGGATTAATGATGGATAAAAAGATTATTCTAGGATATACACGTAGATTACTTGCAATTATTCCTTCTATTTTCTTTTGTGCTCTAGGGGTCGCTTTACTTGTTTCACCAGAATGGGGAAGCGATCCTCTTACTACTTTTGAAATAGGACTATCTAATGTTTTTCATGTTCAATTAGGAACAGCAGCACTTGTTTTTGAAGGAATTGTTTTCTTTGTATTTTTAATTATTAGAAGAGATTTAGTACATTTAGGAACATTAGCTTGGTGCTTTTTAATAGGTCCATTTGAAAATGTTTGGTTAGATTTTTTAGCACCAATATTACCACCTGTAGATGCGATGTCATTTGGTTTAAAAGTAGGTTGCATTATTGCTGGATCTTTAATCATTATCCTTACTCTAGCCTACTATATTCCTATTGGTCTTGGATATCAATCAAGTGATATTTTTGCTTTTGCAATGGCTGATTTATTACATAAGAGTTATGGTATAGGTTTATCAGTTTCTTATTGTATTTTATTTGCCTTGGGAGTTTTTATGGGAGCTTCTTGGGGGATAGGAACACTGATTGCAGTTTTTGTTTATGGACCAGTTATTGATCAATTATTACCTTATTTTAAACCTTATACTTATAAGATAGCTGGGATGACAGATGAAAAAGATGACTAAAAAACAAATGTATTTGTATGGCTTACCTGGTCTTGCAACATTGTTTACATTTACAATGTTTACGACTTATGGTTTATATTTCTTTACAGATGTTGTAGGACTTTCAGGAAGTTTTGCAGGTTTTATTATGACTATTGGGACTGTTTGGGATGCCATTACAGATCCTCTAGTAGGAATGATTTCTGATGCAAGAGATCCTCAAAAAGGACGAAGAAGACCATTTTTAATTGCTTTTGCCATTCCTTTTGGAATTGTTACATGGCTTTTATTTACGTCATGGAATTTTGTAGAAACCACACAAAAGATTTATTTTATTGTTGTTGCCATTTTATTTTATACATTTCAAACATTAATAGATATTCCTTATACATCTTTAAGTGGTGAAGTTACAAATGATTATGATACTAGAAGTCGATTAGCCACTATTAGAACATTTTGGGCTATCGTAGGGGTTGCTTTAGGAAGTGGTATCATGGCATATACTTCTTTTTTAGCTCCTTTTGTAGGAAGTATAAAGAATGCTTGGTCTGTTTGTTTTGCTATTTTTGGTTTTATTTGTACAATCAGTATTTTAATTGGTTGGAAAGTTTCTAAAGGTTATGAAAATCAAGAAGTCATCATTAAAGAAAAAGTAACTTTTAAAGATTTATTAAATGGACCATTAAGAAATAAAGCTTTTTTACATTTAACAGCAGCATTTATTTTTGCTATTTTAGCACAAGCTGTATTTTTAGGCGTATTAGTTTATTACCTTACTTATAATTTACAATTAAATAATATGCAAGTGTCGATGGTCAATATTATTATGTGGATTGTTGCTTTGTTTTGGGTGTTTCCTATTAATAAATGGTCCATCAAATATTCTAAAGCTAAAGCTTGGTGTATTTCGATGGGGATTTGGTTTGTATGTATGATTGTATTTCCTCTATTTATCTTAAAACCAAAATCAGCTATTGGTCCTGTTATCATGACAAGTATTTTAGTAGTTGGACTTAATGCTTTATATCAAGTGATTTATGCAATGATTAGTGATTGCGTAGAAGTTGATTGTTTGATAAATAAGGTTAGAAAAGATGGTATTTTTTATTCAATGGCTACTGTTTCACAAAAAATAGCAGCAGCTATTGGGGTAAGTATCTTAGGAAACTGTATGGATAAAATTGGTTATAATGGTCAATTAGCAACCCAAAGTTTAGCAACACAACATGGAATTGCTCTTTTATTTATAGGTGTGACGTGTATGTGTTTACTTTTATCTATTATTTGTATGATGACAAATCCACTTACGAAAAAAAGATATCAAGATGTTTTAGAAGCTTTAAAGAAAAAAGAACAAGGTCAAGAAATTAATATTGAAGAATTTAAAGATTTGTTAATAATAAAGATGAAAAGATAGATTTTGAATAAAAATCTATCTTTTCTTTATAAAATAGAAAACATCAAGTATAATATGTTTGAAGAAAGTAGGGGATAAAATGATAGCAGGTATAGAAGTTAATCTATCATTAATTTTAAACATTATTCGTACAATTATTGATTTATTATTAGTGTGGTATATTTTATATTTAGGAATTAGTATGTTTAAACAAAATATGAGAACGATGCAGTTATTTAAAGGGGTTCTCATTATTTTGTTAATTAAATTAGTAACAAGTGTTTTAGGACTTTCAACAATGTCTTATTTAGTAGATACGGTTTTGACTTGGGGAATTATTGCGGTAATTGTAATCTTTCAACCAGAAATTCGTTCATTACTTGAAAAAATGGGACAAACTAAAAGAGATTATCATATGGAACGTTTATCAAATGATCAAAAGGAACATTTGTTAGATGAAATTGTTGATTCAGTGACAAAGTTATCAGAAACACAAACAGGGGCCTTGATTACTTTTGAAAGAGGACAATCTTTAATAGATTATATTAATACAGGAACTAAAATCAATGCCGATATTAAATCAGAATTATTTAATACGATCTTTTGGGAAGGAACACCTTTACATGATGGGGCAGTTATTATTAAAGATGACCGTGTTGTTTGTGCAGCTGCCTTTTTCCCACCAACTCAAAAGGATCTTTCACCTATTTATGGGGCAAGACATCGTGCTGCTTTAGGAATAAGTGAAATTACTGATTCATTAACAGTTGTAGTTTCTGAAGAAACAGGGACGATTTCTTTTGCTATCAAAGGAGAACTTATTAAAATTCCAAGAAAGGAATTAAGAGCAAGCTTAGTTAATGAACTAGGTTGGTTTAAATCAGAAGATGAAGAAGGTGATGAAGATGAGTAAAAATAATCAAGAACATCGTGATTCAACAACTGATTTTTTCTTAAATTTTATTTCAAAAGAAAAAGAAAAACCAAAAACAGAAGAAAAACATATCACTCCTCAATCTATTAATGATGAAATAGATTTAAGGGGAAGAGCTTTTGTAAATGGTGCTATTAAAGTGATGAATTTTATTAATTCTACTTTAGATAGAATGTTACAATCAGGATTATCTTTAAAAATATTATCATTTATTTTAGCAACGATTTTACTATTTACAGTTAATGGAGGTAATTTTGAAAATGTATTTTCAACACCTAATTCAGGAGATTATATTCAACAAGTCCCTGTGAAAATAGAAAATTTACAAGATGATTTTGTTGTTGCTGGAATGCCAGAGACTGTAAGTGTAGGCTTAGTTGGTCCTTCTATTGATATTTATAATGCTAAATTGATGAAAAATTATGAAATATATGCTGATTTTTCGGGAATAGGGGAAGGTGAACAGACAGTAGAATTGAAATCAAGAAATTTCTCTAATGATTTAGAAGTTCTCATTGTTCCTCAAACAGTAATGGTAACAGTTTCACAAAAGGTAACTAAAACGTTTAGTTTAGGATATCGTTTTAAAAATGAAGATAGCTTAAAGGATAAACATTCTGTTTCAGTAGATAGTATTGAACATAGTGAAGTAGAAGTAAGGGGTTCACAAGATAATATTGATAATGTTTATTCTGTTGAAGCAATTATTGATTTAAAGGGAGTGACAGATTCGTTTACTCAAGAATGTAAAGTAAAGGCTTTTGATCGAAGTGGAAAAGCTTTAAATGTAAGTGTTATTCCTTCAATTGTTAAAGTGGATTGTTCATTGTCTAATTATAGTAAGACAGTTCCACTTGTACCTGAATATACAGGAAATGTGGCTAATGGATATGCAATAGATCAAATGACTTTTTCAAAAGATAAAGTAAAGATTTATGGTGATGAAAGTAAATTAAAGGATATTAATAATATTAAAGTTAAAGTGGATGTAAGTGATTTGGAAGAAGGTCGTACATTTAAAGACTTAAAATTGTTAAGTGTTTCAGGAGTTAATAAGATGTCATTTACTAAAGTGGATGGAACAATTACGCTTGTTCCTTCTGAACAAAGACAATTTACGGATATACCAATTCAAATAAAAAATGGCAAAGAAAGCAATGTTTCTATGTCAAGTGATACATGCAATTTAACAGTTATTGGTACAAGTGATCGTATTAATGCTCTTACAAATGATGACATTAAGGTCTATGTAGATGTCGTTGGGTTAAAAAAGGGTCGACATAATGTGAAATTAGAAGTAGAATTAAGTGACGAAACTTTAACATATCGTTTAGATAGCGATGAACAGATTCGCGTAAATATAAAGAAATAGGAGAGATTTAAAATGGGAAAATATTTCGGAACAGATGGCTTTCGTGGGGAAGCTAATAAAGATTTAACAGTTGAACATGCTTATAAAGTAGGAAGATACATTGGGTGGTATTTTGGAAGAAATAAAGATCATGCTCAAGTTGTTATTGGGAAAGATACAAGAAGAAGTTCTTATATGTTAGAATATGCACTTGTTGCTGGACTTACAGCAAGTGGTGCAGATGTTTCTTTAATGCATGTAACAACAACACCAAGTGTTGCTTATATTACAAGAACAGATGGTTTTGATTGTGGAATTATGATTTCTGCTTCACATAATCCATATTATGATAATGGAATTAAAGTTTTAGATTGTAATGGTCATAAAATGGATGCGAAGGTTGAAAATTTAATTGAACAATACATTGATGGTGAAGTAGATGAAATTCCATTTGCTACAAAAGATGAAATTGGATGTGCAACAGATTATTCAGTAGGTAGAAATAGATATTTAGGATATTTAATGTCTATTCCTACACGTGCTTTTAAAAATATTCGTGTTGGTTTAGATTGTGCTAATGGTGCTAGTTCTAATCTTGCTAAAAGTGTTTTCGATGCTTTAGGAGCAAAAACTTATGTGATTCATAGTGAACCAGATGGTTTAAATATTAATACAAATTGTGGTTCTACACATATTGAATCATTACAAGAACTAGTAAAATCTAAAGGATTAGATATTGGTTTTGCTTATGATGGTGATGCTGATCGTTGTTTAGCTGTTGATGAGTTTGGAAGAGTTATTGATGGTGATTTAATTCTTTATGTTTGTGGTAAATATTTAAAAGAACATGGTGAATTATCTAATGATACAATTGTTACAACAGTTATGTCTAACTTAGGTTTATATAAAGCGTTAGATAAAGAAGGTATTAAATATGAAAAAACAGCTGTTGGAGATAAATATGTTAATGAAAACATGGTGAAAAATGGTCATTGTATTGGTGGAGAACAATCAGGACATATCATTTTCTCTAAACATGCCACAACAGGAGATGGTATTTTAACATCTTTAAAAATTATGGAAGCAGTTATTGAAAGCAAAAAAACATTAGCTCAATTAGTTGAACCTGTAACAATTTATCCTCAATTAATGAAAAATGTATATGTAAGAGATAAAAAAGAAGCTCAAAATGATGTTGAAGTACAAAAAGTCATTAAAGAAGTTGAAGATAAGTTAGGTGATGAAGGACGTGTTCTTGTTCGTGAATCAGGAACTGAACCGGTTGTACGTGTTATGGTTGAAGCGGATACAAATGAAAAATGTTTACAATCTGTAGATTATATCATTTCTAAAATGAAAGAACGCGGATTTGTTATTGAAAGATAAAATCACATATTATCACAAAATATTGCCATATATTATGGCAATATTTTAACTATAATAGGTCATAATAAAATAGGATACAAATGAGGTGAAGAAGATGTTATTTAAAATTAATATTATAGATGATGAAAAAAATCTAAATGATTTGGTAAGAACTTATTTAGAAAAAGAAGGCTATAGTGTTTGCTCATTTTATACGTATGATGAAGCTTTACTTCATAAAGATGATGATGTACATCTATGGCTTATAGATATTATGTTAGATAAGGCAAGTGGTTTTGAATTGTTTAATGAAATAAAGGCAAGTAAGCCTAAAATGCCAATTATATTTATGTCAGCTAGAGATCAAGAATTTGATCGCATTATTGGTTTAGAAAAAGGCTCAGATGACTATATTACAAAACCATTTAATATTAAAGAAGTTATTTTAAGAATTAATAATTTATTAAAACGTGCTTATGATAATCCATCTAAGATACAAATAGATGGTTATGATATTGATTTAGAAAAAAGAAGAGTCTTCTATAACAATAATGAAATCATTTTAACAACAAAAGAATATGATCTACTTGTTTACTTTTTAAATAACAAAGGATTAGCTATTTCAAGAGAACAAGTTTTATCAAAAGTATGGGACGAAAATTATTTTGGTAGTGATCGTGTCGTTGATGATACACTTCGAAGATTGCGTAAAAAAATGCCAGAAATTAATATTCGTACGATTTATGGATTTGGATATCGTTTAGATTAATGCTTACGAAATATTCTTTACAAAAACAACTTGTTATTATTTTTTCAATTATTGCGATAGGTGTTTTAGCAATTCTATTGCCTATTATTGATAACAACTTAACACATGTTATTGATAATGAAATGTATGATGTTTTGACACGCTCACAAAATGATTTTTACTCATATGATTTTTCTCCTGATTATGCAGGTTCAGATAAACAAATTTATCATTTTACTTATAACATTAATGAAGATACGCTTACAACAGCGCAAAATATTTCTGCTAAGAAATATCAAATATTAGATTATGTTTTTCAAAATGATCTTTATAAGATGGTTAAGAAAAATAAAAAGAAATTACAAGAAAAGGTTAAAATGCAAGACCAAACAGTATATTATCAAATTGTAAAAGCGGATGATTCTAATTATATTATTTCACTTGTTTATAGTGATTATTCTAAAACATTGATTAATAATCTAAAGGATCAAGTTATTGATATCTTTTATATTGCTTTTTTAATTATTGGACTTGCTTTGTTTGTTTGGGTTTCATCTTTAATAAAACCATTGAAACTTATTAAAAATTATATAGATGATATAAAAAATGATAAAGAAAGTGAATTGCATATTCAAAGAGAAGATGAGATAGGTGTTTTATCTTCTTCATTAATAGAAATGAAAGAAGAGATAGATCGACAAAATGAAATTAAAGAAGAAATGATTCATAACATTTCTCATGATTTAAAAACACCTATTGCTTTAATTCAAACATATGCTCAAAGTATTAAGGATGATATTTATCCTTATGGAGATAAAGATTCATCAGTGGATGTTATTTTAGAAAATACAGATCGGTTAGAAAAGAAAGTAAAAAGTTTACTATATTTAAATCGATTAGATTACATAAGTGGACAAATTGGAGATGAAACATGTTCAATGAAAGAATTGATTGAACATATTGTTTTCCAATTAACAGCTATGCATCCACAAATAGAAATTATTACAGATTTACAAGATTCATCTTTTAAAGGAAAAGATGATTATTGGCGTATTTGTATTGAAAATATTATAGAAAATGCTGCTCGTTATGTACACCATGAAATTAAAATTATTTTAAAAGATCAATATTTAGAAATATTTAATGATGGTGAACCTATAGATAATTCAAATCCTGAATCTTTATTTCAACCTTATGAAATAGGACATAAAGGACAATTTGGTTTAGGATTATCTATTGTTTATAAAACAGTAACAATGTATGGATATAAAGTTGAAGCTGTTAATAGAGTTGATGGTGTAAGTTTTATTATTCAAAATAAAGATTAGTCGAATGATTAATCTTTTTTTTAAAAAGTGTTGCTTTTTTTGATAAAGAGTGGCACTATTTTAGAGTTATCAATTCTCAAAAATAGAGAAAAAGAGTATAATAAACTTTAAGGAGTGAGTAAAGATGAAAGTTGTTGTTGCTGCTGGAGGAACAGGTGGACATTTATACCCTGCTCTTGCATTAGTTGAATATATAAAAAAACAAGATCCAAATTCAAAATTTTTATTTATTGGAACAAAGGATCGTTTGGAATCTCAAGTTGTTCCCCAACTTGGATATGATTATGTTGGTTTAAATGTTAAAGGATTAGCGGGTAATCCTTTAAAGAAAGCTCATGCAGCTTTGTTATTTGTTAAATCTATTGGAAAAGCAAAAAAAGTTATAAAAAAATTTAATCCTGATATTGTTGTTGGTTTTGGTGGATATCCAAGTGCTTCAGCTTTAGAAGCTGCTGCAAGTTTAAAAATTAAAACGATGATTCATGAACAAAACTCAATTATTGGTTTAACAAATAAAATTCTTATAAAAAAAGTAGATAAGATCATTTGTTGTTATCAAAAAGCGTATGAAGAATTTCCTCAAGAAAAAACTCTATTGCTTGGAAATCCTCGTGCAAGTGTTGTCAGCCATGAAGTTCCTAAAGATATTTATGATAAATATGGTTTAGATAGAAATAAAAAAGTTGTTACGATTGTTATGGGATCATTAGGATCACAGACAGTTAATCAAACGATGAAGGAATCGATGAATCAATTTGTTGGTAAAGAATATCAAGTACTTTATGTTACTGGAAAACCTTATTATGAATCAATGAAAGATTATGAAAATGAAAACGTAAAAATCATCCCTTATGTTGATGATATGCCTTCTTTAATGCATGCGACAGATCTTATTGTTTCGCGTGCAGGAGCCAGTACCCTTGCCGAATTAACAGCTTTAGGCGTACCAGCTATTTTGATTCCTAGTCCTTATGTAGCAGCAAATCATCAAGAATATAATGCACGTGAATTAGAAAATAATCATGCTGCTAAAATGATTCTTGAAAAAGATTTAACAGGAGAAAAATTGATTTCTACAATTGATAGTGTTATTAATGATCAAACTGCACTTCAAATTTTAACAGAAAACGCTAAAAAGTTAGGAAAGCCAAATGCAGTTGAAGATATGTATCAAGAAATTATTTCGATGTTAGGAGACTAATGATGAAGTTTGAAAAATATTATGAAGAACTTAAACAATTAGATGTTGGAACAGTTCTTAAAGATGAACCGTTATATAAACATACAACTTATCGTGTAGGTGGGCCAGCAAAATTATTTATAAAAGTTCAAAATGTCGATGAGTTGATTGAAGTGATAAAGTATTGTCGTAAGCATCGTATTCAACTTTTTGTTATTGGAAGAGGTTCAAATTTATTATTTTCAGATAAAAGTTTTGAAGGAATTATTATTTCCCTTGAAGATATGAATCAATACCATGTCAATGGGAGCGAAGTAACTGCCCAATGTGGTGTTACAATGATTAAACTTGCTTATGATTGTGCTAAAATTGGTTTGAGTGGTTTTGAATTTATGGGAGGAATTCCTGGAAATATCGGTGGTGGTATTTTTATGAATGCAGGGGCCTATAAATCATGTTTAAGTGAAGTTGTTAAATCAGTAAAAGTATTAGATGAATGTTTAAAAGTAGTTGAATTATCTAAAGATGAAATGGATTTTTCATATCGACATTCTATCATTCAAGACCATCCTAAATGGATTGTCTTGGAAGCTACTTTTGTTTTGGAAAATAAAAGTGTTGAAGAAATTAATGAAACTTTAGATAAAAGAAAAGAAAGAAGAATGGCTACGCAACCTTGGAATAAACCAAGTGCAGGAAGTGTTTTTAGAAATCCAGAAGGTGCAGCTGCATGGAAATATATTGATGATGCAGGTCTTAGAGGTTATGAAATTGGTGGAGCACAAGTTTCTCCAAAACATTCTAACTTTATTGTAAATAATGGTTATGCTTCTGCTAAGGATATTCATGATTTGATTTTTTATGTCCAAAAAACAGTTCAAGAAAAGTATGGTGTTTTATTAAAACCAGAAGTACGTTTTATTAATTGGGAGTCTTAGGATGACAACGTATGTGTATAATGAACATGATGAAAATCAAGTGCTAACAATGAGAAATAAATTAAAAAAGAAAAAAAGAAAAAGAAGAATTAATTTTGTACTTATTGTTTTGTTTTTGATATTTTTAGTGATTTTTTTATTTGGAGATATGTCTAAAGTAAAAAAAATAACTGTTTCAGGATGTCATTTGACTTCTGCTGAAGAGATTATTGAACGATTACCGGTTAAATCAAAACAAACTTATTTTTTTAAAGTAAATAAAAAACAGGTTGAAACAGAGGTTGAAAAAATGATCTTTGTTGAAAAAGCAACTGTAACGAAAGATTTGATAGGGAATATAAAGATAAGAATTAAAGAAAACAATGCTTCTTTATATGGCTATATTAATAATATTTTATATGTTGCAGATCAAAATGGAATTTTTGAACAAGATCAACAACAAAAATGGATTTCTTATGTACAACGTTGTCCACAAATGATGAATTTTGACGAAGAACATTTCCAATCATTTGTGAAAGCATATGTCAAATTACCATCAGTTGTTCAAAATCAAATCTCTAGTATTGTCTTTGAACCTGATGAAAGAGATCAAACCAAATGTAAGTTGGAACTTGATGATGGTAAGGTTTTTTATGTACGTATTGAAGACATGGAAAAACAACTTACATCAACAAATTATTACTTGGTTATTCAAAGTTATCCTGATTATAAATACTATGATTATTTAGGAAAAAATGTCTATGTATACAATTAAATAGTGTATGAAAAAAGCTACGTGTTTGAAACTAAAACCTTTAAATATCGTAGCTTTTATGATAATATAATGGTATATGTAGTAAGGGGAGATAGACATGAATGAAGTTTATGCAGTATTGGATATAGGTAGTGCTTCAATTGAATTGTTAGTTGGTGAAATTATCAATTCTAATTTACATGTTCTTTTTTCTAAAAAGGTCCCTAGTCATGGTGTAAAAAAAGGCATCATTGAAGATGAAAATTTATTAGTAAATGATATCAAAGGAGTTGTTCAAGAAGCTAATGATTTTCTAGATGGAGAAATCAAAGCAGTTGGTCTTACAATCCCTACTATTCGTTCTAAACTTTATCAAAGTAATAGTAGTGTATCACTTAGTGATCATGATAAGATTTCTAAGGATGATATTGTAAGAGGTTTGAAACTTTCTACTAAATTCAAAAAATCTCATGAAGAAGAGGTGGTTTGTGTAATACCAGTTCGCTTTAATGGTGATTTTGGAATTAGTCAAGTACCTCCTATAGGAGAAGCTTCAAGAAATTTAATTATTGATACATTGATTATTACTTCACAAAAACAGATTTTATATCCATATATTATGGCTGTTGAAAAGGCAGGTTTAGAAATTATGGATATTTGTATCAATGCCTTTGCGTGTGCAAAGGAAGCTTTTGATGCAGTTTATCTTCAAGAAGGTGCATTGATTATTGATATGGGATATAAAACGTCAACAATATCTTTCTACAAGGATGGATATTTAAAATATTTAACAGTATGTTCAGTTGGGGGTTATAATTTGACTCGAGCAATTGCTCAACATTTACAAATTTCTATGAATCAAGCTGAAACATATAAAGTCAAATATGGTTCTTTGGATTATACTGTTGGACAAGAGGATATTATTCATACAACTGAGCTTCCAGATGGTCGTAAAGATTATACACAAAAAGATTTTGCGGGTATTTTAGAAGAAGCTGCAGTTGATATGTTAAATGTTATTAAAGAAAAAATGGGTGTTATCGATAATGGACAACATTATGAAACACTGATTGTTGGTGGCGGAGGAGAACTTGAGCTACTAGATAAAGTTGCTGGTCGTGTTTTAGAAGGTCCAGTGAGAGTTTATCGTCCAGATATTATTGGCATTAGAGATATGGCATTTGTTTCTTCTGTAGGAATGATTTTTTATATGTCTGATCGTGCTAAATATCTTGGTCCTTATGAAACATCTGTTGTTTTACCGGATATTTCTAATACAATGGCTGTGAGATTTAAAGGACTTACGAAAGTAAAAGATACAAAAGAGAAAACTGGAAGATTTAGTAGATTACTAGATACTTTCTTTGGTGAAGAAGAATAGATAAAAGAGAGGGTAAATCATGAACGAAGAATTAGATTTTGAACAAGTTGCAAAAATAAAAGTAATCGGTGTTGGTGGCGGAGGAAACAACGCTGTTAACCGCATGGTTGAAGAAGGCGTTAGAGGAGTAGAATTCTTTGTCGCAAATACAGATGTACAAGTATTACGTCGTTCGCCTGTAGAAAATAAAATTGTTTTAGGAAAAGATTTAACAAAAGGTTTAGGAGCAGGAGGTAATCCAGAAGTAGGAAAGAAAGCTGCTTTAGAATCTGAAGGAGATATTAGAACTGCCCTTGAAGGTGCAGATATGGTTTTCATTGCTGCTGGTATGGGTGGTGGAACTGGTACTGGTGCAGCACCTGTTTTCGCTAAGATTGCTCGTGAATTAGGAGCATTAACAGTAGGTGTTATTACTAAACCATTTACTTTTGAAGGAATGAAACGTAAAAAACAAGCAATCGAAGGTATTGATGAATTACGTTCTAATGTAGATAGTATTATTGTGGTTTCAAATGACCGTTTATTACAACTAATTGGTGGACGTCCAATGCAAGAAGCATTTAGAGAAGCTGATAATGTATTAAGACAAGGTGTTCAAACAATTACTGATTTAATTGCTGTTCCTGCATTTATCAACCTTGACTTTGCAGATATCTGTGCAGTTATGAAAAATAGAGGAAATGCGTTAATTGGTATTGGCATGTCATCAGGAGATGATAAAGCAAAAGAAGCTGCAAAACGTGCAATTTCTTCACCTTTATTAGAAGTTTCCGTAGCAGGTGCTAAAGACGCTATTATTAACGTTACAGGTGGACCAAATATTTCATTATATGATGCTAATATTGCTCTTGAAACAATTACTCAAGAAGTTGGAGATGACATTAATACTTATTTAGGTATTGCTATTAATGAAAACTTAGATGATGAAATTATTGTTACTGTTATCGCAACAGGATTCGAGGAAGAAAAGGAAGAAGTAACTGTCCAACCTTCAGTAGCAAGACCTTTAGGTGAAGAACCTCAAACTTTTGAATCATATGATGATGACGAAGATGATGATGATGGTTTTCCACCAGCATTTATCAAAAATAGAAGAATTTAATAAGATGAGCTAACGATGTTAGCTCATTTTTATAAAGGGGGAAATTTAAATGAAAATTGGATTTATAGGATTAGGGAATATGGCCGGGACAATTTGCCAAGGTCTTATTAAAAGTGATTTTATTGATGGTAGTGAGGTATATGGATATGATATAAATAGTCAACAGCTGATGATGTTTGAACAAGATTTTGGTATTCATGTATGTTCAAGTGAACAAGACGTTGTTAAAAATTGTGATTATTTGGTGATGGGGGTCAAACCAAATGTCGTAGAAAGTGTTATTTCAAAAATAAAATCAGTCATTGATCAACAAGTGATCGTTTCAATTGTTGCTGGTTATGGAAATGATAAATATGAAGAATTATTACCGGGAACACATCACTTAACAATTATGCCAAACACACCAGCTAAGGTATTAGAAGGAACGACTTTATTTGAAAAAGACAATACTTTAACAGCTGAAGAATTAAATTATGTACAAACAATGTTTGAAAGCATCGGTGAGGTTTATCTTATTGAAAATTATCAAATGGTTGCCGGTGGTGCTTTAAGTGGTTGTGGACCAGCTTTTGTTTATATGTTTATTGAAGCTTTAGCAGATGGTGCAGTCTTAAATGGTTTGCCTCGTGATTTGGCTTATAAGCTTGCCAGCCAAACTGTTTTAGGAAGTGCAAAAATGGTTAAAGAGACGCAATTACATCCAGGTATTTTAAAAGATCAAGTTTGTTCTCCAGGTGGTATTACGATTCAAGGTGTTAAGGCTTTAGAAGAAAATAATTTTAGAAACGCTGTGATGGAAGCAATCGATCGTTCAAAAAAATAATGTGTAGAAAGTATGGATTTTTGTCCATACTTTTTTAAATGTCCAATCTTTTTTGACATCTTTTTTACTTGCCATCATATATGATGATAAAGGGGTAAGCAAGATGGAGGTCTATGTTGAATTAACTTATTGTATGAATGGTATCTTATTTATCATGACTTATGAAATGATTTCATTATTGCTTAATATTAATTGGTCATTTTTGAAAATCCTTTTCTTGAGTTTTTTAAGTAATATATCGATTGTTCTCATTTATATAGACTATTTACCATATATAAGTTTTTTATACTGGATTGTCCTTTTTTTATTTATTTTTAAAAAACAATTTTTCTTATATTTTCCAGTTTTTTTAATTGTTTATTTTTCAATACTATTCTTTATCAATACCCTAATAAAAGAATCATTTATATACAACGGAATCTTGATTACTCCCATAAATTATAAAGATATAGTTATTGTTGTTATGACATGTGTTTTTTTAATTATTGAAACAATTTATTTAATTTATGCAAAAAGAAAAATAAAACCAAAAGATGATCTATATGATGTAACACTTATTTTTAATAATAAGATTTATCATCTTTCAGGGTTTTTAGATAGTGGTAATCATGCAAACTATCTAGGTTATCCACTTATTTTTATTAAAAAAAGTAAAATTGATACTTATCAACAATTAGATACATTGATTATTGATGGCTTAAAAAAAAGAAAAATAGATATTATTTTAGTTGATCAAGTTTTAGTAAATAAGCAATCTTTAAGAAATGTTTATATAGGTGTATTGGATGAATTAGATTATGATTGTTTATTAAATAAAGAATTGATGGGAGGGATTATTTGATGTGGCAAATGATTAGACAGTTTTTAAATACAAAACAGTATCTTTATTATATAGGAAGACATGATATTTTACCGCCTCCTTTAAAAGGTCAACAAGAAAAGGAAATAATTGAAAAAGCAGTTTCTGGGGATCAAAAAGCAAGAGATTTATTGATTGAACATAATTTAAGATTGGTTGTTTATGTTGCTAAAAGATATGACAATAGCGCCAATTGTCCTTTGGAAGATTTAATTAGTATTGGCACAATTGGTTTAGTAAAAGCAATCAATACTTTTAAGGCAGATAAAAATATTAAACTTGCTACGTATGCTTCAAGGTGTATTGAAAATGAAATACTTATGTACTTAAGAAAAAATAATAAGATTCGTTATGAGATTTCTTTAGATGAACCTTTAAATATTGATTATGATGGTAATGAGTTATTATTAGGAGATATCGTAGGAACTGATGATGATCTTGTTGAACAAGAAATGTTGAAAAGTGATCAAAAGAAAATTTTTTATGAAGCTTTAAAAGAATTAAATGAAAGAGAAAAAGAAATATTGATTTTAAGATATGGTTTATCTAATAATGATGAATTGACACAAAAGGATGTTGCTGATTTATTAGGTATTTCACAATCTTATATTTCTAGATTAGAAAAAAAGATTATAAAAAAATTAAGAAGTCAATTAAATTATGATGAAGTGAAATAGTATATTTTTATCAAAAAAAGCCACACTAATTTTGGTGATTATTGTGGAAAAAGAAAGTTTTATGAGCACTATCCCTATTCAAAAAACACTTTCTAAAGAAGAATTATATACTTTGATTCAAAATTATCAAAAGAATCATGATCAAAAAAGTAAAGAAATGATTATTCTTTCTAATACAAAATTAGTGTTATCTCTAATGAAAAGATTTTACCAAAAATCAAATCATTATGAAGATCTGTTTCAAGTAGGCATCGTTGGTCTAATAAAAGCAGTCGATCATTTTGATACCAATTATCAATTACAGTTTTCAACGTATGCAGTTCCTTTGATCATTGGTGAAATGAAACGTTATTTAAGAGATAATACACAAGTTAAGATTTCTAGACCAATCAAGGATTTAGCTTATGCTATTTTAAAAGAAAAGGAAAAATATTTAAATCAATATCAAAGAGAACCAACGATTCAAGAATTATCACAAAATTTAAATATTGAAAAACAAAATATTATAGAAGCAATGCAATCTACTCAAAGCATTGCTTCTTTCCAAGATGCTGTAGGAAATGATGATCAAAATGAATTATCATTATCAGATATTATCTCACTAGATCCAGAAACATTGAAACATTATCATGATCACCTTGATTTAAAAAATGCCTTTGATTGTTTAAATCAAAGAGAAAAGAAAGTAATTCAAGAAAGATACTATCAGGGTTATTCGCAATGTGAAATAGCAGATGAGCTTTTTGTATCACAAGCGCAAATTTCTCGAATTGAAAAAAAAGCTTTAGAAAAATTACATAAAAAATTAGTCTAAAGCATATTTTATAGGGGTGATCGTATGAGATTTGTATCATTACAATCAAAAGATGTGATTAATGTTTATGATGGTAAAAAAATAGGGTATATTGCGGATATTGAATTAGATTGGTGTCAAAAATGTATACGTGCTTTAATTGTCGAAAAAATGAATTTTTTTCATTTTTTTTGTTTTTTTAAAGAGCCTCCTGTTTTAGTTATTCCGATTGAATGTGTGATTTCTTTAAAAGGCGATGTGATTTTAGTGAATATTGAACAGGTTTAGCTAGATTTCCTTGTTGATACCTTTGATAATCAATAAATGTATGGTATAATATTGAGGAAATAAAAGGAGGATGACTTCATGGGTTACGGTGAAAAAGTAAAAAAATGGTTTTTTGATGAAGATGGGGATGGAGAAGATATTGCTGAAGATTATGATGCTGTAGAGGTTGATACTGAACCTAAAACAAGCTTATTTGAACAAGCAAAATTTTCTAAAACAAGCGAAGCTGTGAAATCATTAAATATGAATAAAGATAGTCATTTAGTTTTATTTGAACCACGTTCATTTGGAGAAACTCAAGATATTGCAAATTATTTAAAAACAAAAAAAGCAACAGTTGTTAATTTACATCGTTTACAAAAAGATCAAGCTAAACGTGTTGTTGATTTCTTAAGTGGTGTTATTTACGCTATTGAAGGTGACATTCAAAGAATTGGACCAAAAATTTTCTTATGTACACCTCGTAATATTTCTGTTGCAGGAACAATTGATTTAGATGAAGATGAACAAGAAGATTAAAAAGTATGGTTTCCATACTTTTTTAAGTTATGTTGGAACATTTTAAAGGGGAAGAAGTCTTTGTAAAAAAGGTACTTGATTATTTGGATCAAGTACAATATAAACAAAGACTTATTTTAACGCAATTTTTAGATCCGTATCATCAATCAATTGTTAAAAGTGTTATTGGGCATCAAGATGAAGTTCAAGTTTTAGAAAATGGTGGTTTTATTCATAGTGAAAGTCAAAGAATGATTATTGCTCCTTATTTTTATGAAATAGAAAAGGAAGATTTTGAAATCGTTGTTTGTAAGATTATTTATGCAAAAAATTTTGAAAAATTAACACATCGAGACATTTTAGGTGCTTTAATGTCTTTAGGAATTAAAAGAGAGTTATTTGGAGATATTGTTGAAAAAGACAAAGATTTTTATTTAGCTGTTGATCGACATATTTATGAATATTTAAAAGATCATTTATCAATGATTAAAAGAAGTAAAGTAAAGTTTGTTGAATGGGATGAAGAAATAGAAGTAAAAAATGATTATTTAGTAAAATCATTTATTGTATCTTCATTTCGATTAGATAAGATCATTTCTTCTTTTTATAAAATTTCAAGACAAAAAGCAGCAGAATTTATTCGTGCTGGTCATGTAAAAGTTAATCATAAACCGGTTGAACAAATAAATTATTTATGTAATAATAAAGACATAATATCATTCAAAAAGCATGGTAGAGTGATGTTTGTTGATTGTAATAAACAAACACGCTCTGATAATTATGTGGTTGAAGGGTATTTTTATAAGTAGGGAGTGAACATGATGTCATTGAAAAAACAAGTATTTGGTTATAATAAGTCACAAGTTGATGAATTGATCAATGAAAAAGATAATGAAATAAAACAGTTGAATGATCAAATTAAAAAATTACAAGAAGATTATCAACAATTAGAACATCAAAAATCATTATTGCAGCATCGTGTAAACATCCAAGAACAAACAAATGAAGAAATTGCACGTCTTGCATTAAAAGAAGCAAGCGAACTTATTGACAAAGCGAAAAAGAATGCTAATATGATACTGAGCGAATCGCTAGAGTATGTTCGTTCGTTGTCTGGTGAGATGAGCGACTTTAAGGCGCAAGCTGTTAAATTTAGAGCTTCGGTAGAAAAAATGTCAAAAGATATCCTTGAGTCTATTGATCAATCTGAAGTTTACAATTTAATTAATGAAGATAAATACGATGAAGGAGACAGTTTATAATTAGAGTTTTAAGAGAGCTGATGGTTGGTGTAAATCAGTAACAAAGATTATAATGTATCACTCTGGAGTAGCCCTTTGAATTAAGTAGAAGGTGACGTTAATCGCGTTAAGATTTCAAGAGCGTATGAAAATACGAATTAAGGTGGTACCGCGATCACATCGTCCTTAGGATGATGTGTTTTTTTATTTTTAAAGAGAGGAAAGAAAAAATGAATTACAAAGACACATTATTAATGCCAAAAACTGACTTTGAAATGCGTGGAAACTTACCAAAAAAAGAACCTAAGTATGTAGAACGTTGGCAAGAAAACGACATGTATAACAAAGTTATCCAACAAAACGAAGGAAAAGACAGCTTTGTCTTCCATGATGGTCCTCCATATGCTAATGGAAATATGCACATGGGACATATGTTAAACAAAGTCATCAAAGATGTTATTTGTCGTTATAAAAATATGAATGGTTTCTATACACCATATATTCCTGGATGGGATACTCATGGTTTACCAATTGAAAATGCTATTCAAAAATTAGGTGTTAATCGTAAAGAAATGCCTACAGCTAAATTTAGAGAAAAATGTGATGCTTATGCTCATGAACAAGTAAATAAACAAATGGAACAATTGATCCGTATGGGAACATTTGCGGATTACAAACATCCTTATTTAACATTACAACATGAATTTGAAGCAAGACAAATTGAAGTGTTCGCTAAAATGGCGATGGATGGATTGATTTTCAAAGGATTAAAACCAGTATACTGGTCACCATCAAGTGAATCTGCTTTAGCTGAAGCTGAAGTTGAATATCATGATATCAAATCACCAACAATTTTTGTTAAATTCCAAGTTAAAGATGGTAAAGGAGTCTTAGATAATGATGTTAATTTCGTTATTTGGACAACTACTCCTTGGACAATTCCTGCTAACTTAGCAATCTGCTTAAATGCTTCTTATAACTATGCATTAGTAGAAACTGAAAAAGGAAAATTAATTGTCTTAGATACTTTAGTTGATGAATTAATGGCTAAATTTGAAATTACTGATTACAAAGTTGTTAATCATTATAAAGGATCTGAATTAGAATACATTACATGCCAACATCCGTTATATGATAGAGAATCATTAGTTATCTTAGGAGATCACGTAACAGCTGATTCTGGTACTGGATGTGTTCATACTGCACCTGGATTTGGGGCAGACGACTTCTTTGTAGGTCAAAAATATAACTTACCAGCTTATTGTAACGTTGATGAACATGGTTGTATGATGGAAGATTGTGGTGAATGGTTAGCTGGTCAATATGTTGATGACGCTAATAAAACAGTAACTATGAAATTAGATGAAATTGGAGCTTTATTAAAACTTGAATTCATCACACACAGTTACCCACATGATTGGCGTACTAAAAAACCTATTATCTTTAGAGCAACTGATCAATGGTTCTGTTCATTAGATAAAATTAGAGATAAATTATTGAGTGAAATTGATAATGTTAACTGGTTAAATGAATGGGGACACATCAGAATCTATAACATGATTAGAGATCGTGGAGACTGGTGTATTTCACGTCAACGTACTTGGGGTGTACCAATTCCTATTTTCTATTGTGAAGATGGAACTCCAATTATTGAACAAGAAGTATTTGATCATATTTCTGAATTATTTAGAGAACATGGTTCAAATGTTTGGTTTGAAAGAGATGAAAAAGATTTATTACCTGAAGGATATACAAATGAACATTCACCAAATGGTATTTTCAAAAAAGAAAAAGATATCATGGATGTATGGTTTGACTCAGGAAGTTCACATACAGGTGTGATGGTAGAAAGAGGATTTAATTATCCAGTAGATCTTTATTTTGAAGGTAGTGACCAATATCGTGGATGGTTCAACTCATCATTAATTATCGGTGTTGCTGCTCATGGTAAAGCTCCTTATAAAACTGTCTTATCACATGGTTTCGTATTAGATGGTAAAGGAAATAAAATGTCTAAGTCATTAGGAAATACAGTAGATCCTATTAAACTTGTTAACCAATATGGTGCTGATATCGTAAGATTATGGGCTACTTCTGTTGCTTATCAACAAGATGTTCGTATTTCTGATGAAATCATGAAACAAGTGGCTGAAGGATATCGTAAAATCCGTAATACCATGAGATTCGTTTTAGGTAACTTAAATGACTTCAAAGCAAGTGATTTAGTAGAAATCAAAGATTTACCTGGTGTTGATCAATATATGTTAGCTAAATTAAATGAATTAATGAAAGCTTATGATGAAGCTTATGCAAATTATGACTTTGCAACAGCCAACCAAGAAATCTTAAATTACTTTACAAATACTTTAAGTTCATTCTATATGGATTTCACAAAAGATATCTTATACATTGAAGATGCAAATTCTCCACGTAGAAGACAAGTTCAAACTGTCTTATATTATCATGCTAAAACAATGATGAAATTATTATCAACAGTACTTGTATTTACTGCTGAAGAATTACATGATCATTTCCATTGTGATGAAACTAAAGCAGAATCTATCTTCTTAGAACCAAAATATGAATTATTTGATATTGAAAATGAAGAAGAAGTTTTAGCTTATTTTTCTAAATTTATGGAAGTAAGAAAAGATGTTTTAAAATCTATGGAAGGTTTAAGAAATGAAAAATTAATTAAATCGAACATGGAAACAAAAGTAACATTATCTTTAAAAGATGAATATAAAGATATTGCTAACTTAAAAGATGATCTAAAACAATTATTTATTGTGGCTAAAGTTGAATTAGTTGATGATACAACTTTAGAAGAATATGAAACTAGCTACATTAAAGTTGAAAAATTCAACGGTGTACAATGTCCAAGATGTTGGAACTATTTCGATGAAGATGAAATGAATGGTGAATTATGTTCACGTTGTGCAAGTGTAGCTCATCGTGTAGCTGAATAGCAGATAACAGGATGTATCGAAAGATACATCCTTTTCTTTTTAAAAAACAATTTTGTAATGAAAAATAAAGCGAACTGTGTTATTATTTACGAGATTGTAGGTGAGGGAGTATATGAAAAAAGAAATATTAGGTAAATGTATGCTATTAATGTCTGATCTTATTTGGGGAAGTTCTTTTATCGTTATGAAAAATGCTGTGGATTTTATTTCTCCATTTACGCTATTATGTATACGTTTTGTGTTAAGTACAATTTTCATTTCTATTTTATTTTTTAATAAAATAAAAAAAATCAAAAAACAAGATCTATTAGGTGGTTTTTTAGCAGGTCTAGCCTTATTTAGTGCTTTTTCAATTCAAACATTTGGTTTGCAATTGACAACACCTGGTAAAAATGCTTTTTTAACAGCCGTTTATTGTACGATTGTTCCTTTATTAAGTTGGCTTTATTTTAAAAAGAAACCCGATAAAGCACAAATATTTGCGGCTATCCTTTGTTTTATTGGAGTTGGTTTTGTTTCTTTAGATAGTTCCTTAAAGGTGAATTTAGGTGATCTTTATACTTTGATTGGTGGTTTTTTATATGCTGTTCATATTATTGTGTGTGAAAAAGCAATGAAAAAGACATCTCCAATTATTATTACTGCCTTACAATTTGCATTTGCTTCTATTTTTTCATTTATAGCAGCCTCTTTATTTGAAGATATTTCAGTTGTTTTCCATATTGATTCAAGTATTTATCTTCAAATCTTATATCTGGCGTTTTTTGCAACTACATTATGTTATTTATTTCAAAATGTGGGACAAAAATTTGTTAATGAAAATATAGCAGCATTATTATTAAGCTTAGAATCTGTTTTTGGAGTTTTCTTTTCCATATTATTTGGACAAGAAATAATGACACTTCAAATTGGATTAGGATTTATGATTATTTTTATTTCGGTTTTGATATCAGAAACAAAGTTATCTTTTTTACATAGGGGAGGAAAACAATGATTAAAAAATTACTTACAATAACTTTATCATTGATGATGATTTTTACATCATTCGTACCAGTTTTCGCTGAAGGGGAAGAAGTCAATATTGTAGGACAATATGGAATTGTCATCGATAAAGATACCGGACAAGTTTTATACAATAAAAATGCCCATGATAAAATGTATCCAGCAAGTATTACAAAAATTTTAACATGTATTGTTGCTATTGAAATGTTAGATGATTTAGATAAAACAGCCACTATTACTCAAAGTGATATAGATACAGTTTGGGAAACAGGAGCTACTTCTGCAGACTTTACTGTCGGAGAAGTTGTCACTTATAGAGATATGTTGATGGGAGCAATGTTACCTTCAGGTGCAGATGCTTGTCGTGCTCTAGCTAATAATACGTGTGGTAGTCAAGAAAAGTTCGTTGAAAAAATGAATCAACTGGTAAACAAATTAGGATTAAAAGATTCTCATTTTGTAAATACAACAGGAATTCATGATGATGATCATTATACAACAGCTTATGATATGGCTAAAATTACCCAATATGCTTTAAAGAATAAAAAATTTGTTGAAGTCTTTGATAGATATCAATATACGTCAAGTGATGGTCAACATCAATGGGTCAAAAAAGTTATTTATAAAAGTAAAAGAGACCATATTGATACATCAATGATTGAAGGCTGTAAAAGCGGTTACACAAGTAAAGCGCAAAGTACTTTATCTAGTTTATTGAATATTGATGATCATCATTATGTTTGTGTTGTTGGCTTTTCTAAAAATAGTGATGGTTATAATCATTGTACAGTAAATGATACCCTTGCTTTAGGTAATTATGTAAAAGATCATTATTCAGTTGCGAATATTATTAAAAAAGATGCAAAAATGAATTCTGTTAAAATAAAAAATGGTCAAACAAATAAAGTTGATGTCATCACAGAAAAAGATATCGAAGCTGTTTTACCAAATAATTACAATCCATCTGATTTAAAATATAAATATCATTTAAAAGATTTAACAGCTCCTGTTAAAAAAGATCAAAAAGCAGGAACAATGGATGTTTATTATCGAGATACTAAATTAGAAACAATTTCACTTAATACAACACAAGCAGTAGATGAAAGTGGTTCTGTTGTTTTTATGAGAAAAATGAAAAATGTTGTTTTACCATGTGTAATGGCAGTTGTCATCATTCTTGTGGTTTTATTATTAGTAAGAAAAATCATGATTAAACAAAGACGTAAAAAAAGACGTCAACAAAGAAATCGTAGAAAGTAGGGAAACCTACTTTTTTTACTTATATATGCTTAATTATTATATGTATATATAAGTAAATATATTGACATATACTTATATATACGTATAATATAAGCGAGAGGTGAGTGATATGACTTATAAATGCGTATTTAGTGATATTGATGGAACATTATTGAATTCAAAACATCAAATAAGTGAAAAAACAAAAAAGAAAGTACAACAGTTAGCTATACAAAATATTCCTTTTGTTCTTGTTTCAGCGAGAATGCCTAAAGGAATGCATTATTTTTTAGATGAATTACAAATAAAGGCACCAATGGTAAGTTATAGTGGAGGTTTGATTTTAGATGAAAATCAAAAAGTTATCTATTCAAAAGGATTTTCAGTAGAAATGGCGAAAAGACTTTATAAATATATTAAATATTATTATCAAATTCCTGTTAGTTTTTATGTTGAGAATCATTGGATGGTCGATGAAATAGATGAAGGAATTGAAGAGGAAAGTATTATTACAGGGTTAAAACCTGAAAAATTGGATTTAAATGGAGTTAAAAAGGTTCATAAATTATTAGTGATTGCTGAAGCAGGAATTGTTGATCGTTTAGAAATGAGCTTAAAAGAAAAATTTAGAGGTTTAAAGATTTATAAATCAAAAGATACTTATTTAGAAATTATGGATGAATCGGTATCAAAATCCAATGCAATTCAATTTTTATGTGATAAAATGAAAATAGGTCTTCATCAAACAGTTTCTTTTGGAGATAACTATAATGATTTAGATATGCTTCTTTTAACAGGAAAAGGATTTGCGATGGCTAATGGAGCGCAAGGTGTTTTAGAAAGTATTCCAACACATACGCTTTCTAATGATGAAGATGGAATCGTTTATGCATTAGATAATTTAGTAGGTGAATAAGGTGTATCAAGAAGAAAGAATTTATAAAATATTAGAAATATTAAAAACTAAAAATACAATGACAAATCAAGAAATTATGGATCAATTTCATATTTCTAGAGATACAGCAAGAAGAGATATTGTTCGTCTTGTAAGTGAAAACTTAGCTGTTAGAACACATGGTGGTATTACTTTAAATGATGTACATCAAATTGGAAATTATCAAACAAGAAAACAAGAAAATGAAGAGATAAAAAATGAAATTGGCAAAACTGCTGTTTCTTTGATTGAAAATAACAAAGTGATCTTTTTTGATACTTCAACGACTGTTGCAGCTTTATGTCAATATGTAGAAAGTGATATAGAAGCTTATAGTCATTCTTTAGATAATATTGAAATATTATCGAATCATTGTTTATGTCAGATGATTGGTGGAACTTACTTTAAAAAGAATCGTTATATGTATGGAAGTCAAACGTTGAATATGATTGATCAAATTTATTTTGATTTAGCTTATGTAGCAGCAGCAGCTGTGATGGAAGATGGTATTTATGTTGAAGAATTTGAAGATGCTATGATTAAAAAAAAGGTAGCAAGTCGAAGTCAAAAAGTTTGCTTAGTTGTAGATCATAGTAAATTTAATAAAAAAAGTTCTTATAAAGCTTTAGCTTTTCAAGATATTGATGTTCTTGTTGCTGATTGGTTACCTGATACTTATCGAGAAAAGATAGAACAAGCAGGATGTCAAATAATATATACAAAAGAAAAGTAGATTCGTATGAATCTACTTTTTAGCAAGCATTTTATCAAAAAAATAACCGATTACTCTAAAAATCATGGCTAAACCAAAGATAGATAAAGCACCAATTGTTTCATATTTATGGAAAAGGAATGTACATAAAAAATATGTAATGATTCCTAATGCTGCTCCTAAACCTGTTAATAATGTCATGAAAACATCTTTTTGTTGTTGTTTCATAATTTCACCTCAAGAACTATTCTAACATAACAAAAACCAATAAACAATAAATAGAAGTTGTGCTATAATCTAGATAAAGTGAAAGGGGAAGTCTATGTATAATACGTTGATTTTTGATTTAGATGGAACACTTGTAGATTCAATAGAAGATTTAGCTTTATCTACAAATATATTAATGGAAGAAAATCATTTTCCTACCTATGATTTAGATACATATAAACAATTTGTAGGAAATGGTGTTGATAAATTAATAGAGCGTGCTTTACCTGAAAAATATAAAAAAGATGTGAGAAAATATCGTGCACGTTTTGATGAAATTTATAAAGAAAATTGTTTAAAACATACAAAACCTTATTCAGGAATGAAAGAATTAATTGATGAACTTTATCATCAAGGGTATAAATTAGCAGTTGTAACGAATAAGCCAAAAATAAATGCAGTAACAATTGTAAATCATTTATTTCCTGGTAAATTTATGTATGTTTTTGGAAATACAGTTTATCAACCAAAAAAACCACATCCTTGTTTAGTACAACTAGCTATGCAGTTAATGGAAAGTAATAAAAATGAAACATTGATGATTGGTGATAGTAATGTAGATATTGAAACAGCCATCAATGCTAAAATTAAATCTATAGGGTGTGAATGGGGCTTTAGAGGAAAAGAAGAACTTGTTCAAGCTGGAGCAACTTATACTGTTTCTAAACCAAGTGATATTAAGGACATTCTAAAATGATTGCAGTATCGAGATGTTTAATTGGTGAAAATTGTACATATGCTGGAAAGAATAATCTTTGTAAGGAAATAAAGGAACTTTATGATCAAGGTTTAGTGTTACCACTTTGTCCAGAAGTCTTAGGTGGTTTACCAATTCCTAGAACACCTTGTGAAGTTATTGGAGAAAAAGTGATTGATCAAAAAGGAATTGATCGTACAAAAGAATATACACAAGGTGCTAAAATTGCTTTAGATAAATGTTTAGAAAAAAATATTAAAATAGCTGTTTTAAAAGCTAAAAGTCCAAGCTGTGGAAAAAATCATATTTATGATGGAACATTTTCACATCAGCTTGTTGAAGGTGATGGTATTTTTGTACAGATGTTAAAAGAAAAAGGAATTGCAGTTTATAGTGAAAATGAAGTAACAGAGGTTTTAAAATTAATAAATGGAGGAAAGTAAAAATGGGACATATTTTATGGGTAGAACCTGTATTTAAAGAAATGATTTGGGGAGGAA
>NZ_JABWDK010000069.1:0-1284 GCF_013361255.1 Faecalibacillus sp. H12 | reverse complement strand
AAGTAGAATTTACTCTTTCAGAAAGCAGATTTTATAAGAATATTAGGTGATTTGCCTGATATTCTTTTTATTTTGATGGTTGAATTTAGTCTTTCATGTGATTGAAAACCAAATTTTGTTATGAAAGAGTACTATTTTGGGGCACATTAAAGCTGTGCATTTTTGTCAATTTTTTTGAGTGTAAGACTAAAATCCACTTGAATAAAGTATTGAACTGTCAATCTGTATACCCATTTTCATACATTCTCTGAATGATTTTAATCTTTTAATAAGTAAGGTTTTAAAACAATATTGTCTTTGTTGATTCTTTCAATTCCAAAATCTTTGAATTTTTGATAAAGTGCAGGATTCATAAATTCCATTACTTCTAATGGTGATTTACCTTTTAAATGTTCTTTTGATTGAGAATTGATATGTGAGACTATTAGATTTGCTTTTTCCTGACTGTTAAGTCCTAAATCTTTTAAATCATTTTCTTTTGGACAAATATAGCGGATTTCTTTATGATTGTTTTCTAAACTTCCTTTTTGACCAGAAGCCATTGGATCACAATAGAAGATTCGTGTACGTCTTGATTCATTTTCTTCTTTTTCAAACCCTTCAGCATCACAAAATTCACTTCCTCTATCAGTCTTTATAATTGCAACTTCTTCACTGAAAAGGTCTTTCCCTAAGATCTTTTCTAAAAGGTCGACTCCTTCGACCATTGATTTCGCCGTTTTTTCTTCTTGATAGACGATAAACATGAAAGAATAGTCTAAAAATTTAAATGTTTGCATGAAAGGACCTGTAGAACCATTATTGTAGACCGTATCCATTTCAACAACGCTTAGATTTTTATTTTCTGCTGTATAATTAATAAAGTCATCGTATGTACGACCATTCAAATACTTTTTATCTTCTCTTTTTTTATATTTATTAGAAGCCTTTTTGGTTATTTTTCTTTTTGTTTTGATTCTAAGATCGATATCGAGAAGTCCAAATTCTCTAAAGATACCATTTTCAATATAGTTGTAGAGCGTTTTTTCAGAAATATTCAATTCAGGATGATTGGTAACGATATGATAGGGAGAATGCCCGGCTTCAATAAGCGGAACGATAATATCAGCCATAGCTTTGCATTCTTCATATGACATATTGATACCAGTTCTAGAATCAACAAGGTCTTCTCTATATTTTTTATGAGAAAAATCAGCCTTGTATCTATACTTATCATAGCGACAATGCGTATATTTAGAACAGCCGTTACATGCACCAGGAGAACGATCACGACGATTGCAGGTG
>NZ_JABWDK010000068.1:0-1309 GCF_013361255.1 Faecalibacillus sp. H12 | reverse complement strand
GGTATATTAAATTATCCGGTGCTTAGAGGTTCGCTCTAAATTATTAGGCGGAGTACCCTCTAAATTATCGTGGGGATGTGAATCATCCCCTTTTTTGATACAATTTTACTGTCTGGTCCTGATTAAATTATTATTATGAACAACGAATTATTAAAACTATTTGATATCAAGGATGATGTTGTTGAAACATTTACTGTAGATCATAAAGAATCTAATTATGAAATCGATATTAGATTCAAGCCATCTAGATTTTCATGTCCTACATGTGGCAGCACTCATTTCATTAGTAAAGGCAATAAGAAAAGATCTATTGTATCTGTACCTGTTAATGATAAACCTGTAAAGATGGTTACTTATGTTAAAAGGTATAAATGCATTGACTGTAATGCTTCTTTTTCTGATGTAAATCCTATTGCTTATGGTGATTGGTCTTTTACTAGAACAGCTATCATTTCTATTCTAAACAGGTTAAAACCTTATAATGCTACTTATGCTTCCATTGCTAGAATGTTTGGTGTTTCTTCTACCAGAATCATGGAAATATTTGATACTTTTGTCAGAATTAAAAGACATAGCCTTCCTAGAGTTCTATTGATTGATGAATTTCATTTCTCTAGAAACTCCAAATATAAATATCCTGCTATCCTTATGAACTTTGAAAACAATTTGATTATTGATATCGTTGAATCCAGAACACATGATATCATGTCTGACTATCTATTTAAGATTGATTTGGAAGAAAGAAAAAAGGTCGAATACATATGCACTGATATGAGCTTTATATTCAAACCCTTACTAAAGACATATTTTCCAAATTCGACCTTGCTTGTTGACCATTTTCACGTTACCAGACTAATAAATGATCAACTCAATCATACTCGAAAAAGAATTATGCGTAAATATGTTAAAAATAAAAAATCCAGAGAATACAGATTATTGAAACATCGTTACAAGATACTGTTAAAATCCAAAAATAACATAGACAATGAAACGTTCAAGTATGATAAGATAATGGAATGTCATGTAACTGAAAACATGATACTTGAAACTTTACTAAGCTTTGATGATGAACTTAGACAGGCCTATAATGCCAAAGAAGAATATTTGATATTCGATCAAGTTTCAAAAGGAGAAGTCAATAATTCTAATAAAAGAAAGGAACTCGATGCAGTAATTAAAAAATTCAAACATACACATGTGGAAGAAAGTATAAGTGTTGCAGTGACGCTTGAACATTGGAAAGAAGAAATACTAAACTCTTTTACATGGATAAATGACAGACGTATATCTAATGGACCATGTGAAGGTA
>NZ_JABWDK010000067.1:0-1365 GCF_013361255.1 Faecalibacillus sp. H12 | reverse complement strand
ATTTTAGAAAGGATATTGCTATGGAACTTGATACTAATAATCATTCAGTGTTCATGCTTAATTATCATTTAATTATGTGTGTCAAATACAGGAATAATGTTATTGATGATGCTATCTCATTACGGCTTAAAGAGATATTTAAAAACATATGCCTTAATTATAATATTTCGTTGGAAGAATGGAATCACGATAAAGACCATGTTCATATACTGTTCAGAGGGCAGCCTAATAGTGAGATTTCTAAATTTATCAATGCTTATAAATCAGCAAGCAGTAGACTTATAAAAAAAGAATATCCAGAAATCAAGAAACATTTATGGAAGGATATGTTCTGGTCACAAAGCTATTGTTTGATATCTACAGGTGGGGTGACCGTAGATATTATTAAGGAATATATTCAAACGCAAGGAAGGTAAAATATATGTCAAAAGCAAACAAAAGTAACAAGGCAATTAAATATAGACTCTATCCAAATGATGAACAAAAAGTCATGTTTGCAAAAACTTTTGGTTGCTGTCGTTTTGTCTATAACCAATTACTTGCCTTACAAAAACAAAGATACAAAGATGGAGAATCCCATCTTTCTAAGCTTAAATCAAATGAGTTCGCTACTCGTACATTAAAAAAAGATTATGATTTTCTCAAAGAAATAGATAAATTTGCTGTTTCAAATGCCGTTTTTCATTTAGCAGACGCCTATGACAGATTTTTTAAAAAACAAAATCATTTCCCTAAATTCAAAAGCAAAAGAAAATCTAAAAAGTCGTATACAACAAATTTTACCAACAACAATATTCTTATTGGTAAAAATGTCATAAAGCTTCCTAAAGTTGGAATGGTCAAAGCTGTTATTCATAAGTTGCCTAAAGATGATTGGAAGCTTAAATCTGTTACTGTCTCTCAAGATAGTGTCGGTAACTATTTTGCTTCCGTTCTTTTTGAATATGAACAGGAAGACATTCCATCTGTTTCCAAATCAAGTACAAATGCTATTGGACTTGACTATAAATCTGATGGACTTTATATGGACAGTAATGGGAATAAAGCAGGAGTTCATAAATACTATCGAGAAAGTCATAAGAAGCTTGCTAAACAACAAAGAAGACTTTCACGAAAAGCAGGTTCTAAAAAGAATGAAACAAAATCAAGCAACTATTTTAAACAAATGAGAAAAGTAAACAGAATCTATAGAAAAATAGCGAATCAACGTCTCGACAGTCTTCATAAGAAATCTACTGAGATAGCCAATCAGTATGATATCGTATGTGTCGAAGACTTAGATATGAAAGCTATTGGAAATAAAGGTTTTGGCAATGGAAAAGCGACCTTTGACAACGGTTATGGAATGTTTCTTAATATGCTTGA
>NZ_JABWDK010000066.1:0-1367 GCF_013361255.1 Faecalibacillus sp. H12 | reverse complement strand
TTTAAATTATCTAATGATTCAAATGTATTTTCAAATCCATAAAACATTTCATTTTTCATTTTCCCAAAGAAATTTTCCATTGGAGAATTATCTAAACAGTTTCCTTTACGAGACATAGATTGGAAAATTCCTTTTTCTTCTAATATTTTATGATATGAAAAATGTTGGTATTGCCATCCCTGATCAGAATGAAAAATCAAGCCTTCGAGATTGTCAAATTTTTCAAAAGCCATATCCAACATTCTATATATTTGGAATAGATTAGGTGTGTCTGAAATATCAAATCCAACTATCTCACGATTGTATATATCCATAATTGGAGATAAATATAATTTTCCTGCTACTATCTTGAACTCGGATACATCTGTAGTCCATTTCTGATTTACAGAAGTAGCTTCAAAATTTCTTTTTTCGTTAATTTTTCCTGTGTATTTATTTTTCTTTCTTTCTAGAAGAAGATTCTTACAAACACCATTCATATCCCCTTTATAAGAGTTGTATCTTTGTTTAGGTGTAGGATTAAATGCATATAGGCCCATACGCGACATTAGACGCTTTACTTTGCCATGAGACACTTTATATCCCTTATTCAACAATTCTAGATGAATTCTTCGATACCCATAACGTTCTTTGTGGGTGTAAAAGATATTGATTATTTCCACCATTATTTCATCGTTCTTATCATCTTTGTCAATTTTACTAAGAGTGTAATAATAAACGGATTTGGCAATATGTGGAAGATCCTCATTAGAATTAATAGTATCCAGAATAAAGGCTAAGCTCAGATTTAATTCCTGCCTTAGTTCTGTTATAGCCTTTACTATTTCTTTAGTTCTTTCTTCTTTCGTTCCATAACTAAGGCATCCAATTTTTTTAAGTATTCGTTCTCGACACGTAAGCGAAGGTTCTGAAGTTCCAGTTCCTTGATCTTTTTCTGCATTTCTGACTGTGTCATTTTTTTCTTTTTGTTTGTCATGTTGTCCTCTTTTCTTTTCAACAATATTATACCCGTTTTCAACATAAGATTTAATCCAATTGGCCAATATTCCTCTACTTGATAAGCCAACATCAATAGCTACCGCTGTAATTGATTCTCCATCGATAAACACTCTTCTCAATGCTTTTTCTTTAAATTTGGGAGAATAATATCTGTTTCTATCTTTTCTAAGAACATCGAATCCATTTTTATCTATCAATCGTACAAGATATTCAATACCGTGCACATTGATATTATATTCAGTCGAAAGCATGTTTAATGTGTATCCCATTTTTCTTTTATTGTAAATTTCAATTTTTTGTTCGTTTGTAAGTTTAGCCATAATAAAAAGTGAACCTCCTAAGTTGTCCAACTTTTTCAGTTCACTTCA
>NZ_JABWDK010000065.1:0-1374 GCF_013361255.1 Faecalibacillus sp. H12 | reverse complement strand
TGATGTTGTATAAATAAAGTTGACACCTTATTCTCAAGGAATTCATGTATAATAAAAGAGAATAAGGAGGAACTCTCAATGTCACGAACCCAACGTAAATACGACCAGGAATATAAGATCCAGGCTGTCAAACTTGCCAAAGAAATCGGCGGTGCTAAGGCAGCCAAAGAATTAGGTATCCCAGAAGGAACCATCCACACATGGCTGAAAGCAGTTAGAGCAGGCACATTGGATATTGGTGACGGTGCACATACTCCGGAAAGCGCGATGAGTCTTGCTGAGGAGCTTGCCATGCTCCGCAAACGCGTTAAAGATCAGGACAAAGAAATCCGGCGTCTGAAAGAGGAAAATGAATTTCTCGAGGAAGCAAGCGCTTTTTTCGCAGCCAGCCGTCGGAAGTCAGCAAGAACCAAAGAATGATGTTCATTGCCATAAAAACGAAAGACGGCGTGATTAAGGGAAAACTCTCATTCTATTGCCGGATGCTTGGCGTCAGCCGCCAGGGTTTCTACAAATATCTTGCTATTAAAGATCGCCCTTGGAAATATCAGGATCTTGCTGATGCCATGAGAGTGATCCATGCTGAGGATGAATGCAATGATACCTATGGACGTATTCGCATGTACCAAGCACTGCTCCTTAAGAATCCGACGGGAATCAAGATCCCCAGTGAACGAACCGTTTACAGGGTTATGGATGAAATAGGACTTGTCCATCGGCCAAAGCGCAAGCCAAATGGCATTACCAAGGCTGATCGGGAAGCACGTAAGTCAGATGATCTTCTGAAGAGAGAGTTCAAGGCTGATAAGCCACTTGAAAAATGCGTAACTGATATCACAGAAATCAAGGCAAAAGATGGAAAACTGTATGTTTCAGCCATCTTCGACTGCTTTGATTCCAGCGTTCTGGGACTGGCAATGGAAACAAACATGAAGGCAACTCTGTGTGAGCATACACTGGATAATGCCTATCTGGCGCATCCTGATCTGCGAGGTGCCATTGTGCACTCCGACAGAGGAAGACAATATACCAGTGAAACCTACCGTCAGGCGCTTTCTAAATATGGCATTATACAAAGCATGAACAGTGATGGTGGCAGGTGCCACGATAATGCTCGATGTGAAAGCATGTGGGCCAGAATGAAAAGCGAGCTTCTCTATGACCGCTACAATACGGAAAGCCTGACCACGGATGAGCTGAGAGTTCTTATTTGGAGATATTTCATCAGTTACTGGAACAACAGGAGGATCTGCTCTGCCAACGGTGGGCTTCCTCCTATGATTAAGCGTCAGAGATACTACCAATCTCTGGGCCTGGCTGCATAGGAAATGATATCTTTGAGATAAATGTGTCAACCAATATTGACAATATCAG
>NZ_JABWDK010000064.1:0-1544 GCF_013361255.1 Faecalibacillus sp. H12 | reverse complement strand
GGCTCCATGTCAATAGTGGAGGGGCTTAAGAGATAGCGAAAGCTATCTCTTTTCTTTTACTCAAATTCATATGAGAACCCAAGATGAAGAAGAATCCTCTTTCTTAAATTATAAAAATATCTGTAGCCATAGGCATTTCGTTTTACAAGCTTGACCTTGTTGTTCATACTTTCAATAAAACCGTTATTAAAACTTGTTTCATACGTTTTACCGTTTCTAACATAAACAGCTTTATATGTAAGTGACTTAAGTATTGGCACAAACCAGTTCTTTCTTATGTTTTTTGCAGACGAAATAAAATATGTATTATTTGTTTCAAATATATGGTTCAGCCAGTTATTCAATTCTTTCTTGTAATCATTGTGCTTTTCATGAATAAGTTTCAATAGATTCTGATAGATCATATAGCTCTGGTAGAATCCATCTGTACCATCCTGTTCAAATATATATTCGACATATGTTCTGCAGGTAAAGTGTTTTTTTAAATGACGATCATACCATTCTGTTTGATCATCAAGATCTTTTCTGTATTTGTCAAAAAGATGAAGATTTTTCTTAATAGATTTGGCTATCTTTTCATCTTTTAATGAAGAACAGGTATCCAGTCTGCTTCTTTTTAGACATTCACCGAATAATTTTACATAATGAAAACGATCAGCGATAATAGAAGCATTGGGAAAAAGACGCTGCATGATACAACGAAAAGGATTGGAAAGATCCATAATGATGATCCTTACTTTTTTTCTTTCTTTATAGGAAAATCTAAGAAAATAGTTTCTTAGACTGCGTTCTTTTCTGTCTTCAATAATATCAAGAGTTTTACCGTTGATAGGATCGGTAATATGAAAAGCATAAGTTCCTTTATCAGTGGTTGCTTTAAATTCATCAATAGAAATAACAGACTTAAGATGATAGAATCGTTCTTTTACTTTGATGTGATAAAAAAACATTCTATATACAGAAGATTTAGAAACACCCATCATACGAGAAATAACGGCCATGGCCGTATTCTCTCTAAATTGAATCAGGCAGGCATGAGCAGCAGAAGAAGTCATTCTGGTATTTTTAAATTTAAAAGGGATATCATCCTTAAAATAAGAATGACATGAATGACAGAAATATCTTCTGTATTCAACCTCAATAACGAATTTTTGATGACCATTGGCAATATGAGACAGGGAAATCTTACGTAAACCTTTAGATTCATGATGTTCGATAACGCCGCAATGAGGACAGACGAAATTATCTTTAAGAACAGATCTAAGTCTAATAAATTTAGAATGGTGACCATGCTTATCAAGACCATATCTAAAGCAAGAATCAGAGCCCTCATAAGGGACAGGGATAAAATAATCAGATAAATTATCAGGAAAATCTAGAGATTTAAATAAATCATTGATATAATTCAAAATGGACATAGTGGAATACCTCTTTTCTATTTATTTTTGGTCATTTAAATTGTAAAACGGTATGAAAGCTATGTCTATTTAAATATAAGAAAACTGGAGCAGGATATATTTCCCCTCCAGTTTTAGTATAGAGCC
>NZ_JABWDK010000063.1:0-1579 GCF_013361255.1 Faecalibacillus sp. H12 | reverse complement strand
AGGAGCTAACTATATAAAATTCAAGTGATTTTATGAAAAAGTTTGAAAATATTTAAAAATTTGAATTTTCAGTTAGAAATGAAAGAGAACATTGAAAAGTGAATAGTGATTTGTAATTTTGGACATGCTGAAAAAGACCTCGAAAGGCCATTTTTAAAGTTTTCAAGTGCTATCTTAACAGTTGAGGATCAAACTGTTGATTTGTTTTTAAAAGATGATAGATGATTCTAAGCAGCTTTCTTACACAGTGTCCTTGAGCACAACGATGACCTTTGCCTTGAGAAATCTTTAACTGATAATACTTATTGAACACAGGATTGTGTCTTATTACAGGAAGTATTATCTGATATAGGGTCTTCCTTAAATATTTGGATCCTTTCTTGGTAATAGCTGTATGTTGTGCATTGAACTGACTTGATTCATAGTGTAAAGGAGCAACTCCTGCAAATTTAATGATTTGAGAAGTCTTAGAATAGTTGCTTATATCTCCTAATTCCGCTAGAATAGAAGTACCAGAGAAGTGAGATATTCCTGGTATGGATAGGATAGGAGAGTTATTTTGGATGGAGAACTCTTCTATTTTTTTATCTATTTCAGTTAGCTGTTCTTCAATCAGTTCTATTTGAGCGGTTAAATGTTTTATTTGAATAACTTCCGCTGATGAAGAAATCCCAATAGAAGATCTGGCACATTCTTTAAGTCTTTCAGGTGTTAAAGAAATACGATTGTCTCTGCCATCGATTTCAAAGCATTTACGGATGGTTCTGATATCTGTATTGGCGATATTTTCAGCACTCCCAAACATTTTAAGAATATTCATATAAACAATGCCATATTTAGAATTGAACAGTTTATTGAATTCAGGAAACACGACATCGATACATTTTTGAAGACGATTCTTATAGACATTTTCCTCTTCTTTCAAATTATGATGATGTCTTGTCAGCTGTTTTTGTTCATAAAGATCAAAGCTGTTGACTTTAGTGATACGATATTGTTTTTTACGCTCAGGAGTATCAAGAACATCACAGATATTGATTGTATCGAGCTTATCATTTTTAGTAATACCACCTTGCATCTTACAATTGAAATCAGTTGTTTTAGGATTAATTAAAGCAACAGTATATTGTAAGTCTAGAAGGTATTTCAACAAAGCAAAATGATAATGTCCCGTATCTTCCATACCAATAAGAATAGAATCTTTTGGATAAGATTTGATTTTTTGTACTAGAAAATCAAAACCTTCTTTGTCATTAGAAAAAGAAACAGGCTGAGAGATGATCTCACCAGTTTGTTGATCCATGACACAAAAGAAATGTTTGTTTTTTCCAATGTCGATGCCAATTAATTTCATATGTAAAAAATCCTTTCAAAGTAAATTATGTGAAATGGTGTCCACAACACTTAAACCACGAAACCTGGTTCAAAATAGGAATTCAAAGACTCATCTAACTAATCATTGTTTAGGAATAAGGTGTGGTAAGAAACTCCTCAAAGTAGTCGAGCCACAAGGAGTAAAATACAAATCCACATTCACATATTTCAATATTACAGAATACACAAAACGTAATCAATCGCG
>NZ_JABWDK010000062.1:0-1695 GCF_013361255.1 Faecalibacillus sp. H12 | reverse complement strand
GGGTAACCAAATAATTTAGGGGGAAAGCCAAATTATTTAGGGGACAACTTTAGGGGTTTTAAGAAAAACCTGTTGAAAGTTAGGGGGCACTTTAGGGGGCAACCTAAAAATTCAAAAGAAAATAAGTTTAAAGGAACAATCAAATAGGTTGTTCCTTTCATTTTGTCTAGATACATTTAACAAGTTATTTTTTAAATTTATATACTTCTTTTTTTGATTTAGGAATGGCTAAAATAGATTCATTTTTCCTGTTAGCCCAAATCAATCTGCTTCTTGCATATTCAAAATTACTTAATCCTCTTGAATTTCTTTTGAAATCTTTAGGAGTCCTATTATATCCTTCCATAGGTCCATTAGATAGTCTTCGTTCATTTCCATTATTATCAGTTATATAAATAAATGAATTGATGATTTCTTGTTTATGAGCTTTTAATAGTTCAGAAAATTCTTTAAACATAATCAATGTCGAATGAGAATAACAATCAATAATATTGCTTAAAAGAGTATTGATTTTTTCTAGGTCCCTTTCTTCTGTTTTATTAAATTCAATATATTTTTCTTTTAGACGTCTGATTTGTACAAGGTTATCGTCTAATTGGAAAAACATTTTTTCATAGTCATAAGTATTTAAATAAGCTTTTAATTTGTGGTTGTATCTAACATTACTTTGATAGTCTATATTTTCTACATTTTGTAATATGAGCCATTTAAAATTATTAAGCATATAGACTTCTTTAGATGTCGGCATATTTTTAAAATCTATAGGTCTGTTATTTTTTATACAAGAATCTTCGTAAATCTTTTTATCTCTTATTTGGAATTTCTTTTTTAGATCATTGATATAGTTATTTATCTTTCTTATGATCCAAGAAACAACGTGAAAACTATCAATGATGGCAATACTGTTAGGAAAGTAACGCTTCGTATAGTTGATATAGGGATTGTACATGTCACAGATAAGGTATTTAACGTTTTTTCGTTCTTCCAATGGAATAGATAAAAAGTAGGCATTGGTCGTTTCTTCCCATCTGTTGGGAAGAATATCGATAATTTCTGAGGAATCAAAATCCATGATAACCAATGCATAACGATGCTTATAGTCAATATTTAAAAATACTTCGTCGACAGAAATTATTTCAGGTAAAGGAAGACGTTTTATGTTCAAATATTGTAGAAATATATAATGTACGGAAGTATCAGAAATATTATATTTTCTAGCGACATCTGCAGTAGTAATATGTATATTCTTCATTTCATTAAGGATCATATAAGGAGTAATATTAGATGACTGTTTATATTTACTAATAAAGTTAAACTGATCATTGAGGTAAAGATTACATTGAGGATTGGTACATCTCCATTTTCTTTGAGTTACAATAAGTTTTAATTGATAGCCATCTTGTAGGATAGGATGATTTATTTTTCTAATATATTTTCCTTTTGAATGCATTCTAGAAGAACAGGCAGGGCAATATTCGACTTTGAGAGTCTTTTCTAAATAAATTATCTTAGTATTTCCATCAATTAAAATCTTAGAGATAATTATGTCTTTATCTTCAATGTTTAAAAATTTCATGATATCATTATTCATATAGTTCCTTTCATAGTATCTAGACAATATCAATGATAAACGAACTATAAAAAGAAACAACAGCCAGAATTCTAGCTGTTGTTTTTCAATGACAATTATTAGAA
>NZ_JABWDK010000061.1:0-2827 GCF_013361255.1 Faecalibacillus sp. H12 | reverse complement strand
TAATCTTCAAAGATTATTACCATGTGGACAAAATTTATTTTGTCCCTTTTTTATCATAAAAATATGATATTTATTTTTTGCATTTCACACCTCAAAAACGACATTTCGCACCTAATTTAAAAATAAGGTGCTATAAATAGTAAAATAAAGATGTACATGGAATTATTTACTATAATCTATTTTAAATACCAGAGCAAAAAAAGAAAAAATGAATGTAAGGATAAGTATAATAATGGCAAGTATACTTACGTTATGATAATCTTTACACAAGTGCCTGCTAATGTATTTGCAGCAGACACTTATATTTGTAATAAATATTGATGGTTGCTGTAAAGAATAAAATAAAAATGTAGGAAAAACTATAAAATTATTTAGTCTAAAACCGACATTTTTTTAATTGACATGTGAATATAATCTATAATGAAAGGGGTTGTTAGTATGATAGTTGAAGCAATAGAAAAATATCCGTTACTTGTTATTTTTATGCTTGTTTTATTACTTGTGATGATTTTTGTAATTGTTTATTATCGAATGTCAAAAAAGTATGAAAAAAGTCAAATAGAATTAAAAGAATCTTTACTTGCAGCAACGACATTAAATAGATGTATTCATGCTTTAACTTATCATAGTGAAATCGATGATGCTATTAATGATTTGTTATGTCTTATTACTGAGTTTTTTCAAGGTGATCGTGCCTATATTTTTCAAATAGACTATGAACAAAATACGACATCTAATCTTTTTGAGTATACAGAAGAAGGGGCAACTCCGGAAATAAATAATTTGCAAAACGTTTCTTTAGAAACTATTCAATATTGGTTAGATCGTTTTAAGGTTGATGGAACATTTTATATAAAAAGTTTAGAAGATGAGGTTGATAAAAATTCTGAAACCTATCGTCTTTTAAAATTACAAAATATAACGAGTCTTATTGCAGTGCCTTTGATAGAAAATGAAATTATTACTGGATTTTTGGGTGTTGATAATCCACGAAGAAGATGTGATAATAGTAGCTTATTATCTTCGGTTGTTTTCTTTGTTTCTGAGAGTATGAATAGAAAACAACAGGAACAAAAATTAAAAACAATGAGTTATTTAGATTCAATGACACATATTTTTAATCGTAATGCTTTGATAGAACGAATTGATAAGATTAAAGAAAGTCAAAATAAGGATATTGGTATTGCTTATTTTGATTTAAATGGATTAAAAAAGATCAATGACTTACAAGGACATTTAGAAGGTGATGCCGTTTTAAAGAAAACTGCTTATTTGATTAATGAGTGTTTTCCTAGAAAAGCTTATCGTTTTGGTGGGGATGAATTTGTTGTTCTTTCAGTAGATGTTAAAGAAGCTAGTTTTATAAAGCAAGTTGAACAATCAAAGAAGTATTTAGAACAAAATGGTATTTCGTGTTCTGTAGGTGTTTCTTGGTGCTATAATATAAACGATGTTGATGAACTCATCAAAGAAGCAGATACTAAAATGTATGAAAATAAAGCAAATTTTTATGAAAATGAAATGGTTGGTATTGAAAGCTAACCATTTTTTTATGGTATAATGAGATTAATGAAAAGAGATGAGACTATGCAAAATATGAATTATTATTATGACTTTTCGGGTCAAAAATTTGAATATCCATTAAGTCTAAGTATTAATCAATTTGATCGACAAGTTTTTTCAAGACAATCTTCTTTAGAAATTTCTTATGTTTTAAAAGGAAGTTATGAAGTTATTACAGAAAAAATGTCGACTGTTATTTATGAACATGAATTAGCTATAATTGCTCCTAATGATATTCATATGTTAAAGATGAATGAAAAAGAAAGTATTATTTTAACATTACATATTGATTTTTCTTATTTACCTCATTATATGGTAGGAGATATAGATCATAGTTTTCAATCTCTTATTTGTAGAGAAAATCAAAATAAATCTCTATTATTTCAAATAAAACAACAATTAGGAATATTGCTTCTACATTTTATTGAAAACAAAGATAATATTTATTTATTAAATTTAGTAATCTCTAATTTGATTTATATGATAAGTCAAGATCAAGAATTTTCTTTAGAAAATTTACCACTTTCTTCTAAAAATCATGAAAATTATATGAAAGCTATTTTATTCATTGATCAACATTACCAAGAAGATATTCATTTAGAAGATGTTGCTCAAAATCTTTCTTTTAGTATCTCCTATGCTTCACGTTTATTTAAAAAATATACAGGTGTTAGTTTTGTAAAATATTTATCAATGGTAAGAATACGACATTCATTAGAAAAACTGTTAGCAGGAAAGGATTCAATTGATGAGATTGCATTTTCTTGTGGAATGTCTGCAAAGGCTTATAGTCAAGCATTTAAAGATTTATATGGGATTACACCAAGTGTTTATCGTAAACAATTTCAAAAAAACTTGAAATATAATAAGGAAAATAAGGAACAAAGAATGCATTTGGATCAAAAACAAATTGCCTTGATTCAACATTTAATAAATGATCATCATCTATATCAAGATGAATATCTTGATATAGATAAAGAAAATCAACAAAGCATATATTTATTTAAAAATATAGATCAACTCTCTTTATTACAAGAAAATAACATTTTAACTATTAAACCAAAGAAATAACAATAAAAACAATCATTTATTGTTATTTTTTTTTACTTTTTTTAAAAAACAAAAAGAAAAACATCAAAAAATTGTCTATATAATAGGAGAAAAAATTAAATGGAAAAAGTATTAGAAATCACATCAAATGATCATATTATCATGATCGATAAACTCTGTAAAAGAATATTAGGATATCCTGAAATCTTAGGAA
>NZ_JABWDK010000060.1:0-2936 GCF_013361255.1 Faecalibacillus sp. H12 | reverse complement strand
AATAGCCTTATCTAAATCATCATAAGCCTTATCAACTTGTTCTTGAGTAGCATTACTATCTTCATTAACAATGATTGCTTCTAATAAAGCTTTTTCAAATCTTGACCATGATTCAATAGAATAGTTATTATTTTCTATTTCTTTTGCATCATTAATCTTATTTGTTAGTTTTTCTTTGTTTGAGGTAACTGTATCTCTTAATGCATTGATTGCATTATGTAAATTATTAGTTTCTTCAGTTACATCAACTTTTCCTTCAACATAAGATTTTTGAGCAACAATTAATGCATCAATCATTTCATTTACTGAGCCACTAGATTTACCAGTAATATTTAATGTTTCAGCTTCTAAAATCATATCTTTTAAAGTTGAATCTTCAGGTATTTCTTCTAATTCAAACTTAACTTCTGCAATTTGATACCAGTTCCCCTTACCTTCAGTAAGAACAATTCTAACATATTTAGTCAATGTCTTATCAAAAGTAATAGTTTTTTCAAATGCTGAATTATCTAACGTTCCTACTGTTGTCCAATTTTTTCCATCAGTGGAGATTTGCACATCAGCACCATCAATTATATCTTCACCAGCATTGCTTGGTTGAATGATTTGGATAGAACTAATATTTATTGGACGAGTAAATGTGAATTTAACTTCTTTACCAATTTCTTGGTTGCTATTAAACCAACATTTAGTATTAATATTACCATCAATCATATTATTGTAGTTATTAGATTGATAATAAGTATCAGTTGCTGAAATAGTTGGAACTTTAGCATTAGGTTTAACTAATGATTGCTTAGCTGTTTGAATTGCATTATAAGCTTCTTTAGCTTTTTCAGCAGTTAATCCTTCACTATTAAGTAATGTTTTTCCTGTAGTTACAGCATTTTTATAAGCTTGATATCCACTTGAATAGTCACTTTCATTTAATGGATATGTAACTTCAACATATAATGAATAATATTCCAATTTTACAGCTTTATTTTTAGCATCTTGTAATGCTCTTAATGCGTTATTAACAGCTAATTGTCCACTTGTTTCGTCAAAATATATTTCTTTTGCCATTGTTAATGCTTTATTATAATCAGCTACAGTTTCATTAATATATTCACTTACTGCTAATGGTTCAAATATTTCTTTTTTTAAATCAGTTTTATCACAATGTAATTGATATTTTAAAGTAATTGTCATATTACCGTTATATTTACCATCTAATGGTAAATCTGATTCAATAAAACTATATCCAAATAATTCTTTTGCTTCAAAATGATACTCACTATCATTTAGACCATAGAATACATCATCTGCAGCAATAGTCTTACCAAAATTATCAATATATTTGATAGTAACTGTTGCTGTATCTTCACCCTGGAACACTTCACCCGGAGCAGGTAAAGCCTCATTGAAGCCTGGAGTTCTTCCCAATTTATCAACAGCAGCTTTAAAAACATCATAGTCTGGTTGATTATCGTTCGCGTTCCACATCTTATAAGCTGTTGCACGTGTGCGATGATAGATTTTATCTTCTACTCTTTGTTCGCTTTCATAATTTGGATCATCACACCAAACTGCGTAAGAACCACCCATTACATATTCTGGATAAGGTTCTTCAAAAGTTTGTGCTGTTCCGGATAAGTTAGAGAATTTACCAGGATGCCATTCATTATAAATACGATCACCTTCTGGTACTGCATTAGTTTGCCACCACCTAGAAAGTACATAGTACATATAAACATCAGAATAGTTGATTACTTTGTTACCATTAGCAACAAAATCCGCTACCGATGCACAGTTTTCAGGAGCTGCCCAGTAACAAACTTCAATGTCACTATCCAATGTATAACCCTCATAATCACCAAATAATAAACCATCATTCCATGCTCTTGGAGTCATTCCGTTATCTTTAACTATCTTAGAAATATCATTAAAATATGTCATAATTTGTCCGTATTGTTCATTACTAAAACTAGAGAATTTAGCTAAGAACTCATCACCGCCAATATTAAAATGTTTACATCCCGCATCACCAAAGAATTCAATAAATTCAGTCATTAAATTTACTAAGAATTCTCTAGCTTCAGGATTTGTAAAGATATTAAAGCATTGATTTCGTCGATCATCGGTTGGGAATAGTTCTCTACAACTGTAATCAGTTGGCAGATATTGTAAAACTGCTCCCGAGTGACCTGGAGAATCTAAAGAAGGCACGATTTCAATATGATAATCATTAGCAACTTGAATAATATCTAAAATATCTTGTTTACTTAATACATCATCATATTTATATTTAAATCCTTCGATTGCATCTAGAGTATCACTTTGAATTCTAAATCCTTCATTTTCAGAAAAATGAAGTTGAACCGCATTATATTTTTGCCAAGATAAATCTTTGATTTGACGAATTATCCATTCTTTAGAGAATGGTTTACGAGCAATGTCTAAATGCATTGAACGTAATTCAACATCTGGATAATCAATAACAGTTCCTTTCTCTAATATTTTATCATTAATCTTTAACATTTGAATTACTGACATTAAACCATAATAAATACCAATTTCATCTTTAGCGGTTACTGTGATTTTATCAGTAATATCTAATTTGTAGCTTTCAGCTTTTCCTTCTAATTCAGCCACATCCTCCATTCTAACAACAATATCATTAACTACTGCATTTTCTTCTTTACCGAATACTATTATTGGGGCTTTGGATAAAACTCCAGCGGCTTCAAAATTTGAACTAGTTAATTTTAAATCTTTTAATAAAATAGTATTATTTAATGTTTTTTCATTTGCTACTACAAAAATTCGACTATTTTCAGCAAGAGTAAAATCTCGCCCCGCTTCTTTAGTATATTGTTGAACATTTGGATAAGTCATTAATGATGTTGTTGCAACATTGCCTTTAGCTAAAACTGCCTGAAAACCGACTGCTTGAC
>NZ_JABWDK010000005.1:30393-98150 GCF_013361255.1 Faecalibacillus sp. H12 | reverse complement strand
GCAATGGAAAAGCGACCTTTGACAACGGTTATGGAATGTTTCTTAATATGCTTGATTACAAGCTTAAAGAAAGAGGTAAATATTTTGTAAAAGTTGACAAGTGGTACCCTTCTAGCCAAATCTGTCATTGCTGTGGAAGTGTAAAAAAACTCGACCTAAAAGACCGAGTTTATACATGTGATTGTGGCTATACTGGAGACAGAGACCATAATGCAGCAATCAACATACTTACAGAAGGATTGAGGATTCTTCAGTCCTTATAGATAAATTATAAAAGTAGGCTTGGGACGAGCCAAACTTATACGCTTGTGGACACTGTGTAAGACCTATAATGTATTGTCATTAGAGGCTGTAGTGGTTGAAGCAAGAAGCTCCGACTTCTAAACGAAGTGTAAGTCGGGGTAGTTCACGTAAAGAATTTTAGTGGCAAACTTGTGGGAAATGAAGATGATCAATATTGGAATAAGTATAAAATAAGTAGAGGAAACAAAGAATATATAAAAGAAATAAGAAATCCTATTAAACAACTAAAAAGAGAAATATATTTGTTAAAGGAATATTTGAAGTATTATGGTGTTGATTTATGGATAGAAGGTTATGTTTTATTTGTAAATATGAATAGTCCAGTAGAAAGCGAATATACTGTTAATGATAAAAATGAAATAGATGATATTTTACATTTAAGAAGGAATCAAGTACTTACAAAAAATCAAATTGAAAAGATTATAAGTATTTTAAAATAAAGAGATGTCTTATATAGTACAAGACATCTTTTTGTTATTTATATATTTTATATAAAATAAGTGCAATGATTGCAGTGATAATATCCGCAATCATTTGACTACTAATAATACCATAATATCCAAAAATATTTGATAAAAGAAGAAAAATTGCAAAAACAATACCTTGTCTACCTATTGAAAGTAATAATGCAGGAAGTGCTTTTCCTTCTGATTGAAATAAAGTTGTAAAGACAAGAATAATCCCTACACAAGGAGAAGATAAAAGCAAAAATCTTAACATCAATGTTCCAGCTTGAATAATAGAAGGATCATTCATAAATATTTTAATAAATGATGATGTAAATAAAGCTAAGATAATAGATGTAATAACTGCAAAAGTAATTTCTACAAATAAATCAAACTTAATAATTTCTTTTAAACGTTTAGTATTATGTGCACCATAATTATATCCAAGTAAAGGTTGTGTACCAAAAGCAAAACCAATCATGACAAGTAAAACAATCATATTGATTTTTAAAACAATTCCCATAGCTGCTACTTTGTCATTTCCATAAGTAACTAAATAATTGTTTGTCATCGCCATCGCAAAGCTAGACATTAAATTTGTAATAGAGGCGGGAATACCAATTGTAAAAATAGAAATGACTTCATTTTTAGTAATATGTGTATGTTTTAAAGAAATTGATAATTTCTTACTTTTCTTTAAAGTAAGATAAATAAAAACAAGGTCAGATGCAAAATAACCAATAATGGTTGCGATAGCTGCACCACCAGCTCCCATGTTTAAATAGAGAATAAAAATAGGATCTAAAATCATATTGATAATTGAACCAGTAATTGTTCCAATCATTGATTCTGTAGCTAATCCTTCTGTTCTCATGAGATTACTAGGAGTCAAGGAAACGATAATTAAAGTTGCTCCTAAAGCCATATAAGTATAATATTGGCTGGCATAAGGAAGTGTTGCTTGATTTGTTCCAAGGATTGTTAGAATTGGTTTTCTAGCAATCATCATAATAAGAGAAACTAAGATACCACAAACAATAGCTCCATAGAAACAAAAACCACTGACGTTCTTTCCTTCTTCATCTTGTTTTTGTCCAAATAAACGAGAAATAACAGAGCTACCTCCAATACCAAAGATGTCTCCTAAAGCTATCATTAAAGTAAAAATAGGCGCACATAAAGAAACACCAGCAACAAGATTTGTATTTTGTGTCTGTGCTACAAAAAATGTATCAACCATATTATAGACTAAAGAAATAACCATGCTTAATACAACAGGTAAAGCAAGTTTAAAGTATGCTTTAGATATAGGCACTTTTTCAAATAAATCATTATTATTCATATAAATCTCTCTCTTTCTAGGGAAGTATAACAAAATGATTTGTCAATTATTGTGACATGTGTCACAATAGAGGTATGAAAAAGATCTATGATAAAAATTTAATAAATAAAGTAAAAGAAGAATATAAAATAGACAATTATTTTTCTAAGGAATATGAATTTATAGGGATTGAATATGAAGAAGATGAAACAATGATCAATCCTTTAGAAAAAACACAATATATTCAATTTGTATTAGAAGGAACGTTATTGATTTCTTTTATTGATCAAGAGGGAAGACAAACTGTAGTTTCTCAAAGTGAAGAATTATGTATTTTAGGTGATATGGAATTTGTTGATGATTTAAATCCGATGTTTTTTGCGGAAGCAAAAACAAAGGTCAAAACGTTGGCGCTATCTTTAAAAGATAATAAAGAAAAGCTTAATCAAGATATAAAATTTCTACATACACTTTTAAATTCAATCGCTTCTAAATTAAAACAATCATCAACCAATCAATTTGTTTATCAAAGTATTGAAGAACGTTTTTTATATTATTTGAAATATTATTGTTATGGTTCATTAAAAAGCATTGAAGAAGCCACAAATTATCTTCATTGTAGTCGAAGACAATTACAAAGAATCTTAAAGAAGCTTTGTGATGAAGGAAAAATGATTAAAGAAGGTAAAGGAAAGTATAAAATAAAGGGGTGAAATTTTTCACCCCTTAAAATTAAGCATTTAACATTTTGTTAGCAAGTTTTTTAGCCACAACGACTAATAAAACAGCAACTGCAGCAAGAATAGCTGAACCAATGAATCCCATCACATAAGATCCTGTAGCATCAAAGAAACTTGCGGAAATCTTAGGACCAACGAAAGCCCCAATACCATAACCAATAAAGATCAAACCATAGTTTCTATTATAATATTTAGAACCAAAGATTGTTTTAACCATTGGTGCGAAAACAACAAGTAATCCACCAAATGAGAAACCAACTAAAGCAATACATGCGACAAAGTATGCAAATGAATGAGCTACTGTTAGCATAAGCATTGAAATACCATTTAAAATCAAGACAAGAATTAAAGAACTCCATCCTTTTAACTTATCATAAATAACACCAAATGATAAACGACCAAACATATTAAATAAAGTCATTAAACTTACACATAAAGCCGCATCCATCGCTGATAAACCAATTTGAGTTTGAGCAATTGGTGATGTTGCAGAAACCATCATTGTTCCAGCAGCATTAGCGAAAATAAACATTACTAATAATACCCAGAAGATTGGAGTTTTAACCATTTGAGGAATATTATAATCTTTTGTATGTAATTCTTTGCTTTGTTGTGCACTTGGTACCCAACCTTTAGGAGTCCATCCATCAGGACAAGGAACAATCATCCAAGCAACAGCTCCAACACCGATTAAGAATACAACACCTAAAATTTTACAAGCCATTGGTGCTCCAAAGTTATCAATTAACATTTGAGCGATAGGTGACATAATGAAAGGTCCACAAGCAGCTCCAGCTTGAACTAAACCAGAGATAGAACCACTTTTATCTGGGAACCATTTTAATGCTGTTGGTAAACATGCAGGATAAATTGTTCCAGCACCAGCACCAGCAATGACACCATAAGCAATATATAAGAATGGAATAGATGAAGCAAAACCAGTTAAGATCCATCCTCCAGCAAATAAAACTAAACCAATATAAATAGCTACTCTTGGTTGTAATTTTTCAGCTAAAATACCACCAAGGAAACCTACTGCACAGTAGATAAACATATAAATTGTGTATGCCATTGAAAAATCTGAATTACTCCATCCAAATTGATTACAAAATGGCAAACAGAATAAACTAAAGAAGGCAGTGGCAGAAGTGAATAAACTTTGAATCCAAACTCCTGCAAAAACACGCCAACGTGTTGCTTTTGTAATTTTCATATTCTCTTTTCTCCCTTTATTATTGTAAAGTACCTAAATCAAGTGGTACACCTTGTCCATTAAATTTACCAGCTTCTCTACTAGTTCCTAACCAGTAAACCATACTAGCGATATCTTCTACTTCAAGGAATGGAACTCCTGCATACATTTCTTCAACAGATTTGAAATCTTTACCAGTTAAATCATTAATGAATTTAACATAATCCATTGTTTCACACATTGGAGTTTTAACTTTAGTAGGACATAAAGCATTAACAATAATTCCTTTAGAACCCACTTCTTTAGCAAGAGTTTTAGTTAATCCTAAAATACCCCATTTACTCATACAATAAGTAGCTAATTGAGGAGTACCATATAAACCAGAAGTTGATGAAATATTAATAATACGACCAAATCCTTGTTTTAACATATATTGAGCAGCATATTTATCAGTACGCCAAGTACCAATTAAGTTAATATCCATTACTTTTTCAACTTGTTCATCAGTTAATTCCCAAGTATAACCGAAGTTAATAACACCAGCATTAGCAATCACAACATCTAAACGACCAAATGTTTCCCATGCTGAAGCAAATAATGCTTCCATATCTTCAGTAGAAGTAATGTTTGCTTTTTTAGCTAAAACTTTTGCTCCTTTTGCTTCACAATTTGCAATTGTTTCTTTAAATGCTTCATGAGATGGCTCTAACATATCAGCCAAAACAACATTAAATCCGTTTTCAGCATATTTGTAGGCATGAGCACGACCTTGTCCCATTGCTCCACCTGTAATAAGAACAACTTTTTTTTCTTCCATAATTTTTCTCTCCCTTTGTTATTTATTTAACATCACATGTTATTTTTTTAACAAAGTCATTTTAAACTCTCAAACGATTTGAGAGTCAAGGGGGTAAAAAAGTATCAAATAAGGTCAAAAAAGAGGAAAATATGTTATAATTTGGTGAAAACTTTAAAACAATTTGAAGGTTGGGGGATTATGTACAATACTTATACAATAGGAGAACTTGCTAAAATACTAGGAATTACAGCTGAAACAATTCGTTATTATGAAAGAAAAGGAATCATTGCGCCCATCCATGATCAAGAAACAGGATATCGCTATTATACAACTTGGGATCTTCATATGCTGATTCGTGCACGTTGTTATCTTGGCTTTGGATTATCAATTGAAGAAACAGCGGGAATACTCCAAAGTAAGTCTTTAGAAGAAATTGATGATTTATTAGAAGAACAAGAACAAATCATTCAAAAGAATATTATTTATCAAATGAATTTATTAAAAAGACTACGTACCAATCGAAAACTCATTAGTCGAAGTGAAAACTTAAACTTTACTTTACAAAAAAGACCAGGAATCTATCGTATTGATACACAAAAATGTTATACGATAGATTTAAAGAAAGAAGAACGTGAAGAACTTAAAGAATTTTGTCAAAAAATACCATTTGTTTTTTCTACGGCACTTTTTCCTAAAGAACATATTGAAAATGAAAATAAGGAATTCTACTATGGAATAGGGGTAGAGGAAGAATTTGCGGGAGTACTTGATATCAAGGAAAGTGAATATGTTCATTACTATCCTGAACAGTTATGTCTTTATATGTGCGTTCCTTCTCGTTCGAGTCAAATACTGACATATGAGGTTTTACAGCCCGCCTTTGATTATATGGAAAAAAATAATCTCCAACTCGCAGGAGATGTGATTTCTCAAGTGGTTTCAATGTGGAAACCAGAAGAAGAATATTTTAATTATCATAATATTTGGATTCCCATCAAATAAAAAAGCAATTTCGACCGAAATTGCTTTTTATCTTGTTCTTTGTAATGATTTTTTAAGAATAGAATCATCGATAAAGCGAATATATGTTTCTAATGTCTTTTGTCCATAAGTAAAACGTAATTTTGTTTTCTTTGGATAAGTGACTCTTTTAATTTTTCTATAATCAAATAAAACACGACCAATTAAAACTTGTTTTTGTCCAAAGAAAATAATCCATTGAATCATTAAATAGAAAACAAAAGAATAAATTGTGAAAGCATTTAATGGTAAATAAACACTATCAACATCGCCACTTAATAAATGCGTAATCATGTAATAAATACAATAAACAAGCATTACTAAATAAATAACAATAATGATTGCATAGAATATTTTTCCTTGCATGTTTAAACCACAAACCATGGTATCATCTTTCTTCTTTGTTTTAATAATTGTAGCTACGAAATTAATGACAAGATAAGTAATCCACACTAAAATAACAGCTACTAAAATAGGTAATAAATATTTTAAATCTCCCATAAAAGACGCTCCTTTAAATAATTACCTTATTATTATACAAGAAAAAACAAAAATAGTATAGTAGGAAAAATACCTATTAATAAGGCAAATATGTTACAATGATAAAAAAGGAGAACACAATGGAAATTACAAAGGAAATATTAGAAAGTATTTTAGATGCTTATAGTTATGAAATTGTTTTTGTTGATCGACAACATATTGTGCGCTATATGAATAAAACAGCTAAAGAAAGATATGGTGAGCGTGTAAAAATCAATCAAAGTTTATTTAATTGTCATAGTGAAAACTCTAAAGTTAAAATTGAAGAATTTTTAAAAAGAGCCGATGCTGGTGAAGATGAAATGTTTGAAACTTATAATACTAAAACAGGTGAAAGAGAATTCTTTGTACCTGTTAGAGATTCTAATAAACACGTCATTGGTTATTTTGAAAGACATGAGATGCCTTGGGATGAAAGCAATCTTAAAGTTCCTGTAACTGAATATTGGAAACATAGAAGATAGCTTTGCTATCTTCTAATAGTTTCTAGCATAATATTCATCAAAAGTTAGACCACTTTTTTCTATTTTTTGGGCTAGGTCTTTTCCTACATAACGAATGTGCCAAGATTCATAACTATACCCTGTTAGTTCCTCTTTATCTTTTGGATAACGTAAGATAAAACCATAATTACTTAGTTGACTTAAAAACCAAGAATATTGAGGGTGATTTTCAACTTCTTCATATTTATATTGATCTAAAGCAATATCTAAGCCTAACCCCGTTGTATGTTCACTATGACCAGGACGTGAACAAGTTTCATCTGCTCTTTCTACACTATAAGTTTCTACCATATGGTTATAAATTTCTTTTTGCCAAACTGTTGAACGATAGCCTGAAGTCACATACAGTTCAAAACCTTTATTTATACAAGCTTGTTTTAAAGCTTGAAAATCATCATAAACCACTTTTCTAGCAGTATGTTTACTATAAGAACTTCCATAAGTACCTGCGTTTGTATTTATTTCAACAAGATCACTCGGTTCATAGGTTTCATCTAATTGATAATATTTATTAACAATTGTATTTAAATCATTAGGATGTTCTTGTTTGATGATTTTTCCATAAAAATCAAAATCACGATTCATATTTACAAGTGTAATAACTTCTTTTTTACTTAGATCTTGGTGTGCTTTTTGGTAGGTATCATATCTTTCTTTATATTCTTGATGATAAAAACTTATTTCAGGTGTTTGTTTCTTTTTTACCATTTTTACTTCCTGAGTATTCTTTTTAGGAAAGAAAAAAACAATACCACCAACCATACAGATTATTAATATTAATAGACTTATTCTTTTCTTCATATAAACCTCACATTTCTATATCAATATCATCATTACTAATCATTTGTTTAACATAATTTTTGAATTCTTTAATGATATCAGCTTGATCTTTTAAAATACTATGTTGACTAGCAAGAGTAGAAGTATATTCTTTAAGTGAATAAATAGTTACAACATTATCATTATAATGATTGACAAGAGGAACATATTGAATATTTTCAATACTGATTTCATCTTCTTTTTTAACAAAATCCAAACATACCATTCCTTCTAACTGATTATAAACATCTTTCATCGTACTTAAAAAATTACCTAAAGAATAAATAACAAGTGTATGATTGATTTTTTCAATAGGTTGAATTAAATGAGGATGATTTCCAATTACAACATCAACACCTAAATCAGCAAAATAATGAGCATATTCTTGTTGTAAATCAGATAATTCACTATGTCCTTCTTTACCCCAATGAACAGCTACAATAACTACATCACTTTGAGCTTTAGCGTTGTTTACATCTTCTTTAATTTGTTCCTTATTTAATTGTCCTAATATATAAGGATACGTTTTTAATTGTTTTTGAATAGATTTATAGTTGGTTGTTTCATTAACACCAAAAGTATAAGCTAAAAGACTAAAACGAATTCCGTTTTTTTCAATGACTCTTATTGTTTGCCGGTCTTCTTGATTTTCATATAGCCCAGAAAAGAGAATATCGGAATGTTGTTTCCAAATATGTGCAGATGATATCAAAGCATTTTTTCCTAGATCCATGGAATGATTTGTAGCACTAGAGACCATATTAAATCCTGTATCTTGTAGATCATCAATTAAAGATTCAGGAGAATTAAAATTAGGATAACCTTTAATTCCATAAGAATCACCAGCAATCAAAGTTTCTTGATTAATATAAGCTAAATCACGATCAGAAATATATTTTTTTATATTTTGATAACAAGGTTTAAAATTATAAGTTGTATCATTTCCCTGTTTTAAGGCATATTGATAAACATTTTCATGGATAATATTGTCTCCTACTGCAACAAAGGAAACAGTAGGGTAGGATGTGTTTTTTTTATTTTTTTTATGTATTGTTCTAGGTTGGATAGGAGTAGAATAATAAGAAAATATAAAATAAAAAAATAAACATAGTGTTATTAAGAAAGTGATTGAAACAAAGAATATTTTTTTCTTATTTATTTTTTTCATATATTTTCCAGCCTTTCCTTTTGATTATAAATATATTATTATTAATTTAATAAAAAATAAACATTTTGGAGAAAAAAAATGAAAAATAGTGAAACATGTGAACGATATGAAATAGAATACCAAAACGCCGATTATTATGGTGAATATAAATATGCGGATTTATTATCAAAGCTTTCTAATCTTGCAACTAAAAATGCGATGGAAATAGGTTTGTGGAAGGAAAATTTTAATGGAAAATATGGTTGGGTATTAGTTAAGCAAACAGTTAAATTAAAAAGACCACTATTAGTAGGAGAGGAACTGATAGTTTCTACCCGTGCTAAAGGGGAAAGAAAAATTCAATATTTTAGAACCTATGATTTAAAAATCAATGATGAAGTTGTAGGAGGCATTTATTCTATTTGGACATTAATAGATATTGAAAAAAGAAGAATTGTCAGACCACAAAAAGTAGGAATTACAATTCCTGAATGTGAAGAATATTCGAGTTTTGTAGAAAAATACGAGCCGCTTTTAGATATAGAGACTCAAAAAGTTCAAACAAGAGAAGTCATGTATAGTGATATTGATTTAAATAAGCATATGAATAATGCAAGATATCTTGAATGGGTCATGGATCTTCTTCCTCAAAACGTATTAGAAAAATATTTTATTGGAGAAATGACAATGCACTATCAAAAGGAAATTGCTCCAGAGAGTATTGTGGATTTATATTATGGGCAAGAAGATGATCATTTTAAAATAGAATTTAAGATTGCAGAACAAATACATTTTGTTATATCAGGAAGATTTAAAGAAAAGAAAGAATAATGGATAAAGTTATATCATAATATACTAAGAAAAAAGTGATTCTCATTTAAAACAAGAATCACTTTTCTTATCTATTAATACATTGCAGGAGTTGGAACTTCGTTTTTAGAAGTATCTTTTGCATCGGCAATACCTGCTTCGGTTGTAATGAATAATGAAGCAATACTGCAAGCATTTAATAATGCGCTACGAGTGACTTTAGTTGGATCAATGATTCCTTTTTCAAACATATCGACCCATTGTCCATTTTTAGCATCAAAACCATAATTCTTTTGCGCAGTTTTTTGGCTTTCAACAATATCTTCTGCATTATATCCAGCATTTTCAGCAATTTGTTGAATTGGAGCAAATAAGGCTTCCATGACAATATGAATACCTTTTTGAACATCTACATTATCAGATTTTAATTGAGGTTTAACTTCTTTATATGCTTCTACTAAAGCAGCACCACCACCAATAACAATACCTTCTTCAACAGCGGCTTTAGTGGCATTTAAAGCATCTTCAATACGTAATTTCTTTTCTTTTAATTCACTTTCAGTTGTTGCGCCAACTTTAATTGTTGCCACACCATTTGATAATTTACCCAAACGTTCTTTTAATTGTTTTTGATCATAAGAAGAAGTTGTTTTCGCTAATTGATTTTCAATACTTTCAATACGTTGTTTTAAATTATCTGATGGATTATTACCAGCAATCATTGTTGTATGATCTTTTGTAACGATTACTTTTTTAATTGTTCCTAATTGATCAAGAGTAACATCTTTTAATTCCATAGAAATATCTTTATTAATAAAGGTACTACCAGTTAAAGCAGCAATATCTTGTAATAATTCTTTTTGGTTATCTCCAAATCCAGGAGCTTTTGTTGCGACAACATTGAATGTTCCTCTTAGTTTATTTAAAACAAGGGTTGAAATAACTTCGTTTTCAAAGTCATCAGCAATTAATAATAATGGTTTATTACTTTGAACGATTTGTTCAAGAATTGGAAGAATTTCTTGTAAATTATTGATTTTATGATTTGTAATAAAGATATAAGGATTTTCCATTTCAACAGTCATTTTATCATGATCTGTGACCATATAAGGAGAAACATATCCTTTATCATATTGCATACCTTCATTGATTTCTAAGACGTTGTCAAAACTATTAGATTCATCAACGTTGATAATTCCATTTTTACCAACTTTATCCATTGCTGAAGCAATCAATTGCCCAATTTCTTCATTACCAGCTGAAATAGTCGCTACTGAAGCAATATCTTGACTTGTTTCTACTTTATGTGAATTTTTCAAAACAACATCAGCAACTTCTTTACCTGCTTTTTCAATACCTTCACGCATTAAAACAGGATTAGCTCCTTTATCTACAGCTTTCAATCCATTCACGATCATATTTCGAGCAAGAATAGTTGCTGTGGTTGTACCATCACCTGCTACATCATTAGTTTTATTGGCTACTTCATATACAAGTTTAGCACCCATATTTTCAAATTTATCTTCAAGTTCTATTTCCTTAGCGATACTTACACCATCATTTGTAATTAATGGAGAACCATAACCTTTATCTAAGACCACATTACGTCCTTTAGGACCTAATGTGACACTTACCGCATCCGCTAAAACATTAACACCTTTTAACATTGATTGACGTGCATCATTTGAAAATCTTACTTCTTTACTCATAAATATCTGCCCCCTTATTCAAACTTAGCAATAATATCTTTTTCATCAATAACAATATAATCTTGATCCTCAACAGTCACTTTCGTACCTGAATATTCTTTGTAAATAACACGATCATTTTCTTTTAATGATGAAGTACATTCATCACCAACGGCAATGACATTTGCAATCGAAGGAACTTCTTTCTTTTCAGTCGATAAAACAATTCCACTTGCTGTCTTATTTTCTTTTTCTTCTTTTTTTATTAATACAAATTTATGCAATGGTTTAATCATACTATTCACTCCTTTAGCACTCACCATATCCTTGTGCTAATTTGTATTATAGACTCTTATGTTAACTGAATATGAATTTTTTAGCATTCTAGCAAATCAAGTGCTAAACATAGTTACAAAAAAGTGCCTACTTTACCAAATAAAAAAGATATTTTAAGATGTTGATGAAAGGAAGGATAAGAAATGATTAATAAAGAAAATTGGAAAGAAAATTATACACATATTTCAAATGAAGTTATTGATAATGAAAAGGTTTTAAGAGTTGTTAAAAGTGGAAAGATTAATGAATATGATGAAAATACGTACGCTAAATTAGTTGATTCATCATTTCATAATGGAATTATTGAAGTAAAGATGCTTAGTCGTTTATTAAAAGAGGCACCAGATTTTGCGAGAGGATTTATTGGTATTGCATATCGTATTCATGAAGATGATACAAAATTTGAATCATTTTATGTAAGACCTACAAATGGTAGACAATGTGATGACCCGGTAAGGAAACAACATGGTTGTCAATATTTTTCTTATCCAACCTATACATTTGCCTATTTTAGAGAACATGACATTACAAAATATGAAAATCAAGTAGACATTGACTTAAATGAATGGATTAGTTTAAAAGCGGTGATTGAAGATGAAAAAGCAATTTTCTATTTAAATGATGATCTTCAACCATTATTAGTGGTCGATCAAATGATTCATGATAAATCAATGAGAGGAAATATTGGTTTCTTTGTAGATATTGGAACAGAAGCTTTCTTTAAAGATTTAAAAATTACTTATTTTGATTAAAAGATAATTTCTAGAGGTCTAATAGCGTTAGACTTCTTTTTTGATGAGATTAGGAAAATTATTGCATTTTTAAATGTAGAAGGTTTCCTTTTGACAAAATTTTAATTTGATATAATAAAGATAGAGGAAGGTGGAAATACCAATGAGAATGTATCTAATTATGAAAGATTTTATAAATTCAAATATATATCTCTCACTAGATTACTTTGTTCAAAAGTATGATGTTTCAAAAAGAACGATTCAAAATGATTTATCATACTTAATGCGTATTTCTCCTCGAAAAGGTTTTACATTTCATAACAAAAGAGGTTCTGGATATCTCTTAGAAATAACAAATGAAGAATTATTTAAAGATTTTATGGAAAGCTTAAATGAAGGTATTTATTTTCAGGTTAAAGAAAGACCAGCACAAATTTTAGCTTATCTTGCTATTCAAACTGGATATATTTCTATGAATAACATTGCAGATACTTTTCAAGTATCTAAGACTGTTATAAAGCATGATATGAATGATGTTGAAAATCTAGCAAAGAATTATCATTTTGAATTAGAAAGAAAAACACATTATGGTATTTTGTTACGTTATGAATTGACATCTTTTAAAAAGTACTTAGTTGAAGAATATTTAAATCAAAATGTTTTTATTCAAACGGCAGTAAATGATGTTATTGAAGAATTTAATGACATTGAACAAAAGTTAATTAGACAGTTGAATAAAGAAGGATTGAAAATCAACTATAATGAACTTTTAAATGTGATTGAGTATTTAAAAATTGTTATTTATATTGCACACAGACAAGATGAACAAAAAGAGGAATTTATTTTTGATAAAAATAATGAAATTCATCGAATTGTTGAATTCTTAGTTGGAATATTAGAAAAGAAATATGCTATAGGATTAAGTAAAAAAAGCATAGAAGAGATTTTAAAAGTTTTACAAAAAAATATAAAAAGAGAAATAGGTTCAATATCTTCTTTTACAAATTATTTAAAAGAAGACATTGAAGAATTTATAAAACAAATAGATGAAAAATATGATACGAAATTTCTTGAAGATGAAGACTTTAAGAAAATGTTGTTAACACATGTTTCATTATTAATAGATAGATTACATAATAAAATTTCATATCAAAATCCATTAGCCAATGAGCTAAATATTACATACCCAATGATGTTTAATATCGCTCTTCAATTTTGTAGCATGTTACATGAAAAATACAACGTTGAAGTGACATTTGATGAAATTGGTTTTGTAGCGATGCATTTTGCATCACATATGGAAAAGGAAAAACAAGGTAAATTGTTATCTTATAATCGTATTGGAATTGTTTGTTCATCAGGTGGTGGAAGTGCTTATATGATCAAGATACAAATTGAATCATTATTTCCTCAAGCAGAGGTACAAACATTTTCATTTTTACAACAAGATGAATTAAAAACATTTCAACCTGATTTAATTTTTACAATCATGCCATTATCTCAAGAAATCAAGGCACCAATTATTTATATTAAAGAACTACTTGATGATAGAGATTTAGTTAAGATTAAACAAATTTTACAATGTGAAGAATATGATCCTTATACTTTGATTCAAGATAATCCTATGTATTATTCATTCTTTTCTAAAGATTTTTTTAAATTTATAGAAGCAGATAGTTATGAAAATATTATTCGGATGATGGGACAGGAATTAGAGGAAAAAGGGTATGGTAAAAAAGGCTATACTGATTTGATTTTTGAACGTGAATCGTATGTAAGTACTATTTATACAAATGGAGTTTGTATACCCCATCCACTTGAAACAGATGCACTTAAAAATATGATTTCTGTAGCTATTTTAAAGAAACCATTTGTACAAAATGGCAAAGAAATAAAAATAGTTTTTATGATTTGTTTAAAGAAAGATCAAGTTGAAATGTATAAAGTAATAACTAAAAAGTTATATCGTTTAATGCAAAAGAGTAATTATGTTGAAATGTTAACGAAGGTTGATTCTTTTGAAGAAATGATGAATTTAATGAAAGAAATAGGAGGTGGAAATAATGAATAGTGAATTACTAAAAGAATTGAGTAATGCTGATAGTGTAGCATCAGTAGAAGATGAAGTAAGATCGATTCTCTATCGAGAATTAGCAAAATATAGTGATGAAGTTTTTAGTGATCGTTTAGGAAGTATTATTTTTCATAAAAAAGGGACTTCACCAAATCCTTTAAAAATCATGTTTTGTGCTCATATAGATGAAGTAGGTTTTATGGTAAGACATATTTCTGATATTGGTTTTGTATATTTAGTAGCTTTAGGTTCAGTTTTAAATAAAAGCAAAGAAATGCAAATGGTTAGAATTACGACGCAAGATGGTAAAAAAGTGGAAGGCTTATTAAATGTGATTAAAGATAGCAACGGTAACGTTAAAGAAATGTACGTTGATATTGGAGTTGATAGTGCAGATGAAGTAAAAGCTTTAGGAATTGATGTTGGTGACATGGTTTGTTTTGCTAGTGAAGCAAGACAGATTCAAGATAAAGTGATTGCTGGCAAGGCAATGGACGATCGAACAGGATGCTATGTCATGATAGAAGCGATGAAAAGAATTCATGGAAATGTTGAAAATGATATTTATTTTGTAGGAACAAGTAGTGAAGAAGTTGGTGTAAGAGGTGGTAAAACAGCGACTCATCTTATTGATCCTGATATTGTTTTTGCACTTGATGTTGCGAATAATCCAGAACTTGTTAAAAACTATACGAATCATCGTTTAATTGGTAAAGGGCCAATGATTGTTCATTATGACAAAACTCTTTCACCAAATAAAAAATTGATTAAATATGTTAAAGAATTAGCCAGTAAACATGGAATACCTTATCAAAGCGATATGTTCGGTGGAGGAGGAACAGATGCTGGAAATGCACACTTAGAAAAAGGTGGACGTTTGGCACTTGTTTTAGGAATACCACTTAGATATTGTCATGGATCTTATTCATTTGTTCATAGTGATGATTTAGAAAGTTTGACACAGTTAGTTAACTGCTTAATAGATCATTTGACATATCAAGATTATCAAAATTTTATTAATTTTATTGGAGGATAAACAAATGACAGAAACGGAACAAATTATTGTAGGATTAATTTCTTCAGCTGGACAAAGCAAATCTTTAGCTTTTGAAGCGTTGAAGAAAGTAAAAACAGGTGAATATGATGAAGCAAGAAAGATATTAGAACAAGCTAAAGAAGCTGATTTACAAGCTCACACTGTTCAAACAAAGCTTATTCAAGCCGAAATGTCAGGCTCTGGAAATAAGCCAGAAGTTGGGTTATTAATGGTTCATGCACAAGACCATTATATGACTTCTCAATTAGCAAGAGATCTAATTGAAGAACTAATAAATGTATTTGAAGCAAAGGAGGGTAAATAATGAGAATTGTATTATGCTGTGCAGGTGGACTTTCTACAACAATGCTTATGAATAGTATGAAAGATACAGTACATAACAGTGCAAAATTAAATGATGCTGATTTTGATTTTATTGCTATTCCAATTGATATTCTACAATCTGAAGCAGACAATTGTGATGTTTTAGTTTTAGGACCACAAGTTGCACATAAATTAGATGCAGTAAAACCTATCATCGAACCTCGTAAGATTCCTTATGTTATTGTTGATCAAGAAACATATGGGAAAATGGATGGGGCAACTGTCATGAAACAAGCGTTAATTGCGCGTAGAAAAGCAGATTTAAAAAAATAATTTTATGGGGAGGAAAAAAACGATGTACTCAAAATTTGAGAACTTTATGAAAAAGTATTTAGCACCGCTTGCTGATAAAATGGATAAAGAAGTTCATTTGAGCGCTGTTAAAAAAGCAATGGTTGCAATGACACCGTTGTTAATTATCGGTAGTTTTTGTTTGATTCCAGAAGCAATTCCAAATATGATTGGAGAAAAACATGTAATTTCTCAATGGATCTTAGCAAATTTGGATATTATCTATATTCCTTATAATGTAGGTATGGCTTTAATGTCAGTTTATGTTACTGTAATTATTGCATATCAATTAGCTACCTCTTATAAGTTAGATATTCCAGGATGTGTAACAATGGGATTAGTCTCATTCTTAATGTTAGTTGTAGAATTCACAGAAGATGGTGGAATTTCTAAAACTTATTTAGGACCTAAAGGTTTATTCTGTGCAATGTTTGCAGGATTTATCGCAGTTGAATTATTCCGTTGGTGTAAAAAGAAAAACTTTACAATCAAGATGCCAGATACAGTACCTGATTTCGTATCTCGTTCTTTTGAAATGATTCCTATTTCAGTAATCATTATTGGGTTCTTCTTAATTGTACGTATTGTTTGTGTCAATGTATTAAATACAATGCCACCATTAATCTTTACAGCAATCTTTGCACCATTAGTAGGATCTATGGATAATCCAATTGCTTATACTTTCTTAAAAATGTTACAAGCTTTAATATTCTTCTTTGGTATTCATCCATCAGTATTAAGCCCAATTACAAGTCCAATTTCGACTCAATTCTTAGCAGAAAATATTGCTGCTGTTCAAGCTGGTCATGTAGCAACTCACTTCTATGCTCCTGGACCTGAATCAGCATTTGGTAACTTTACAGGTAGTGGTGTTACTATTGGTTGTGTATTCTGGTGCTTAATGAGTAAGAATAAAGCTTTAAAACAAGTTGGTAGATTATCATTTATTCCAGCATTATTTGAAATTAATGAACCAATTCTATTTGGTGCGCCAATCGTATTAAATCCAATGTTCTTTATTCCATTTGTTATTTGTGGTGGTATTATTGGTTCATTAGGTGGATGGGCGATGTATTTAGGTATTATGAAATGTTCAACCTTTACACCACCATATGTAGGTGTATTCCTAGAAGGATTCTTAACGAATATGGATCCTATGTCTATAGTTGTTAATGCAGTACAATTAATACTATCTATTTTAATATGGTATCCATTTGTTAAATCATATGAAAAGACTTATGGTAATAAAGAAGAAGAAACTAATGCTATCAGTGCAGAAGATGCAGCTATCTTAGACGATTTAGACTTAGACTTCTAATTAATAGGCAAGTTTCGACTTGCCTTTATTTGTAGGAGGATTAAAAATGGCAAAAAGAATAAATAAAATACAAGAATTTTTAGATGAAAAAGATATAGATGCTTTATTAATTAAAAGTAAAACAGTAAAAAAATGGATGAATACTATGACTGGTAGTGGTTGTCAAGTATTGATTACAAAAGAACATGGTTATTTAATTGTAGATGGGCGTTATATTACAGAAGCCAAAGAAAAAGAACATGATTTAGAAATTATATTACATAATCCACATTTAACGGGACGTAATTATTTAGGGACAGTAGAAGAAATATTAAAAAAAGAAAATTGTAAAACGCTAGGGGTAGAAGCGTATCAAGTATTAGTTAAGGAATATCATGAAATAGAAAAATTAGGGATAGAAGTTCTTTTATTGGATCAAGAAATTGCTCATCTTCGTATTGTTAAAGAAGATGAAGAAATTGAAGCTATGAAAAAATCAATTGCAATTACTGATGAAATCTATCAAAAAGTAATTGAACACATTCATGTAGGAATGAGTGAATATGAAATTAGCGCTTTAGTACAATATTATTCAATTGCATCTGGTGCACAACAAATGTCTTTTGATACAATAGTAGCAACAGGTGAAAGAACAGCCTTACCACATGGTCGTCCAACTTCAAGAAAAGTAAAAGCTCATGAACCTATTATGATTGATTTTGGTATTCAATATCAAAATTATCAATCAGATATGACACGTATGTGTTTTATTGGAGAACCTGATCCAAAAATCAAAGAAATCTATGATGTTGTTTTAAAGGCACAACTCGCTGGTCTTGGTGCTATTAAAGCAGGAGCTAAGGGAAAAGATGTAGATAAAGCAGCTAGAGATGTGATTGAGACTGCAGGTTATGGTGAATATTTTAATCATGGTTTAGGACATGGATTAGGAATTGGTGAAGATGGTGAAGGACCAACTTTAAATTCAAAGAGTGAAACAGTTTTACAAGAACATATGATGATGTCTTGTGAACCAGGTGTTTATGTTCCTGGTGTTGGTGGTGTTCGTATTGAAGATGATGTTGTTATTATTGATGGTATAGGTGTACCATTAAATAAAACAACAAAGGATTATATTATTTTGGAGGATAAATAAATGAAGTATGATTTTAATGAGGTTCATAATCGTTTAGGTACTTATTGTACACAATGGGATTATATACAAGATCGTTTTAATAAAAAGGATTTAATACCATTTTCAATATCTGATACAGATTTTATTATTCCTAAACCTATTACTGAAAAAATATTTGAAGTGGCACATCATCAAATTTATGGATATACAAGATGGAATCATCATGATTTTAAATCATCTATTACAGGATATTTTGAAAGAAGACATCATACACATATTGAAGAAGATTGGATCTTATATAGTCCTACTGTGATGTATTCAGTTTCCTTATTGATTCGTTTATTAAGTCAACCTCATGATAAAGTATTAACATTTGAACCTATGTATGATTCATTTTATACAGTTATCCAAGATAATGATAGACAATTAGTTGCTCATCGTTTAATATCAAAAGATGGGACATTTGAAATAGATTTCGATCTTTTTGAAAAACAAGTACAAGAATGTCAATTATTATTACTTTGTTCTCCACATAATCCAACAGGAAGAATTTGGACAAAAGAAGAAATGGATCAAATAATAAAGATATGTAAAAAATATCAAGTAAAAATTATTTCTGATGAAATTCATATGGATATTCAATTAAGAGATAGAAAACATATCCCTTTATTATCTTATATTCATGAATATGATGAACTTTATACAGCAGCTTCATCTAGTAAAACATTTAATACACCAGGATTAATTGGTTCATATTTAATGATACCAAATGAAGAAGTTAGAGAAAAATTCTTGATGCATACAAGAAGAAAAGATTTTTTAAATTCTGTAAGTATTTTTGGTATGTATGCGACAATGATAGGTTATACACAATGCGATGATTATATTGATCAACTTAATAATTATATTAAAGAAAATATGAAAATTGTAGAAGAATTTATAAAAGAAGAGTTGCCTGATTTTAAATTTAAAACACCAGATGGAACTTATTTAGCTTGGATTGATGCAAGAGATGTTCCATATACTGCTGAAGAAATACAAGATGCTTTAGTGAATGTTGGTGGAATTGGGATTATGAAAGGTGAAATTTATGGTGGCCCAAAATATTTAAGAATGAATATAGGGTGTCCACAATCTAAATTAAAAGAAGGATTGCGAAGATTTAAAATAGCAATGGATGCATTATATTCAAAATAGGAGGTATTTATTATGCATTATTTATTAATTAAAATTCAATTACTGTGGGCTAAACATACAAAATGGCTAGATAGAAATCCTGTAAAAGTTCCAGTAAGTAAACGTGTTATAGCTTATGCTATTGATTGGGCAGTTGGCGGTATTATTAGTGGTTTTCCTGCTGTTTTATTCTATGGGGGAGTTACTGGTAGATCAGATATGTTTAGTGATCTTTATGTTTTTCCTAGCTTAGGTTTTCCAACGTATTGGTCCTATCTTGCAGGTATATTATGTATTGTTGTGGCTTTTGTTTATTATATTTATATTCCTTATAAGAAATATCCAGGACAAACACTCGCAAAACATTGGTTAAAAATAAAGATTGTAAATAATGATGATTATAGTGATGTGAGTTTAAAAACTTTGATTATTAGACAAGGGGTTGGATTATTCTTATTAGAAGGTTCGGCTATTGTTGTTACTAATTATTTAAGACAAATGCTTACACTAGCAACAGGTTTCTATTTTGACTATTATTTAAAAATGATTGGTATGGTTATTACAATGATTTCAGGAGTTTTTGTTCTAGGATCAGCTTCTCAAAGAAGTATCCATGATTATCTTGCTAAGACAAGAGTTGTGGGTGAAGATGAAAAACCAGCAAAAATAAAAGAAAAAAAGAATAAAAAAAATAAAAAGAAAAAATAATGCATAATAGTAAAATATAAAGAACAATGTCTTATCATTACATTGTTCTTTTTTTATACAATTTGAATGAAAAGAGAATTGATGACTTCAGTCAGTTGAGCACATGAAATGTGCGAAATAGAAAACCACCTGCTATGCGGGTGGTGCAATAATAAATAGTGGCTAAAAAAGCAAATTCTTTAGCACATACGAAAGTACAGTTTACAAGGGACTACACAGGGTAGGTATCTGACGGGAGGGGTTCCACCCATCAGATTTTCCATGTGATGTTCAAGCTGTCGCTTGTAGCGGCAACGGTGGTAATCATCAAATCCACCACCCGCCGCTTGTCGTCAAAGGATACATTGTCCCATGTGTCGAGGTAGCCGGAAATCTGATTGACCTGTTCCGGGCTGATGGCTTCCACCGTCAACTCGGCTATCTGCTTCACAAGTTCCTGTTTGCGCCCGTCCAGTTCCGCTATCTTCACATTCACATAGGAGAGCAGAACATTGTTTGCACCCGTCAGACTGTCCACCAGCTTTTCAATCTCGCTGTCCACATGGAGAAGTTCCACTTGCAGGGCGGCAATTTTAGGGTTTGCCTTTGCCGCTTTCTTTCTGCCTGTCAGCGTCTTGTAGCTTGCCAGTTTCTTTATCATCTGCTGATAAACAACCGCTTCCAGTTCCGAAGTAATGATTTTCCCGCACCCCGGACAACTCTTGTTATCCAGCCGTTTCGTACAGCGAAGGTATTGCTTGCCGGAGGGATTGAAGATACTCATAAGGGCATACCCGCAGTTCCCGCACTTGATTTTTCCCGCCAGCCATGTATGGGTAGCTTTTCGGGCAGACTGGATTTTCATGTTGTTCATCAGCTTCTTGCGGCAGGTCAGCCAGATGTCGGAGGGAACAATGCCCTCATGGGGAGCCAGTACCAGCATTTGGTCTTTCAAGTCGTTCTTTTTGCTGGGCTTCACATCTCGCCCTTGATACAGATAGCAGCCGTTCATGCCAGTAAAATCGGCAGCGTCATTGACAATGACCGTCCCTTGACTTTTGAAAAATTCGTACACATCAAGGTCTGCCTGCACATAGACAGGATTGCGTAACATCTGCGCCAGCGTGGGGCGTATCAGCTCTTTGCCGTTGAATAAAATCCCCTGTTCGGCAAAGTACCGGGTAATGTCCCCGTAGGAGGTTGTGGGCTGAGCATACATCTCAAACATCAGCCGGATATTTGCCGCTTCGTCTGGATTTACCACCAGCTTTTTTGTATTGATACCATCCATTTTGATAGGCTCGGTGTGGAAGCCGTAAGGAGCCTTGCCGCCCATTTTGAAGCCCCGCTGACTGCGGGAATAGTATGCGTCCGTTACCCGCTTCTGTATCGTTTCCCGTTCCAACTGGGCGAACACAATACAGATATTCAACATAGCCCGCCCCATCGGGGTGGAGGTATCAAACTTTTCCGTAGAGGACACAAACTCCACATTGTACTGCTGGAACAGCTCCATCATGTTGGCAAAGTCCAGAATGGAACGGCTGATACGGTCGAGTTTGTAAACCACGACTTTTGCAATCAAGCCCCGCTTGATGTCCCGCACCAGTTCTTGAAACTTCGGACGGTCTGTGTTCTTGCCGCTGTACCCCTTGTCTGTGTATTCCTTGCAGTTACCGCCTTTCAACTCGTATTTGCAAAATTCAATCTGGCTTTCAATGGAAATGCTGTCCTTTTTGTCTACCGATTGCCTTGCATAGATTGCGTCTATTCGATTATTCATATTGTCGCTCCTTTTCTTAAAAAAGAAACGGAGCTGCTGACACCTTTATTATACCGTCAGCAGCCCCGCAAATCAACGATGGCTTTGGAAAACCTTATGCCCCGGCTTCCTCACTCTGCCGTTTGTCGGCATACTTGCGGAACACCTCATAAAGTTGCTGTTCCAGTTCCCGGCGTTTTGCCGCTTCCTGCTCCGGCGTGAACACCGGGGAGAGGTTTTCCAGCGTGATTTCCCTGCCTTGAAAAGTCACGACTTCCGTTTCCTTTTTGTATCTGATAGTGGTACTTATAAAATCACCTTTCCTTTCCATGCTGCCGCTGCTGCCGTTTCAGTTCCGCCAGTATATCCGGCGGGATACGGTCAACCAGCCGCTGTAAATTGTCCAGTTCGCTTTTCAGCTTTGCCCGTTCCATCGCATCTTTCATCTTGCCTTTTTCACTGGCTTTTGCCCTTGCTTCCAGCTTTTCATTTTCCGCTAACAGGTCATTGATTGTGAACTTGTATTTTTTCAACTGCCCGGAGAAATTCCCCATCTGTGGGAACCACTTTTTCAGCATGGAGAGGGCTTCCTCTTTTTTCTTTCCGGCATTCAGCGGGTTAATGCCGTCCAGCGTGGCTTCAATGGCTCTTGCCTGTTTGGATAGATTGACCGCCTGCTTGAACAGACGGGTGGGGATATGCTTCCTGCCTGTCTTGCTGGCACTTTCCCCACGCTCCAAGTCGGGATATTTCTCCACCATATAGGCGTGAAAATCGTCCTGCCATTTTGAGAGATTGGCTCTGTTGCCGATAATCTCCTTAGCGCACAGGCGGTTGTCCTCTGTCAGAGGGACAAAGACCAAATGCAGGTGGGGTGTTTTCTCGTCCATGTGTACCACTGCCGATACGATATTTTCCCGGCCTACCCGCCCGATTAAGAAATCAGCCGCCCTATGGAAAAATTCCTGTATCTCCTTTGGGGGCTTCTTCTTGAAAAACTCCGGGCTGGCGGTAATCAGCGTATCCACAAACCGGGTACTATCCTTACGGGTGCGGCAGCCAGCTTGTTCAATACGGTTCTGTATAAAGTGGTAGTACCTGCTCTCCGGCTTAACAATGTGGAAGTTGTATTTGCTCCGGCTGGTGTCAATGTCGGGATTGCTGGCGTACTGTTCCTTTTGCCGTTCGTGATGGGCTTCCAGCGGCCTTGCCGGGTTGCCCTTGTGTTTCTCAAACCGCAAGATTGCGTGTTGTGCCATTCTGCTCCTTTCCTCGTTCCATTCTTTTCCAGCGGGTTTTCCACAGGGAAAATCCCGCCGAAACTATCTCTGATAGGATTGGAATGGAATAGATATAAATAAAATCGTTTTAATCTCTGTATTTCTATATACCGTCCGGTTTTCGTACTTCAAGAGGATTGATTATCGTACTCTATGAGTGCGGTTTTCAGTCCTCCGGCGTTCCATAACCGGATTTCTTGAAGTCGGTGTTTGAAACCGCTTCATAGGATTTTGGATAAATGCGGTTGGGTTTTCCACAGCCCTGCTTCTGGATTTCCACCAGTCCGGCATATTGTAGCTCCCGCAGGGTATTGACCGCTTTCTGCCGCCCGCAGTGGAGCAGCTCCACTACCTCGTTAATGGGATAGTAGAGGTAAATCCGCCCGTATTCATCTGCCCAGCCGTTTTTTCGGGATAGGTCTGTCCGGCGCAGGATAAAGGCGTACAGAACCTTTGCTTCGTTGGACAGGGGTGTGAATGTGGGGGCTTCAAAAAGGAAATTGGGAAGCCGGGTAAAGCTGACCGCCTTTTCCGGCTGATGGATATAAATGGTGTTTGCCATATCGTGTTTTGTGGACGGTTAGAAGCCTGTTTCCGGGGGCAGACGGTAGTTTCTATTGCCTGCCCCTGTTCTGTGCTTGCAAAGCCTTGAAAATCAAGGACTTTTCAGCCCCTAACTGTCCACAGTAGACCTCCTTTTCCGTTCACTTTCTGTTTTCTGCCGCCTGTGAACTCTGGCGGCGCAGTCGGGGCAGTACTTTGCCCGGTTGGATTTAGGGACGAACACACCGCCGCAGACCGCACAGCGTTTCAAGTCCTTATCCCGGAAAATCTCCGCTTCCAGCGTCTTGTCCAGCGGCAAAACCGCCCAGCGGAACCACTTACAGCAGACCGAGAAAGAAACCGTCTGCGGACAGGTGCAGGTGTCCCCATCGTCAAGGAACATACAGTTCCCGTCCTCATAACAGCAGCACTCCCGGCGGATCAGGGCGTTTGCCTGTTTCCGCTGCGCTGGGGTCATGCGGTAAAGGGAACCGTCCGGCCTGCGTTCCAGCGGTGGCAAGTCTTTATAGGGGTTATCTCTCATGCGTTCCCTCCATTTTTCGCTTTTGCCGTTCGCCCCGAAAAGGCTTCCTGCCCCATTCCTGCGGCGTGTTCCGGCGTTGGCACGCTCCCCGCAGCTTCTGGACACTTGTCCCGAAGTGACCTCTGGACAAAGTGTCCAGAAGTCCGTCTCCTTGCGGTGCTTCCCCGGCCGGGGTATTTCTTTTCGGACGGTCATTCGGTTTTCAAGGTGCTGTCCATCGATGAACTACCCTAAGTCTACACCTAAATGACCGTTCGTCCCGTATATCCAAGAGGTAGGAAATCCGCCAAAAAAACTGCCTATTTCCACGCTCTCGGAATTGTGGTAGAATGAAAAAGAGAAATGTAGCAGGAGGTGGAAATGAAATGTATAACCTAAATTGGTCAAGAAGTGACCTCACCCGGCAAAAGCTGGGGACGTTCTGTGAATACTACGCAAAAATGTCATTAGCCTCTTATGGAGTGAGCATTTATACTTCCGAGGTTGATGACCATGGAATAGATTTTATTGCAGAAAGCAAGAGAGGATTTTTGAAGTTTCAAGTTAAAGCCATTCGCAAAGGAACAGGCTATGTTTTTATGCGGGAGGAATATTTTGATATTTCAGACCAATCACTTTACTTGTTCTTGCTTTTGCTAAATGATGGCGAACACCCCATAGAATATTTAATTCCTGCGACCACATGGGATAACGACAGTAGTAATACTTTTGTTTACCATTCATACGAGGGTAAAAAGTCGAAACCAGAATATGGCCTAAATATTTCTGCCAAGAACATTCCGCAGCTCGAAAGATTTAAGTTAGAAAATATGATAACGGCAATATAATGAGGAACAAAATATGGCTTTAACCATTCAAGAGCGCCTAAAAGACCTGCGTGTAGAGCGTGGGCTGACGCTGGAACAGCTTGCGGAGCAGACCCACCTCTCCAAGTCTGCGCTGGGCAGTTATGAAGCGGAGGATTTTAAGGACATCAGCCACTATGCCCTTATCAAGCTGGCGAAGTTTTACAGCGTGACCGCCGATTACCTGCTGGGGCTGTCCGAAACAAAAAATCACCCAAACGCCGATCTTGCAGACCTGCGTGTGAGTGATGATATGATTGAACTGTTGAAAAGCGGGCTGGTGGATAATTTCCTCTTGTGTGAACTGGCGGTACACCCGGATTTCCCCCGGCTCATGGCTGACCTTGAAATCTATGTGAACGGAACGGCAGTCAAGCAGGTACAGAGCGCAAATGCCATTGTGGATATTATGAGCGCAACCATTATGAAGCAGCACAATCCCGGCTTGTCCGACCCGCAGCTAAGGCAGCTTATCGCCGCCCATATTGACGATGACAGCTTTTGCCGCTATGTAATACAGCAGGACATAAACGGCATAGCCCTTGACCTGCGGGAAGCCCATAAGGACGATTTTTTCAGCGTCCCGGAGGACAATCCTCTGGAAGATTTTTTGCAAGCCGCAGAAGCAGCGTCCACTCCGGGCAGCGACCCGGAACAGGCGGCGATGGCGTTTATCTGTAAACGGCTCAAGCTGAACTATGGGAAGCTGTCGGAGGAAGAAAGAAAGTGGCTGAAAAGGATTGCGCAGAAGTCGGACTTGCTGAAAAACCCAAAACCGCAGCGGGGGAGAAAGTAAAGGGATAAATCGGGATTTGGCAAAGGCGTGTATATGAAAAAGTAACTTCCAGTTTGCAAGAGAAAGGTATGGTGAGCGAATGAGAATATTATACGAACTTTCATGGTTATGGGAGACGCTGGTTATTGCGCTTGCGGTTGCGGCTGTTTGCGTGGTTTGCGCCATGCTAATCTGTAAGGCAGTAAAGAAGAACCTCAGCAAAAAAACGGCGGCAGTTATCGGCGCAGCAGCGTTTGCGGGCGCTGTTTTGGCAGTCATTGTGATTGCCCGGACTCCGATGCCGCTTTGATTAAACGGGATGCTTGATTGCCTGTGCATAAGTACAACTTCAAGTTTATCGGGGAAATAGCAAAGCCCTAAAACGGCTTCCCGCCCATTTCAATTTTGAGAGAAAAATCCGTCTGTTTTTTCGTGAGTGTGTCCACAAGTTCGGGACATTTTGTCCCGAAGTCCGGCGTGGGACGAGGAACGGGGGCTTTCATATACGCCCTGTCTGCTGATAAAACCAGTCCTGCGTTTGCGGCTCCACGCCACGCAATCACAGCCCTGCTTTCCTGCCGCTTCAAATGCCCTTGCCCTCTCCGGCGGCAACGGCATTTTCACGGCAACGCCGACAGAGCGTATAACACACTACACTTTGCGAGCAAAGTCGTGTGCCAAGGGGCAAGCCCCTTTGGAAACCCCTGACAACAAAACAGGCTGAATATCCCGCACTTTCCCGGTGCTTGATACTCAGCCTTTATTTGTTGTCAGCAGCCCCCGTTTCGTGGTCTGCGTGTAGTTCCTTGTAAACTGACCTAAGTGGATGTGCAAATATCACATCGTCTTCACACCAAAATTAAGTGTGTCATCATTCATGGGATACTTGAAAGGGAAATCAGCATTGATGATTTTTGATAGACATGCAAACTTGAAATATAAGTATGGAAATAGACATTTTTGGGCAGAAGGGTATTATGTGAGTACAGTAGGATTAAATGATCAAACCGTCGCAAAATATATAAGAGAACAAGAGCAACATGATATTGCAATGGATAAATTAAGTGTGAAAGAATATAAGGATCCGTTTGAAGAAAAAGGAATTCAAGAAGAAAATAGAAACCGCAGAAAAAAAGCAAAATAAAAATTCCCTTTGAGGGAAAGCGAGAGTCAAAAGCGATAGCTTGAACGAAGTGAAAGCAGCGCCTTTAGACGCGAGCAAGTAACAAAGGCTTATAGCCGCAGTGAAAACCACGCCGTTTAGACGTGGTTTTTATTTAAAGATTTTTTCCATATCAAAAGGAAGTAAACATTCAATTTTTATTGTTTGATAAGTTAATGGATGAATAAACTCTAAACAATAAGCATGTAAAGCCATTCTTTTAATCATAGAAGAAGTTTTTCCATAAAGAGTATCTCCTATAATGGGATGATGTAAATGATTCAAATGAACTCTTATTTGATGTTTTCGACCAGTTTCAATTTGACATTTTACAAGAGTATAATTTCCTTTTGTTTTAATTTCTTTAAAATGTGTTAAAGCATCTTTACCTGTTTTAGAAATACACATTTTATTTTTACTATGACGGTCTTGACCGATAGGTAAATCAATAGTTATTTCTCTTTTAGGTAAATGTCCTTGAATGATGGCAAGATAGGTTTTCTTGATTTTTTTAGAAGCAATTAAAGCATCAAAGTAAGGTTGTAAAAGTGCACATTTACAAAACATCACAAGACCGGTTGTATCTCTATCTAAACGATGAAGATAACGAATCGGTAAATCTTGATAGCTTTGTTGGTAATAATAACTCACATAATTACAAAGAGTATTTTTTTTACTTTTATCATCAGGATGAATAATGAGGTTACTTGGTTTATTGACGACACAAAGCAAGTCATCTTCATAGATGATTTCTAAGGAGCTTTCTTCTTCGATAAAATCTCTGCCTTGTTCATAGGCTTTAATTGAAAGAATATCTTTATCTTTTAAAATGGTTTGATAATCAACATAAGTATTATTTAAAGTATAGTCTTTATTTTGACGAAGTAAGTGAATTGTTTTTTTAGAAAGATGCAGATAATGAAAGAATTCAAGAAGTGTCATTCCTTGAATTCTTTCATCGATTTCTATTACTAAATGATTCTTTTCTTTATGATAATGCATACACTGTTACTTTGATATCAATTGTGATATCTAAACCTTGTAAAGTATCTAAAACGCCACGTTTTTCTTTTTTAATATGATAATAGTGTGGTGTCATCATTAAAAGATTTAAAGCATCTTCACGATTAGAAATATGAACTTTTTCTTTAAAGTCATAACTTTTCACTTGATTAAAATCTAAACGAATATACTTATCACTCTTTACTTTGATTTCATCATAAATCAATTCTTTAATTTCAATTAAATGTTGATTATTAGCAGTAACATGAACAATATAACCATCTTCTTTTAATGCTCTTTTTAATTCATCTTGATTTACTACTGTAAATAAAGCACAGATAAAATCTAAACTATGATCTAAGATAGGAATATTTTTAGAATTTCCTACAAGCCAAGTAACATCTTTACGATAACGTGTCGCCATATCAATAGCAATCTTGGAAATATCTAAACCATAGATATCACTGTTTTCAAAATGTTTCTTTAAACCTTGAGTATAATATCCTTCTCCACATCCTAAATCTAAAATACTTAAATCATCTTGATGTTTGAATTCATCAATACACGTAATCACTTGATTTAAGATAGGATCATAATAACCTTTATTTAAATATGCTTTTCTCGCCACAAGAGATTCTTTACTATCTCCTGGATTATTGGTAGCTTTATCAGGATTTAATAATAAATTGATATATCCTCTTTTAGAAATGTCATAACAATGATTGTTTTCACATTTAAGTGTTTTGTTTTCTAAATGAAGTTGTTGATGACATTTGGGACAAGCTAATAATTTCATAGTATCACCTCGAATGTATTATAACAAAAGACAATCTAAAAATTAACTGAATTTATGATGAATTTGTGATACTATTAAGGGCAAGGGAGGAATGCTTGATGTTTTTTAGAAAGAAACAAAAAGTAGACTTAGATGCTAAGTTTAAAGAAGTATATCATGAAGTAAATAAAATTACAGCTGATGCCGGAAATGAATTAGATGTGACCATCAAATATTCACAATTGAAATTGGCTTGTCGTAAGTATGATGAATTGATTGATTTAATTCATCAAGGAGCTAATTTTGAAGAAAAACATTTTCTTTCTTTAAAAGAAAGTGTAGAAGAAGAAACAAAGAGAGTAGAAGGTTTATTAGATGAAGATTAAAGCATATAAGAAGGATTTTGATTATACCTATACTTTAGGAGTTTTTGAAACGATTGAGTTATTAAAGAATCGTCCTGATCTTGTTTTAAGAGTATATATAAAAAGTAATTCTTATAAGAATAAAGGAATTCCTATTATTGATGAAATTTGTAGAGAAAAACATATTGAATTGATTGAAAGTGATAATACAATTCAAAAATTATCAAAAAAAGATAATTGTTTTGCGATAGCAATCATTAAAAAATATGAAATGACTTTACAAGAAGGAAATCATGTTGTTTTAGTTAATCCTGGAGATATGGGAAATATGGGGACAATTATGAGAACGATGTTAGGGTTCAATTATTATAATCTAGCAATCATTCGACCAGGTGTCGATGTTTTTGATCCTCGTGTTTTAAGAGCTTCGATGGGAGCAATGTTTCATTTGAATATTGAGTATTTTGATAGTTTTGAAGATTATTTAAAAAGATTTCCAAGTCATGATATTTATACATTGATGTTAAAAGGAGCAACCAATATTCATAAGGTTGAATCCAAAGAAGGTTATCATTCACTTGTTTTTGGTAATGAAAGTAGTGGTTTACCTGATGAATATCTAGATTATGGGAAATCTATTTTTATTCCTCATAGTCATCATATAGATTCATTGAATCTTTCCATGGCTTTAGGAATGACGTTGATGCATTTTTCAAAAGATGAATTTAAAGATAAAGAAGTATTATAGGAGGGAAAGTATGTTTGATTTTGATGAAGTTGTAGATAGAAAAGGTACAAATTGTGCTAAATGGGATACCATTGAAGCCAATAATAAACCTAAAGATGTGTTACCTATGTGGGTTGCAGATATGGATTTTAAATCACCAAAGGAAATTGAAAATGCATTAGTTAAAAGAATTAAACAAGGCGTTTATGGGTATTCATTTGCGCCAGATGAGTATTTTGATACGGTTATTTCTTGGATGAAAAGAAGACATGATTTTAATGTCGATAAAGAATGGATCATCCCAACACCAGGTGTGGTAACAGCTATTAAATTATGTGTAAATGCTTATACAAAGGAAAATGATGCCATCATTATTAATAAGCCTGTATATTATCCATTTGATTTTTCAATTGAATTAAATCATCGTAAAATCATTGAAAATGAAATGGTTTATAAAGATGGTTCTTATGAAATGGATTATGATGCTTTTGAAAAAGCAATCGTAGAAAATGATGTTAAAATGTTTATTTTATGTAATCCATATAACCCAATTGGAAAAGTATGGAAAGAAGATGAATTAAAACAAATTGGTGAAATTTGTAAGAAACATCATGTTTTAGTTATTGTTGATGAAATTCATGAAGATTTTGTTTATGGAGAGCATGTACATATTCCTTTCTATAATGTAGATGAAAGTTATAAAGAATTCTCTGTTATTTTAACTGCACCATCAAAAACATTTAATTTAGCAGGGTTACAAACATCAAATATTATTATTGCAGATGAAAAATTAAGAAAAGCTTATCAAGAAACAATGAATCGTTATGGGGTTAATGAACCAAACTTTTTAGGTATTATTGCTTGTATGACTGCCTATAATGAATGTGAATTATGGGTAGATGAAATGTTGGAATATGTTTATGACAACTTTACTTATTTTGATGAATTCTTAAAAGAAAACTTACCTCATATTCATTTAGTAAAACCTGAAGGACTTTATTTATGTTGGGTTGATTTTAGAGAATGTGGTTTAGATAAAGATGAACTTGAAAAGACAATGTTAGAAAAAGCCGGTTTATGGTTAGATGAAGGATATATCTTTGGAACAGGTGGAGAAGGTTTTGAAAGATTTAATCTTGCAATTCCAAGAAGTGTTTTAGAAGATGCTTGTCAAAGATTATTAAAAGCTTTTGGAAAATAAGGTTTTTATGATAAAAACTATGGAAATTCTATATAAAAGATAGTATTATATAACCGAAAAAAAGAAAAGGAGATTTGTTATGGGATTAGTATCAGCAACAGAAATGTTAAAGAAAGCTAAAGAAGGACATTATGCAGTAGGTCAATTCAATATCAACAACTTAGAATGGACTAAATCAGTATTATTAACTGCAGAAGAATTAAAAGCACCAGTAATCTTAGGTGTTTCAGAAGGTGCTGCTAAATATATGACTGGATATACAACAGTTGCAGCAATGGTTAAAGCAATGGTAGAAGCATTAAATATCACTGTACCAGTAGCTTTACACTTAGATCATGGTTCATACGAAGGAGCTAAAGCTGCTTTAGATGCAGGTTTCTCTTCAATCATGTTTGATGGTTCTCATTATGGAATCGAAGAAAACATCGAAAAAACAAAAGAAATCGTTGAATTATGTCATTCAAAAGGTGTTTCAGTAGAAGCAGAAGTTGGATCAATCGGTGGAGAAGAAGATGGTGTCATCGGTAAAGGTGAAGTAGCAGATCCAAAAGAATGTAAATCAATCGCAGACTTAGGAGTAGATTTCTTAGCTGCAGGTATCGGAAATATCCATGGTAAATACCCAGCAAACTGGGAAGGATTAGACTTTGATGCATTAGATGCAATCCAAGCTGAAACTGGGAAATTACCATTAGTATTACATGGTGGTTCAGGAATTCCTGATGAAATGATCAAAAAAGCAATCACTTTAGGAGTATCTAAAGTAAATGTAAACACTGAATGTCAATTATATTTCCAAGAAGCTACACGTAAATACATTGAAGCTGGAAAAGATTTAGAAGGAAAAGGATATGATCCTCGTAAATTATTAGCACCAGGTGCAGAAGCTATTAAACAATGTGTTAAAGATAGAATGGAAGTATTCGGTTGCATCGGTAAAGCTTAATCAATTAAAAAGCCTTCGGGCTTTTTTTTGTTTATGTGAAATCTCTTTATTAAGTTGTTTTTTTAATGAATTTATAATATAGTATTAGGGAATATAGATAGAAGAAAAGGGGTAAAGTCATGAGTGAAATTATTGCGATTGAAGGCGGACATAAATTAAATGGTACAGTAGAAATCTCGGGTGCAAAAAATGCCACTGTAGCACTTATTCCGGCAATTATTTTAGCGGATAGTCCTGTAACGATTTATGGTGTACCAGAAATCAGTGATGTGGACGCTTTAGCAGTTTTATTAGAAGAACTTAATTGTACAGTATTAAGAAGTCATGATAGTTTAATTGTTGATCCCTCTCGTATGGAAAATGTTCCATTAGTATCTGATGCTGTGGATAAATTAAGAGCATCATATTATTTAATGGGAGCATTACTTGGAAAATGTAAAAAAGTTGTGATGAAAGCACCAGGAGGATGCTTTTTAGGACCACGTCCGATAGATTTACATATTAAAGGATTTGAAGCATTGGGTGCCAAAGTAGAATTTGTTGATGGTGCGCATGTAATTACAGCAGATCGTTTAGTAGGTGCAAAAATATATTTAGATTTTGCTTCGGTTGGAGCAACAATCAATATCTTATTAGCGGCAGTAAAAGCTGAAGGAAAAACAGTCATTGAAAATGCAGCAAAAGAACCAGAAATCATTGATGTAGTAAACTTACTTACAAAAATGGGAGCTAAAATTAGAGGTGCTGGTACCGATACGATTACGATTGAAGGAGTAGAACATCTAAAAGGATGTACTCATGAAATCATTCCAGATCGTATTGAAGCAGGGACATTCTTAATTATGGCAGCAGCTGCAGGAGAAAGAGTTATTATTCAAAATATCATTCCACAACATTTGGAATCACTTATTTCAAAATTGAAAGAAATGGGAGTGAAGATGGAAAATGTTGGAGATAGTATTATTGTTTATGGTGATAACAAGAACTTTAATGCAGTCGATGTCAGAACACAGGTATATCCAGGTTTTGCGACAGATCTACAACAGCCATTAACAGCACTGCTTACACAAGCAAACGGACAATCACAAGTAATAGAAACAATTTATCCAGAGAGATTTAGACATTGTGAACAACTTAATAAGATGGGCGCAAATATAGAATTAGATGAATCAATGTGTTATATAAATGGAAAAACACCATTAAAAGGAGCAAAAGTAGAAGCAACAGATTTAAGATGTGGCGCAGCATTGTTAATAGCAGGGTTAATCGCTGATGGAATTACAGAAATCAGCAATGTATATCATATAGATAGAGGATATGCAAATATTGATCAAAAATTAATTACTTTAGGTGCTGTTATTAGAAGAATCAAAGTTGATGATTAAAATTATAAAAAAGGGCTTGAAAACGACATAATTTAATGTTAATATATCATAGCAACTTACTTTGTAGTGAGAAATCTACAAGGCGGAAGGAGAAATTAAAAATGAAAAAAGGAATTCATCCAAATTATAAAAAAGTAAAAGTAGTTTGTACATCATGTGGAGCAGAATTTGAAAGTGGTTCAGTATTAGATGAAGTACGTGTTGATACTTGTTCTAACTGTCATCCATTCTATACTGGAAAACAAAGATTTGCTAGTGCTGATGGACGTGTTGAAAAATTCAACAAAAAATACGGACTTAAATAAGAAAATGAGTACTTGGTACTCATTTTTGTTTTGGAGGAAAAAATGGAATATCATGTCTTAGCAAGTGGTTCTAAAGGAAACAGTATTTTCATTTATGATCAAGGAAATGGACTTTTAATTGATTGTGGAATTAGTAAAAGACAACTTTATACAAAACTTAATCAATTAGGATTTAATGAAAATGACATTTGCCATGTTTTATTAACCCATGATCATATTGATCATAATAAAAATATTGATATCTTTGATCAAAGTATTGTTTATTGTGGAAAAGGATGCATCCCTGGTATAGATGAAAGTCATGAATTAGAAAATTATCAAAATATACAATTAGATCATTATATAATTACACCATTACCTTTATCTCATGATGCAACATCCCCTTTAGGGTTTGTAATCAAAGGAAAAGATGAAACAATTCTCTATATGACAGATACAGGTTATGTTTCACAAAAGAATATGGAATATATAAAAAATTTAGATTACTATATTTTTGAAAGTAATCATGATATTGAAATGTTGATGAATACAAGAAGACCTTTATTCTTAAAAAATCGTATTTTTGGAGATAAGGGCCATCTTAATAATGAATATAGTGCACATGTTATGGCGCAGGTGATTGGTGAAAATACAAAAGAAATTTGTTTGGCCCATTTATCACAAGAAGCGAATACAAAAGAAATGGCATTGGATACATATCAAAGAGTTTTTGATGAAGAACATATTTATTTTGATAATATAAAGATTGCAGATCAAAAAGAAATTGTTTCTGGAGGACATTATGAAAATTAGAATCTTAACAATTGGTAAGCTTAAAGAAAAATATCTTGTTAATGGAATCAATGAATATGTCAAAAGATTGAATGCTTACTGTAAAGTGGAAATGGTTGAAGTACCAGATGAACCAATTCCTGATAATGCAAGTGAAAATGTAGAAAATATCATCAAAGATAAAGAAGCAGATAAAATTGTTGCTAAAATTAAAGATGATGAATATGTTATTGTTTTAGATTTACATGGAAAAGAAATAGATAGTGTGGCTTTTTCTAAGCATATTGAAGAATGTATGATTAGAGGAAAGAGTACGATTACTTTTGTGATTGGGGGTTCTTTAGGTTTAGGAAAATCTTTATTACAAAGAGCAAATTATCGTTTATGTTTCTCTAAAATGACTTTTCCACATCAATTAATGAAGCTAATCTTAGTTGAACAAGTCTATCGAGCATATAAAATCATGCGGAGAGAAACTTATCATAAGTGATGTTAACGTTCAGCAAAAATGTCACCAAAAATGAAGAAGGGTTCTATTAGTGTGAACCCTTTGTTTTTTTGTCCATTTCTTGAATGAGATTATTTAAATCTTTATGATCATTTATTAGTACCTGTTTGTTTTTATGTTTTGTACCTATCAATGTACAATCATAAATAATCCCAATATATTTCATTCTTACTTTATTTTCTAGCACAAAATATAAAATTGTAACTTCTGTTGAAGTTCTTATTTTTACTACTTATCCATTTTTATCATATGGGACATAATAATATCCGTTATAGGAAAACATATTGCCTTCTGCTATTTTTCTGGTATTTGAAACAGTGAACACTAGATTCAAATTGTAATTTTCTGTTAGCTCTACAAATTCATAAACAGGATCAACTGGAAGATGTGCAAATTTTTCATTCAGATATTTTATGTAAAAGTATTGAACCATATATTTAATTGATCGTAGTCTTTTATTTTGAACCTTATAATGTCATTGGGCAATCTTCTTTGAACTGTACCATTGTATCGTTCTATCAATCCTTTGGTTTGAGATGTATTTGCGAAAATCATTTCAATGCAAAGTTTATCCATCATAACACCAAATGATGTTATATTACCTTCAGGACTTTTGAAGATAGTATGTTTGTCTGAATAAATAGCTAAGGGAATTCCTTTTTTTCTTGATAAGAAGTTCCATCATCTTACAATATCCATACATGCATTCGTTTTTGGTAAACCAGCCAGCAAGGATATCATTAGTTGTATCGTCAACAGCCATATGGAGAGTAAAACGTTGATCGTTGCCAAACCAACCAGTCAAAAGGAGTTCCATCGATTTGAACAAGCATACCAGCTCTAGGACTTTTTTCTCTCAGTAAATGTAAAGGAGAGTCTCTTTTATGACTCCTATGTTTAACGGGAGAAGACCATTTATATTCTTTATAGAGTCTTTGAAAGAACGAGATACTTCTAGGTTTAACATCAAAGTATTCGAAGATCACATGCAAGCACACTATTTAATTCGTGCAATGAGCAAATATCTGGAAAAAATGGACAAATATGTACGCCAACGATTGAGGATGTGCATGATTCATAAACATCCAACAGTAAAGAAAGTATATGGAATGTGTTATAAATGGAACATTGAATTCTTTGTGCGCATCGGTTTAATTCCCTCAAAATGGTGGTTCTACTACAAAATGTGGGGAACCTATACTATTGAGAAGTATGTAGAATACCACATGCATAGAAATAAGGTTGATATGGAAAAACGTATTCAAAAATTTAAAGAACTAGGTATAGCATTCTACACAAAAAAGAGATTAAAGAAAATGGACGATTCTTTATCAAGATAGTCCGTACACAAATTAAATAAATAGTAAATTGGTAAGCCGTATGCATTAATAGCGCACGTACGGTTTGATAAGGGGCTAGCCTAGTGATAGGTTAGCCTACTTTCTTAAGCACCTTACGTTTAGTAGAAGAAGGAATATTCAATTGTTGTCTATACTTGACAATAACACGACGTGAACAATGTAATTCTAATTCCTCTAGTTTTTTGAGAATCTGATTATCTGAAAGTGGATGTTCTTTATCTTCATCATCTACTAACTCAACAATAGCCTTTTTAATAGAATCACTGCTATCTCCTGAAGCAGTTTGAGAAACAAGAAGTTTTTTAAGAGGATAAGCCTCACCATTAAAGCTATAGTACTTATTATTTAAAGTACGTGAAATAGTAGATTCATGGAATCCTGTCTCACTTGCAAGCTGTGATAAAGTACATGGATATAATTCATCATCATATAAGAAATATCCACTTTGTATATTTACTAACGCATTTGCGACAATAAGAACAGTTTGATTTCTCTTTGTCATATTCTCCATTAAGAAATGTGCCTCATTAAAATAAGCTTTCATATTCTCATCATTCTTTACTTTCTCATATAGAGTGTCATTCACCATGAGAGCAGGCTGGTTAATAGGTGTAATAGTAATATCTGAATTCTCTACTTCAATGAGTATATCAGGAGATACATAGTCATCATGAAACGTATTATACATATTACAAGGGAATGGATTACAAGAACGTATTTCACAGAATAAATGATCTATTTCTTCTTTATTTAATCCTGTTGTTTGTTTAATAAGTGAATAATTCTGAGTTAAGATGACATCTTGATAATCTCTAAATAGTGTATAGGTTTTAGTTTTATTATTATTTTTTAACTGAATAAGAATAGAATCAATCGCATCAGAGGCACCCACACCATTAGGTTCAAATGAACGTAATATATCTAAATGTGCATCAAGCATATCTTGATCGATATGAAGGTCACTCATATATTGATCAAGATTATAAGATAAGAATCCACTATCATCCAATGATTCAATCAGATATGTCATTACATCTTCATTATAAGGATGTGTATAGGCATATAACTGATAATAGAGATCATCTTTTAAAGAACGTTTATTAGAAATACTTTCAATAAACTGCTGATTATCATAATTCTTTGATGATTTTAATTCTAAAAAAGGATTTGTTTCTAGTATATCCTGTATTGCTTTGTTGATATCATCAATGTTGTCAGTCAAGAAATCTAAGGATTTTAATAGTTTTTGATTCAATTTTAAAGTTTGTTTCAATGTTTGAATATATTGCATTTTCTGCTTCATGTTCATCACCTCTTATCAATATATAGCAAAATTCGTGCCAATTAATGTTTAGGTATTTACTTGAATAGTATACCGAATAACTAATGTTGCGTACAAGTTTTATTTGTTTTATGATGAATAATGAGGTGATTTCATTGGAAGAAAAAATAATGTTGTTGATTAATGGGAAAATGGATCAAAATTCATATGATGAATGTCAATCCACCCAATTATCAAAAGAATTAAAACTAAGTAGAAATCAAGTGATAAGATTATTAAATGAACTTTTTAATGAGAAAAAACTTATTAAAATTAAAGCAAGTCCTATCTTATATCTTTCAAGAGCTTCTCTTGAAAGTAAATATAAGAAGAAACTTTCGTCAGATGAATACAAATCATTGGATGAATTGGAAGCTGAATTAAACAATCAGACAGAGTTAAAGAACTTTGAAAAGCTTATTGGGTCTAATGAAAGTATGTATCAGATTGTTGAGAAGATTAAGGCAACAGTAGCCTATCCACCAGTTGGATTACCAATGTTGCTTTATGGACCAACTGGTACAGGTAAATCATTTATGGCTAAACTTACGTATGAATATTGTGTAGATACAGGTTTAATTGATGCGTCTAAGAATTTTGTACAGGTAAACTGTTCAGAGTATGCCAATAACCCAGAACTACTCACAGCAAACCTATTTGGCTATAAGAAGGGTGCATTTACAGGTGCAGATAGTGATAACTTAGGTTTATTACATTTTGCAGATGGTGGTGTATTATTCCTAGATGAAGTGCATTGTTTAAATGCGGAATGCCAGGAAAAACTATTCCTTTATATGGACCAGGGAATCTATCACTTAGTAGGTGATAATAATAAGTGGTATAAATCAAAATGTAGAATTATATTTGCAACAACAGAAGTACCACAAAAAGCATTATTAAAAACATTCCTTAGACGTATTCCTGTTATTCTTACAATTCCATCTCTTGCCCAAAGAGGAGAAAATGAAAAGCTGGAACTCATGTATAACTTCTTAAAGAATGAAGAGAAACGTATCAACAAAACAATTCTTATTTCATCTAATGTCTATGAGTTGTTACTGAATCATACATTTGTAGGTAATATTGGTGAACTGACTAATACGATTCAGGCAAGTTGTGTGAGTGCATTATATAAAAGTAATTCAGATACGTTAGAAATTCATGCTTATGATTTACCTGACAGTATTAGAAATAGTATAGATGTCTCTTCTATGATTATGAAGAAGCATAAGCTTGTGTCTCTTAATACACTTCTTCCTGTATCAGATCAGGGTATCATTAAAGATTTTTATCAATCATTAATTAATATAAAGAGAGATACTTCATTTGCGATAAATGCACAGAATACTGTAGATAGATATTTTGAAAAATTAATCTTTAATGATAATCGTGCAGGTTCAATTGATTATCTTACTAACTATCTAGAAAAGATATTTAATAATATCACTGAACATTATGGCTTTAGGGCTTCACATAATGAGTTGATAGCACTCGCTACATATATCTCAGAATTCTCTAAGAATACATATCTGACTAATAACTGGATCAATGAGAATTATGATGAAGTGAAGAACTTAAAGAAATATCTTAAACTTGAATTCCATCGTGAATATGAAATAGGACAGGATGTTTCTCATTACTTAAAGAATAATATGAATCAGGATATTGATGACTTTGTAGAGTGTATTATCTGTATTTGTATGATTAAGTACTTTGTACATTCTGGTGAAGATCTCACAATTGCGATTATTATTGCGCATGGTTATTCAACTGCAAGTTCTATTGCGGAAGCAGCCAATAGAATGTTGAATAGTTATATATTTGATGCAATAGATATGCCATTAGATGTGGATGTACAAGCTATTACAAGAAAGATTAATGATTATATTGCATATGTTGGTAATATCTCAAAGCTTTATTTATTAGTTGATATGGGTTCTCTTGAAGAAATATATCAAGGATTAGATACAAGTAATGCGGATATTGCCTTAGTAAACAATATTAATACTAAATGTGCGTTAGAAATAGGACAGGGAATTAAACTTAATAAAACAGTGACTGAAGTCATTGATTCTATTCTTAAGGAAAACATCTATAAAACACATGTAGAACTTAAGAAAAAGAAAGAACCTATTGTAATCTGTTCTTGTGCATCAGGATTAGGTGCAGCGCATAAGATCAAAGAAATTTTATTCAATTCTTTACCTGAAGATTCTAATCTAAAGATTATTACTTATGATTATCCTGCTTTAATACGTAAACAGGTTTATGATCAGTTAATGAATGATTATGAAGTTATATGTGTCATTGGGACACTTGATCCAAATATTGAATCTATGAAATATATAGGTATACAGGAATTGATTATTAATGAGGGTCAGAATGCGATAGAGATATACTTTGGAAAGTATATGAAAAAAGAACAGATGGAGATATTTGAAAAGAATATCTTACGTAATTTCACATTATCCAATGTCATGAATAACTTAACTATATTAAATCCGGATAAACTACTTGAACATGTTGCGAAAGCAATTGACCATCTACAGAATATCTTACATAAGAGATTTAAAAATAGAACATGCTTTGGATTATATGTTCATATCTGCTGTCTTGTAGAAAGATTAGTTACAAGACAGGCTATTTCAAACTTTACTGATCAAGACTTTAAAGAAAAGCATCAAGAGTTTATAGATCAAGTAAATATCTCAATGAAAGAAGTTAAGACATACTACAACGTTGAGATTCCAGATGAAGAAGTAGAATATATATACAACTATATTATTAATGATTAGTGTGCTATTAATTGGCACACTTTTTGCTTGAGTATAAGTGGAAGTTAGTTGTATAGATTGAACGTATTGATCTCTAAACTGGCACAAAGCTTGCTTGAGTATAAGTGGAAGTTAGTTCTACAGATTAAGCGAAAGAATCTCTAAACTGGCACAAAGTTTGCTTGAGTATAAGTGGAAATCAGTTGTACAGATTAAGCGAAAGAATTTATAAACTGACATGAAGCTTGAACTTAAATGAAAAAGAAAGGAGTGTAGAGAATATGGCAAAAATCATACTTGCATCACATGGAGGATTATCTAAAGGAATGAAAGATTCAGTTTCTATGATTGTTGGAGATTTAGCTAAGGATATAGAAACATATAGCTTGCTTCCTGGACAAAATCCTGAAGACTTTTATCAAGAAGTTTTGAAAGAAGCAAAAGAGTGTGAAGAACAAATCTTAATCTTATGTGATATTAAAGGTGGAAGTGTTCACACAGCATTATCTAAACTTGCAGTATTAGATAATGTAATGGTCTTCTCAGGAATGAACATGGGACTAGTATTAGATGCAGTAATGAAAGGCTTGAATGGAAAACTTGAATTAGCAGAAGCGAACGATTTGATCGAAGCAGCTAAAGATGGAATGACTGTTATGAATGGAATGACAAGCGAAGATGATGAAGATTTCTAATAGGAGGAGAAGAAAATGATTAAATTATTAAGAGTGGATCACAGATTGTTACATGGTCAAGTTGCTTTTTCTTGGAAAAATGCAGTTGAAGCAGATTGTATCTTAATTGCGTGTGATGCAGTTATGAAAGATGATTTAAGAAAAACATCAATCAAGATGGCAAAGCCAAGTGGTGTGAAATTAGTTATTAAAAGTATGGATGATGCAGTAAAGGCAATCAATAGTGGTGTTACAGACAAATATAAATTATTGACTGTAGTTGAATCTATTAAGGATGCTGAAAGATTATGTAAAGAGTGTAACATCAAAAAATTAAATCTTGGTGGTACTAAGGCAACTGCTGAAACTCGTAATATTTCTAAAGCAATGAATATTACACCAGCAGAAGAAACAATTTTAAAAGGATTATGTGAAGCAGGTGTGGATGTAACAATTCAGATGGTTCCAGAAGATAATCCAGTAAATGTAGAAAAAGTTTTATAGGAGGAGAAATATGTTACTACAAGCAATTTTACTTGGCTTGGTAGCAATGCTTGGAAATGCTGAGTATTTGTTCGGTACAAGTTTGCTATCAAGACCATTGGTTATGGGTACTTTAACAGGTATTGTACTTGGTGATATTCAAACAGGTGTTACTCTAGGTGCAACATTAGAATTAGCATTTATGGGAGCTTTCTCAATCGGTGCTAGTATTCCACCTGAAATGATTTCAGGAACTGTATTAGGAACAGCTTTCACAATTACAACAGGAGCTGGACCAGAAACTGCATTAACTGTAGGTTTACCAGTTGCTTCACTAGTATTAATCGCAAAGAACGTTGGAATGGTATTCATCTTACCTCCATTTGTTCACAAAGCAGATAAATATGCAGCTGAAGGAAATATGGCTGGAGTTGCTAGAATGCACTTATTAGGTGGATTCTTCGGTGTTAACTTAATTATCGGTGTAATCGTGGCATGTGGTTACTATGCTGGTGGACCTGCTGTACAGGCTTTATTAAATGTCATTCCTACATGGATTTCAAATGGTTTACAAATCACAATGGGCTTATTACCTGCAATTGGGTTCGGTTTATTATTAATGATGATTATGGAAAAAGACGTTGCATGTTTCTTCTTCTTAGGATTCGCATTAAGCGTATACTTAAAGATTCCAGTAACAGCGATCGCAATCTTTGGAGTCATCATTGCTATCGTATTAACTCAGTTACGTAGTAATTCAGCTCAAACAGCTATAGAAGGAGGAGTGGATGAAGATGACGACTTCTAATAAATTAACTAAAAAAGAATTAAATCAAGTATTCTGGCGTTCATTCGGTTTGGAATGGTCTTGGAACTATGAAAGACAAATGAATATGTCATACTGCTATAGTATGTTACCAGTTATCAAAAAGTTATATCCAAATAAAGAAGACCAGGTTGCAGCTATGAAGCGTCACTTGGAATTCTTCAATACAACGCCACAATTGGCAACATTAATCTTAGGTATTAGTGCTGCTATGGAAGAAAGTAACGCAAATGATCCTGAATTTGATACAGAAAGTATCAACAGTGTAAAAGTTTCATTAATGGGACCTTTAGCTGGTATTGGTGATTCATTCATCTGGGGAACATTACGTATTATCGCTACTGGTGTGGGTCTATCATTAGCAAATCAAGGAAATATCTTAGGACCTATCTTATTTTTATTAATCTTCAACCTTCCAGCTCAGGGATTACGTTATTATTTAATGAATACTGGTTATAAATTAGGTAGTGGATTCTTGGCTAAGATCCAACAAAATGGATTAATGTCAAAACTTACTTATGCAGCAAGTGTTTTAGGATTGATGGTTGTTGGTGGTATGACTGCTGAAAACGTAGCAATCAGTTTCCCATTGAAGTTTGGTTCTGGTAATGAAGCAACTACGTTAAATGATGTATTCAATAATATCATGCCTGGTTTAATGCCATTATTATTCACATTACTAGTTTACTACTTATTGAAAAAGAAAAATGTTAAGACAACTTCATTGTTATTAATCTGTGTTGTGATCGGATTGATCGGAGCATTCTTTGGTATCTTAGGTTGTTAATAAATTTAAAATAAATGGAGGAAAAGAAAATGGAAATGATTAAATTTAATGAACAGGAAAAAATCGATAGCGTAAATGGCGCATTAGCTCTACGCCCTCAGATCAACGAAATCGTTGATGAAATCTGCGAACGTGGATATTCAAACATCTGCTGGTTAGGTGTTGGTGGTACTTGGGCAAGTGCTATGCAGGCTACAGTACATATGAAAGAAATGAGTGCTATTGAAACTTGGGCAGAAAATGCTGCTGAATACTTAACTACAGGAAACAAACGTATTACTAAAGATACAGTTGTTATTATCTCTTCTGTAACTGGAAACACTAAAGAAGTAGTTGATGCTATCAAAAAGATCAAAGCTGAAGTTGGCTCTACAGTTATCTCATTTGTAGATGCTAAAGAAGCTATCTTATTAGATTTAGGAGACTACAAGATTTCTTACCCAGTTAACGAACAGTTAAAGTTCTTCATGGTTGCTGACCGTTTCATGTTCAACAATGGTGAATTAGAAGACTACGAAGATATGTATGCTGAATTTGACAAATACTTAGCAGAAGCTTTAGTAGAAGTTGAAAAGAAAGCTGAACCATTTGCTGTTGAATTCGCTAAAAAACACTGGAATGATGAAATGCACTACTTTGTAGGTGCTGGAAATCAATGGGGTGCTACTTACTCATATGCAATGTGCTATTGGGAAGAACAGTTATGGTTAAAAACTAAATCAATCACATCAAATGAATTCTTCCACGGTATGTTTGAAATCGTAACTAAAGAAACTCCAGTTACTATCTATATCGGTGAAGATGCTCAACGTCCATTATCTGAACGTGTAGCTAACTTTATTCCAAGAATTTGTGAAAACTACACAATCATCGACTCTAAAGATTACGAATTAAAGGGAATTAGTGAAAAATATCGTAAACACTTATCTCACCATGTAATGCATGCTGTAAACAACAGAATCGATGTTCATATGGAAATCGAAACTCGTCACCCTATGGAAATCCGTCGTTACTACAGAAGATTAGAATACTAAAATATAAGGGGTGGATTCATTCCACCTTTTATATATTAATAATTGGGGGTATATTATGAATAAATTAACAATGCTTGATTATGTTAAAGAAACACCAGACGTATTAAAAACAAATATTGAACAATATACTACACTAGTTGATCCATTGATGAAAGAAGTGCAACAAAAAGAAATAAAACGTATTTTACTTGTTGCTTCTGGATCAAGTCATAATGCTTGTTATTGTGCGAGAAGTTTTGTGGAAAAAGTAAGTGGTTTAGAAGTAAGAATCATTATGCCATATACATTTACGTATTATGAAAATGACATTAAAGAGAACGACTTAGTTCTAGTGGTTACACAGAGTGGGTTAAGTACAAATGCAATAGAAGCATTAAAAATCATCAAGAAAAAAGAATGTAGAGCTATTTGTTTAACAGGAAATAAAAACAGCGATGTAAAAGATGTTGCGGATGTTGTGATTGAATATGGTGTTGGTGAAGAATTAGTTGGCTATGTTACAAAGGGTGTTTCTTCACTTGCGTTATTCTTAGATTTATTCGCAATTGCGTATTCTGGAAAGATTGAGTATTTGGATGAATTAAAGAAAGCAGTTGATTTAAATGAAGAAATGATTGATCAGGCTACAAGCTTTATTCAGCAACATTATAAGAATTTCTCATCTATGTCCTGGGTTTACAGTTGTGGAGCGGGTGCTAATTATGGAACAGCACTTGAAAGTGCATTAAAAATGGGTGAAACTATTCATATTCCAAGTTGTTGCTATGAAATTGAAGAGTATATCCATGGACCAAACCTTCAATTAACGCCACAATACAATGTGATTTTCTTTGATGGGAACGATGGTGCAAGTCGACGTGTAGAACAAGTATATAAGGCTACACGAAAAGTCACAAATCGAGCTTATTTGATTTCAAACAACCCTCAATTATCGAGAGATGGTCATGTTTTAAGTTTGAGTGATACGGTATCAAGTGAATTAAGTCCACTTGTATATCTACCATTTGTACAATTATTAAGCTTTATTGTTTCAAATGACTTACACTCTATTTATCAACATCCATTATTAAAAGAATTTAAGGCTATCGCAGCTGCAAAAACGGAGAATTTTGTGAATTATGATGGAGACGATTAAAGCGATTATTTTTGATATGGATGGTGTCATCTTTGATAGTGAAACCATGTATATAAATGATTTGATAAGATTTTTTAAACAGCATGATATAGAAATACAAGTAAGTGATTGTATTCCTCTTATTGGTATTGATAGTAAATTATATTATGAACAAGCATACACAATGTGGAACAATAAAACAGATTTCATTACATTTAAAAATATGCTTCAAGAATATTTTCGTTCATTTGATTGTGATTATAAAGCAGTCGTTAGACCACAGATCTATTCTGTTTTAGAAAGCTTAAGTGAACGTTATAAAATTGCGTTAGCGTCCTCTTCAAGTTTAAATACTATTAATACTGCATTAGATCAAGTTGATTTAAGAAAGTATTTCACATTTATAGTAAGTGGTGAACAATTCAAAGAAAGTAAACCCAATCCAGAAATATATTTACATACAATCAAAGAATTGAATGTGAATAAAGATGAAGCTATTATAATTGAGGATTCACCTAAAGGAATATTAGCTGCAAATAGAGCTGGTATTAAGGTATTGGCTTTAAAAGATGATAAGTTTGGCTTGGATCAAAGCCAGGCAGATATAAATATTGATGAATTAAATGATATTATAAAGTTGATTGAGAAAGGGGCATAAAAGTATGAATGCTATGTTAGTTGCTGTTATAGTGATTGCTGTTATTGGAATTATTCCAGTGATCATCAGAAAGAAACTTCTAAAAATCTATCTTACATTACTCCAAAACAATGATATTAAGGCAATAGAAGACTTAATAGCAACTAAACTAGCTAAGATATGTATTCCTTCATTTAATAGAGAATACTTACTTTTAAATGCTTATCTAAAACTAAATGATGATAAACAAATAGATACTCAAGTAAACAATATAATAGATCATGTTCCTATGAATTCTAAGCAGAAGTCTGTTCTTGCAAAATCAGTATTCTATATATATGTAGATAAGAAAAATGCACCTATGATTGATCGTTTGTTGGAAATGGTTAGCACGACAAATGATCATGCCCTATATAGACAGATGGATATGGTCAATGATACTTTAATTAGTGGTGGAATTAAGTATTTTGATGAATTAAAATCTGATCTAGAAAATACAGAATATACTAAAAACAATGCAGATACTCCCTATCTCGAATTCTTATTATCAGTTATCTACAAAAATATGGGTAATGAATCAAAAAGCAAGGAATATAGGAATAAAGCCTTAGAAGACAGTAAAGGAACTGTATATGAATCTTTAATTAAATCTCAAAATTAATAGGATGATTGAGAAAATCTCGCACTGAAAGACAACCTAATTAAATGGGTTGTCTTTTCGTGCGACAGGCAGTAGCTTATATGTTATGTCAACAGGGACATGACATTTTCTACTTATAAATGATTATTCAAGATAGGGCTCTATTAATTTAAAATGCGTCATGGGATGTAGAAATCCTGTAGGTGAAAGTCCTACATCGTGCGCACTAGTGCTATTCGAGAAATTTAATCTAATGCATCAACGTAAGGCGGTGTGTGAAGGAGATGCAGTATTCGAGAGTGGTCGAAACGAAGTGTGAATTGAAGGTGTGGCAGTAGAATGTGTGACGACATTGCGATAAATGTGGAAGTCTATTTACTGTGTTATCAATGAACTAGTCGATAACATAGGCCTTATATTGTGAAGTCAGTTGGCATGATATTAAGGAAATAGCGATGACCCTGTGAGACCTTATGACTACTTGGTGCATATCAAGGTACTTATCTATAAGTGTAATTCGAAGTGATAAGTACGTCATGAGTAGACAGACACTCTCATAGTAGTGAATGATATTGATGTAACATAACATAACATCAATGAGGGGAGTCATTTATTGGAATTATTATAGGAACTTATGGGATATCACAAATGGGCTTACGTTTATCGGTAGGATTATTGGAAGATTATAAAAATAAACATAAAATGATTATGCTTATAGGTGCTTTATCTTCAGGATGTGTTTCTTTATTTAGAATTATTTTCAATAATGGCATTGGTTTTTTGATTGAAAATCTTTTTCAGGACTTGCCAGGGCAATGGGCTTCTTCCAAGCGGTGTATGCTTTAGGAATGACTTTATTTCCTATGATTTGTGGAAATATTGTAAGTCATTTTTCAATGCTATATGCTTATTTGTTTTTAGCAGTGATTTGTTTAATTGCATCAAGTATTTCTTTTATATATTGTAAATCTCATTAACAAATAAAGCTCTTACAAAATTAATAATTTGTTAATGAAATTAAAAATGTATACAATACTCTTTTCGAAGAATCTAAAAAAGTATAAGCTACAGGTGTCTTAGGAAAGAGAGGAATAAATATTATGAGTATCAATGAAATCAATGCAGAAGTAAAAGAATCTTTAAGAAAGTATTTTAAAAATAGTCAAGATGTAAAACATGAAAATGAAGCAAGAAAAGAATTAACAAAAGAAGAAATCTTTGAATCCGTTGTAGGAGAAATCAAAGAATCAGAAATGAAATTAGAACAAAGAAATCAAATGAGAAACACATTACAACAAGATGCAAAAGAAGCATTTGAAAAAGTATGTGGAAAGAAATCTGAAGCAAAAGAAGTAGAACATATGACATTAGAAGGAATGAAAAAAGAATTAAAAGAAAATACAAAACATCAAATGGAATATGTCAATTCATTAAAACAAAATACAATGAATGCAAGAGCATAGAACTTCGAAAGAAGTTCTTTTTTTTTACACTTACTTGATATTTTCTTAACATAAAAAGGAGTAGTATTCTGTTAAGAGGTGATCAAGATGAATGTTAAAAGAAATCAATTAATTGAAACAATTGTTTGGGTAGGAATACCAATGCTTTTTATGATTGTTGATTGGGTCTATAAACATGTATTTAATATAGAATATTTAGAGTTATCTATTCTTTTATTTGTAGTAGCAACAATCTATAAAACATATCAAAAATAAAAACAAATCGCTAATTACGATTTGTTTCAAACATTTCAAAACTAGATAATACAAATAAGAAGAATAAACCAGTGTGTATCCAAAAAATCGTATAATCTAAAATACCATGAATTAATAATACACCTATAAATCCCATAACAAGAGCAATATAAGAATAATGCTCTTTTACTTTATAAAGACGTTTACAGTTATCATAAATATAAGGAACAAGACATGCGAGTCCAATAATTCCAAATGAAAGTAAAGGATCTAAATAAACACTATGGGCATGTTGTGTTAAATGTCCATTATATTTATCTAAAATCATCATATAAGTAAATGGTCCTTGTCCTAGTAGTGGAGAAGCTTTGATACCTTGAATAGCACAACTCCAAATTTGAATTCTAACATCTAAATTTGAAATCAAATATTCTATTCTAGGGAATTTATCAGGATTTAAAACAAAGAAACCTGCAATTCCTAAACATCCAAGAGCTATCAAAACACATAATTTATAGTTTTTATTAAAAATAAGAAATAAACAAATAGCTCCGGCAATTGCCACATAACCAGCACGACATCCTGTCATATAAAGCATAAATAAGTTTAAAAAACCAACAATAACATAAAAAATACTTCTTTTTAGATTATTTTTAACAGTAAAGAATTTATATACAGTACATACGGCAATAAATTCAATCATCATCGCATAATAGTTGGCATTGTAGAAAACACTATTTAAGCGATTTTCACGTCTTGCATAAACTTTAAAGGTGAAATGATCAACACCTAAACGATGATAAATTTGAAATTGCTCATAAATTCCATATATTGCCCAAAGAATAGATAACACAATCAACATATCAATAATAAATTCAAAGGTCGATTGATTAATATGTTTTCGATAATAAACCATTAAAATAATAACAATAAATATTCCTAGTGTTGCAAGTGCTCCTAAAATATTTTTATGAATAATGGAGATGCTTAAAGAGATTAAAACAAACAAATAGAGAAATTTAATTTGTGGTGTTTGTTTTAAGGCAATGATTGCTTTTTTTGATACTAACAAATAAATAAATTCAATCAATAAAATAGGTCCTAATATATAAAAAGGAAAAGTAAAACTAAAACATGTAAATATTAATAACAGTTGATCAAAAGTAAACTGTTCTTTTAAGTCTTTTAAATAGTTCATAGTCGCCTCCTGGAGATAATATATCATATTTATGATTATTTCAGTAGCCAAAATGAAGATGTGTTGTTAAAATAGGGCACTAGAGGTAAGAAAAATATGAAACAATACTTTTATTTATTTAATTATCCACCAGAAGAATATGATTTATGTGCATTAGAATTTAAATATCTTTTTCATGAAGAATATCAACAATGTTTTATTACAAATAAAGATATTGATGTCAATATAAGTGTTTTTATGAAGGGAAAAATAGATATTTGGGCGATAAGTTCCAATTTTGATGACTTAAAAGAGGAAGTTAAACGCCAAAATCATAATTATCAAGATTTTAAAGTTATTTATTTAAAAAATCCTATTAGCCATCCAGATTATCAAGAAACACTTGATAAATGTAAAGATATTTCATGGTTTATAGCGGGTAGTGTGAATATGTCCAAACCAAAACATACAATTGCTCTTACAAAAGTGAATGACTTATGGATTATTGGGTATTATCATCATGGTGTTCCATCATGGAAAAAATATGATGATAAACCAAATACTTTTTCAAATTCTTTAGATATTAGACTTGCAAGAACATTGATTAATATTGCTGGAGAAAATGATCAAACAAAAACAATGATAGATCCGTGTTGTGGAATGGGTACAGTTGTTTTAGAAGGACTAGCTTTAGGGTATTCTATCAAAGGATTTGATATTTCAAGGGATATTTCATGGAAAGCAAGATGTAATCTTAATCATTTTGGTTTTGATGGTATGTTGATTACAAAAGATGATATTAATAAGCATCAAGGACATTATGATATTGCTATTATTGATATTCCTTATAATCTTTATACACCGATTACTTATAAAGAACAGTGTGACATTATTAATAGTGCTAGAAAATTATGTAATAAACTTGTTTTAGTAAGTTATGAACAAATGGATCAAGAAATCAAACAAGCAGGTTTTGAAATAAGAAATCGTATCTTAAGGAAGAAAACAGAATTTGTGAAATTTGGACGTTATATTTATGTGTGTTATTAAAAAATCATTGGATTATTTTCCAATGATTTTTTTGATTGTCTTTAAATCTTTATTTTCTATAAGTGATTTAAATATATGATCATATTGTTGTAAAGTAAGATTTTCTAATAATTCGTTATCTTCTTGAGGAAATTTACTTTTAAAAAGCATTAATGTATCTTCTTTTTTACTTGCTAGTTTTCCTTCAGCTTTTCCTTCTTCATGCATTCTTTGTCCTTCATGATAATGTTGAATTTTAACAAGTTGTCTTTTTTCTGCCGCTAAAACAAGTTCTTCATCTTCATTGAATTGTTCCATCTTATCTTTCATGATTGTTACCACCTCATTATCTAAAGATATTATATCATGGGTAAGTCCATGATATAAGATGTAGATTAAGATTTCTAATCTTGAAAAGTTTTCTAGTCTTTTTTCTTTTTCAATAACTTTAATAAATGGAAGTTGGACAAAGTAGCTTGTTGCTAAGTTAAACTTTCTCACATTTCCATATTCATTTCTAGGCACATAACTGTCAATCAATACAAGATTATCTTTATCAATATCGTTAATAAAAGTAATCAAATTTACTTTATGAAGATGGTCACTATATCTTTCATCTCCACGATTGACTTGATGATCGATCATTCTAGCTTCATAAGCTTGAAGACGATGATAGAGTTCTTTAGAGAATATACTGTTTTGCATTTCAATATCGACCAGTTCACCATCTTCTGTTATTACCTGAATATCTAAGATCATATCTTTATCACTTATATGATGAGGATTAAGCTCTGAATTTAAGACATTAATTTTCTTACATTTAATATCCATAACATCTTCGATAATAAGTTTTAATAAACGCCTACATTGTTCATCTTTCATATTTGATAATAAATACTTAAATACAAGATCATTTTTAAAATCAGTAATTCTAGGTTTTATCTTTTCCATTATAAATTCTCCTTTCAGTATATATATAGACACTAAAAGTCAAAATTTCTTTTAAAAAATTAAAAAAACGAAATAATTTTCTTATTTCGTTAAATGATATAAATAGCAAGGGCAATTAAAATACTTGCAAGAATATCTGTTAAATAGTGAACACCTGTAAGCAGTCTTGTACAAGTAATTGTAATAGCAAGTGCTGAGAGTAATAATCCCATATTTGGTCCTCGAGCAATAACGGTCAAAGCAATAGAAATAGCTAAACTCGTATGAATACTTGGGAAAGAATGACCTATTCTTTTTTTATCATCAATAGGTTTAAGGTCATACTTTTGAATAGGACGAGGTCTATCAATTAATATTCTAAGTAGAACAGTAATTAATAAAACGACAAATGGTTTGATAAATAAAAGATAAAAACCAGTTTGTGATTCTATCACTATTTTTAATAAAAAGAGTGAATAAAATATAGCGACCATCCATGGACAAAATTTTGATGCAAAATAAACACAAGATTTTATAAAAGGATGTTTATACATAAATTTATTGATACCTTCATAAAAAAACTTCATATTGACCCTCCAAAGTTTTGATATATCTATTATACTATAAAAGAGAAAAGATAGCATTAATAATCGAATTACGATATAATGGACATAATAAGAGGTGTAAAATATGAATAGAAAAATAATGCCCTTTATGTTACTTTTAATAGAAGTAATAATGTATTACTTTATATGTTTATACTTCCATATGGATTTAGATTTAATCATTGGATCAGGAATACTTTATTTCCTATTCTTATTTATATATGGACATTATTCATTAAATACATGCTTAATATGGGATGAAATTAAAGCGTTAGTTAAATCAAGTTTTTGTTTTTATATCGCATTGCTTGTGTTAGTACCAAAATCGACAGGTTATGAAAGAAGAATGCATTTAACAATCATGGTAGCTTCAATGTTTATTATTTGTTTACTAGCTGATAGATATATTAGAATTGCTTTTAGAGATCAATTTGCTAGAAGAACATTGGTTATTGGAACAGGTTACGAAGCAGCAAGATTAGGTAAAATATCAAATAACAATCGTTTTGCTTTAACACAAGTAGAAGGTTATGTGGATGCGAATTGGACAGATCAGTTATTTGATTTTAAACAGGAAAATGTGATTAAAAATAGTTTTATTTATAGTTATGAAGAATTGGATGAGGCTATTAAAACTTTAAAAATTGAACAAATAATTGTTGCTTTACCAGAAGCAAGTGAAGAAGTGATTGATAAAGTAATGTCGGATATTTATGGAAAAGTTGAAAGTGTTAAGTATTTACCAGATGTTAATGGAACAATGACTTTTTCTTCTGAAGTTCAGGATTTTGATGGACAATTACTGATTGCAACAGCAAATAATGAAATGTCGGCTCTTGCTAATACGATGAAAAGATTTATTGATATTTGTGCAGGAATTGTTGGTTGTTTAATACTAATTCCTTTGACAGTTTTTGTTAAGTATAAATATGTAAAAAGTGGAGATCATGATAGTATTATTTTTAGTCAAGATAGAATTGGTAAAAATGGGAAGATGATTAAAATTTATAAATTTAGATCAATGGTACCAAATGCTGAAAAAATCTTAGATGAACTGATGGAAAAAGATCCAAAGATCAAAGAAGAATATCTGACAAATAAAAAACTAGTCAATGATCCAAGAATTACACCAGTAGGAAATTTTTTAAGAAAAACGTCATTAGATGAATGGCCACAATTTATTAATGTTTTATTAGGTGAAATGTCATTAATTGGTCCTAGACCTTATTTACCAAGAGAAAAGAAAGATATGGGACAATATTACAATTCTATTATTAAATGTAAACCAGGTGTTACAGGAATGTGGCAAGCTAATGGTAGAAGTGATGTTGAATTTAATTATCGTTGTAAATTAGATGATTATTATTATCATAATTGGTCTATCTGGTTAGATTTTACAATTATATATAAAACAATTAAAGGCGTTGTTTATGGTAAAGGATCGTTATAGTTATTATATATTAAATTATAAGAAAAGGAGTTTTATACTATAAATCATACTTTTATATGAAGAATATTATAGTATATTAAAAAGTATATGAAGATAGCATTTTTAATTTTATGTCATAAAAATCCAAATCAAATAAATAAAATGATCAATACATTAGATGATGAGGATGTTTCTTTTTATTTACACATAACAAAAAAAGTGGTATTTCAAATAAAATTATAAAGAAAGAAAACGTGTTTATTTTAGATGAAAGTAAATGCCTTGATATTAAATGGGGTCAGAATCAAATGATTCATGCTACAACTAATCTATTAAAAGAAGCATTTTATTCAAATATACAATATGATTACTTTTGGTTTATGAGTGGTCAAGATTTTCCAATAAAATCAATCGATTACATTAAAAAATACTTAGAAAAGCATAGGGGTGCTAATTATATTGATGTGATGGATAGGAATTATAAAATATATAAACGTTTTAAAAAAAGAAATGATTTAAAATATCCAACTTGTTTTGCAAATCAAACAATAACAATGACAATTTTGAAACATTTATACATTTTAATAACAGGGGGACCATACAAAACTTTATTTTTTAAAAGGAAAAATATAACAGGCTTGGAATATAACTTTGGAAGTTCATGGTGGACATTGACTCATTCAAGCGTGGAGTGGATGTTAGATTATTTAGAAAGGCATGAAGAAGTTTTAGACTTTTTTGATAATTCTATTTGCCCTGATGAGTCTTTGTTTCAAAGTTTGTTTATGAAAACACCTTATACGAATACTAGAGAGAATATAAAAGTTTATTTAGATTGGACTGGTGAAAACAGACATCCTAAGACTTTGACAATAAATGATTATGATACACTTATGAATAGTGATTTCCTAATAGCTAGAAAATTTGATGAAAAGATTGATGGAGAAATCATTAATAAATTAGAGAGTAAATTAAAAATGAAATAGTGTATTTCTTTAAGTTTTTTATAGAGATTGTGCTAATCTTAATGGATATGGAATACCAGCAATTTTTAGTGCATTGTAAATTAAATTGTTGATTGTTTGAAAATGTAGTATAGAGGTGTAAAATATTTTGAGTTTCGATAAAAATAAAAAACAGGCAAAAAGTATATTCACAACTTGCCTGTTTTTGCTTGTTTTATAAGGAAAATCAACCTCATAAATAGTATAATAAGTTTAGACCAATAAACAAAATACTGGAGGGATTTTCCATGAACAATTTTAACACAAATCTATATGAAACTAAAAGAGAAATTATAAACTATTCTAATAAAATAACTGAAGGATTAAAAAAGCCAACAGCTAAATTTATTATGGATATGTTATATGGTCTATCGAAGAATCAAAGTGTAATGCTTAGTGACATATCTAGAGCACTTGACGAAAATATAAAACTTAATTATACGATTGATCGTCTGTCTAAAAATCTTGAAAAAATAAATGATGAAGAATTAGAAATCATTAGAAATAATTACAATAGAGCTGTACTCAATGAGATTGATGAAGAATCACTCGTATTGCTTGATGATAGTGAAATCATAAAAAAATATGGAAAAAATTTGAGGACCTATGCAAGGTACGAGATGCAAGTTCTTTAAAAGATGATATCTATCCAGGATATCATGTTTGTGAAGCAACCTATATCTTTATACAGTCATATTTATTCAACGGAAAGTAAAGAATTCAAATCAATGAATGAAGAAACACTAAAGAGTATAGAATATATAAAATCAATCATAGAAAAGAAATGTACATTTGTATGTGACAGGGGATATGATGCCAATATATATTACGAATATTTTTTAAAAGAAGAATGCAATGATGAGTTTATAATCAGATTAACAGAAAAAAGAAAGTTAATGTTTAAAGGAAAATCAAAAAAGGCATCAGAAATAGCTGTAAAAAGAAAAGGAAAAATAAAAATGAACATGTATTTTCCAAATTGGATGAGAAGCAAAAATTTTTTTGTAAGATGTTTAAAGATGGGATACATAAACATTGCACTACATTTAGGAAATCTACTTGATAGAAAAAATACACTTAACGTTGATTTCTATTATGGAAGTCAATGGTGAACATTGAGCTATGAATGTGCTAAAGAAATATATGATATATTATTAAAAGGTGAATATATAGACTATTATAAAGGCTCTTTGGTTCCAGATGAATCCATATTTCAAACGATTTATATGAATAGTAGATTTAAAGACAAATACTATGATAAATTAACATATGTTAATTGGAAAGGACAAATTAATCACCCTAAAACTTTTACAATAGAGGATTGTGATGAATTAGAAAAAGTTAATTATTTAATGGCAAGAAAATTTGATGAGGATTTTGATGATAAAATTATAAATAAATTATATGATGAACTATAAGCAGTAAAAGATAAAGCCTATTATGCGAAAAATAAGTAAAAATACGATTAAAGTCAATAATTAAACAGAATGTAGGTTCGAAAACATATAGAGAAATAAGTGATAATTTTACTTAAAAAAACGCATCCGCTAGATTTTGCACATTGATTTTTCAGCGGATATGTATTTTTTTGAGCAAGTGGTATTTAAATTTATGCCGATTTCTTGCTCTTTTGAAAACACACCATTCAAACCCTGCAGTACAAATAATGTCTGTCATTTTTTGATAAGGCAAATATAGATTTTTTTGTTGTTGGGATGACATTTGAGTAATATAGTTTATGCTTTGCGACATTGCCAATGGCAAAATCAAAGTAAGAAACAAGATTGTTAATTGTATAAAGTCGTGATAAAGTTGTCGTAGAAGATGGCATCATGTTGAAAGGTAGTTGTGATAGATAAAAATATATGTAGAATAGGAGGTAATATTTTAAGAATTACTAGTTATAAAGATGAATATTATACTGAAGGTTCGAAACTTGCAAATAATTTGTTATCTTATTGAAGATTAAAAATACTTTTTGGTATATATTTTTGTTATTTTAACATTGGCAATGACTTCTAGCTTAATAAATTCATTAAGTGACAAGGTACATTGCTAAAGAATGATAAAAAAATCACTATACCATAGTGTTTAATTTTGTTAATATTTATTTATAATATTTAATTGTTAAAGAAAGTGTGTTAATATTTATTGAATTAGAGGTAATAATGTCGTACTATTACCAATTGGATTTCCAAAGATTGTGAAGGAATATTCTTTTGCTTCTTTTGCATTAATAGCAATTTATTATTTAACAAAAAAGATGTTATAAATGAAATAAAATCTATGTAAATTACAAATTTATTTGCACTATTTGTAATTTATTAAATTTTGTTGTATAAAGAAAGGATGAAAAAATATTATGAATAATAAACAAGTTGATATATTATTGTCGGTATATAATCCAAATGAAGAATATTTGATAAAACAATTAATTTCTTTAAATAATCAAACATATCCTAATTTAAAACTATATATATTTGATGATTGTATAAAAAAAAGGTGTAATTTAGATTTATTTGAAAAATATATCACAAATTTTTCCTATGAGGTTTTGCCATATTGTGAAGAAAATTTAAATTACATGGGGGCTTTTGAAAAATTGGTGCAAAGATCAGATGGTGAATATATTGCTTTTTGTGATCAAGATGATATATGGATGGATGATAAAGTTGAAAAGTGTGTCGCATATATGAATGAAAAGAATATCGACTTAGTTGTTACGGATAAACAAATAATTGATGAAAATGACAACGTCACTTGCAGTAGCGTTAGAAAACATAGCAATAAAAACTATGATAATTGGAATACTTACGATGATATAACTAAATATAATATCTTTGTTACTTATGCAGTAGGAATGAGTATTATAATGAAAGCTAGCTTTGCAAAAAAGTCTTTACCATTTTCAAAATACACAGGTCATGATAAATGGGTATTGGCGTGTACTTCTACAGAAGGAAAAGTAGGGTATTTAAATTTACCTTTAGTTCAATATAGAAGACATGGGAAAAATGTTAGTGGTGTATTAGTTGGAATAGAGACAAAGGAAGATTATATCAATCAGAGAATAATGCCTGATTTAAAAATGATTGAAGATTTTAAACAAAAATATCCTAATCACAAAGATTTAAATGAAATTGAGAAATTTGCTAATGCTAGAAGAACAGGTAATATAAAAACCTTATTTAAATTGAGATATCTTGCACCTGACATTGCAAAATTTGATATTGTGACAGCTCTTTTACCCGAAAAGTTATTTTCATTTATGGTAAAAATTGCCCAAAAAATAAGTTAAAAGGATGAAAGAAACAGATATTGGAAAATGAAGAAATATTTGCTAGTATTATTGTAATGTGTTTTAAGAATGAAGAGTTACTTGAAAATATTGTTTGTTTAGTTTTGAATCAACTGTTCAAATCTTATGAATTATTATAAGTGATGATTGTATATCAAATTTAAATAGATTATTTTTTGGGACTGTTTCAAATAATTAGAACAAAAATAAATAGATCATACAATCTATTATAAAAAATAGAGGCTCATTGATTATAGAATTAAAAAATTTAATAGTATTTTTTCAAATATTGAGTATTTTGATGTGATAATAATGTTAATATATAATAGTATAAGAAAAATGGATAAAGAGGTGGAAAAATGCAAGTAATAAAATATATGTTTCAACCACATGGTGATGATAGAGGACAACTTGTTGCTCTAGAAGAATTTAAAGATATACCTTTTAAAATTAAGCGAGTGTACTATATGTATGATACAGGAGAAGGAGTCCGTAGAGGATATCATGCACATAAAAACTTAGAACAAATTTTAATTTGTATACATGGAACTTGTAAAATATTATTAGATAATGGTAAGGAAAAAAAAGTTGTACCATTAGAAAAACCATATGAAGGATTGTATGTGGCTAATAATATGTGGAGAGAAATGTTTGATTTTTCTCCTGATGCAGTATTGCTAGTATTGGCTTCAGAAGCATATGATGAAAGTGATTATATTAGAAACTATGATGATTTTTTAGAATTTATTAAGGAGAGTGAATAGAATGAAAATACCTTTTGCAACATTTAAACCAATGCATGATGAAATAAGAAAAGATTTAGATCAAGCATATAATAAAGTAATTGATAGTAATTATTTTATCCAAGGAAAAGAATGCGAATTATTTGAAAAAGAGTTTGCAGATTATTGTAATGCTAAATATTGTGTAGGTGTAGCAACTGGATTAGATGCATTATATTTAATTTTAAGAGCGATGAATATAGGTAATGGAGATGAAGTAATCGTTCCATCAAATACATATATTGCAACAGCTTTAGCTGTTTCATATTGTGGAGCAACACCTATATTTGTAGAACCAGAATTAGAAACTTATAATATTAATCCAGCTTTAATAGAAGAAAAAATAACAGATCAAACAAAAGCAATTATAGCTGTTCACTTACAAGGAAGACCTGCAGATATGGATGCAGTTAATGAAATTGCTAAAAAACACAATTTATATGTTATTGAAGATGCAGCTCAAGCACATGGAACAGAATATAAAGGTCAAAAAGTAGGTACTTTATCAGATGCAGCAGGGTTTAGTTTTTATCCAGGTAAGAACCTAGGCGCTTTAGGTGATGGAGGAGCAGTTGTTACAAACAATAAAGAAATTGCTGATAAAGTTAGAGCTTTAGGTAATTATGGTTCAGATTACAAATATCATCATATTTATAAAGGAACTAATAGTCGTTTAGATGAAATTCAATCAGCATTTTTACGTTGTAAATTACCACATTTAGATAAATGGAATGAATATAGAAGAAATGTAGCAAATAAATATTTTGAAGGAATAAAAAATCCATTAATTAAATTACCATTAAAAGATAGTGAAGATTATAGACATATTTATCATGTATTTGTCATTAGATGTGCTAAAAGAGATGAATTAGAAAAATATTTAAATGAAAACGGGATTGGGACTGTAAAACACTATCCTATACCAATGCATTTACAAGAAGCATATAAAGATTTAAATATCAAAGAAGGAAGTTTACCAATTGCAGAAGAAATTAGTAAAACTGTTTTAAGTATTCCAATGTACTATGGAATGACAGATGAAGAAGTGAATTATGTTATTGATAAACTAAATGCGTTTAAATAATGAGAGGATAATTATGATTACATTAAGAAAACTTCAATTAAAAGATGTTCCATTAATGCTAGAATGGATGCATGATGAAGAAGCAAAACATATTTTTCAAAATAATTTTGCTGAAATAGATGATATTGCAGCAAAAAAGTTCGTAGAAAATTCTTTTAGAGAAGATCAGCAACATTTTGCAATTGTTGATGATCAAGATGATGAATATTTAGGTACAATTTCTCTAAAAAATATTGATTTAAAAAATAAAAATGCTGAATATGCAATTAGCACAAGAAAAAAAGCAAGAGGAACAGGTGCCAATCAAAAAGCAACGGAATCATTATTAAAATATGGTTTTGATAAGTTACAATTGCATAGAATTTATTTAAATGTATTATCATCTAATAAAAGAGCAATTTCTTTTTATAAAAAATGCGGATTTATTTATGAAGGAAAATTTAAAGATCATTTATTTATTGATGATAGATATCAAGATTTAGAATGGTATGCTATATGTAAAAAATAAGAGTATGATATGTATGAAAAAGTTGATTCATAATGTCTATGCATATCTAAAAGAAGAAAATATATAATAAAGTATTGAAATTATTAAAAAATTAAGATTGTTCAAATATTATATTGTATGTTTATGATGATTGTGTAATTGAAAAATAAGTATAGATATCATAAAAATATATTACTCATATTGATTTGTGCAGGTATTGAAGGAGATTTTTTGTTAGCTTATTAAAGAAAATAGCATAAAAATACACAAGCAGTGAAATAAAAATAAGGGATTATTTGCTTTCACTGCTTTCTTTATATATAATTGCTTTGAAAAAAGGAGAGTTTAAATGGTTAAATCAATAATATCGAAATATAAAAATGTTCCTGTTGAAGTGAAAGCTTCTATTTATTATACAATTTGTAGTATTGTACAAAAGTGTATTGTTTTAATAACGTTACCCATTTTTACAAGATTAATGACAACTCAGCAATATGGGCAATATAGTATCTATCAATCATGGATGAATATCGTAGCTATTTTTGCTACTTTGAACTTACAATATGGGTCATTTGATACAGCTATGATTAAATTTGAAAATGATCGAGATAGATACATATCTTCTATCCAAGGGATTGTTTCAGTTTTAACATTAATAACTTTAATTATATACATCATAGCTCCAGTATTTTGGAATGATTTATTGGAATTACCATCAATACTTGTTCTTGCAATGATTGTTGAAATATTGATGAGTACAGTCTTAACTTTTTGGACAAATAAACAACGTTTTATATATAAATATAAACCAATGATTATTGTAACTCTTATCATATCAGTCGCATCTCCTTTAATAGGGTTGGTTGGTGTATTTTTATTTGAAGAAAAGGGAATAGCACGTATTTTAGGAAATACTGCAGTATATCTATGTATTGGTTTAATTATATACATTTATCAATTATATAAAGGGAAGGCTTTATATGATAAAAAATATTGGACATATGCTTTAAAATTTAATATACCTCTTATACCATATTATTTATCACAAATGATATTTAATCAATCTGATCGAATAATGATTAGTAGAATGTCTGGCCAAACAAATGCAGCATTATATAGTGTTGCTTATCAATTCGCTGTTGTCTTAGTTTTTGTTATTAACTCTATCAATAGTTCATTTGTTCCTTGGACATACAGAAGTATTAAAGATAAAAAATATAATATGATAAAAAAAGTAACAAATATTATTATAATATTTATTGCTACAATGTTGATTGTACTTATTTTATTTGGTCCTGAAGCTATTGCTATCTTAGGGGGAAGTAAATATAAAGATGCTATTTGGGTCGTTCCTCCAGTAGCAGGAAGTTTATTATTCTTATTTTTATCACAATTATGTATAAATGTAATGTTCTATTTTGAAGAAAATAGTTATCTTGTTAAAGGATCTATATTAAGTGCTGTTTTAAATATTGTTTTGAATTTCTTACTTATTCCTGTTTTTGGATACGTTGTAGCTGGGTATACAACTTTATTTTCCTATATTGTTTTTTGGTTGAGTAATCTATATTATATGAATAAATCATGTAAAGATAAAATAGAAGATTATAGATATGATACATTGTTTGATTGGAAAAAAATATTTATTATTGCTACTGCTTTCACGATTTTAATTATTTTATTGACATTTACATATTATACAATTTGGTTAAGAATTATATTTGTAGGTATAATAGGAATTATTGCTTTATTAAATAGAAATAAAATAATAGAATATTTTAAATTAATAAAAGGATAAGATGAATATGGATAAGACAAAGTTAACGTATAAAGTTGCTAGAAAAATATATGATTCATACCGCTTTTTAGTAGCTGATTTTAAAATAAAAAATTTAAAAAAAGTAACAAACACTAAAAAAAAGATAGTATTTATTTCACAAATGTCTAATTTGTGGATCAATGTAGATGATTTATATAATCAATTATCTAATGATGATCAGTTTGAAACATATGTTTTAATGATTCCAGAGTTTGATTATTCAAAAAAAGAATTTGATATCCAAACAATGAATACAAAGATTTATGATTTTCATAAAAATCATAATCATCAAAATACAATTAAAGCTTTTGATCAAGGAAAATGGTTTGATTTAAAAAATATTAATCCAGACTATGTTTTTTATGAAAGACCTTATAGTTCTTACTTACCAATGGAATATAAAATATCTACAGTTTCAAAATATACAAAAACATGTTATTTACCTTATGGATATGAAATGATGAACTATATTTTTGATACTTCACTTAATGTGGATTTCTTTAGATATTTGCATATCTTTTTTGCGGATAGTTATGTTACAGAATCTTTTAATAAAAAAAGAGCACCTTTATCTCATCGATTAGGATTAAGAAAAACGATATTAACAGGACATCCTATATTTAATGCTTTTAATAAAGCACAAAGTGAAGATAATCTATTTTGGGATAATGATGATCAACATTTTAAGATTATATGGGCTCCTAGATGGACAATAGATACGCAATTGGGAGGAAGTAATTTTTTAACTTATAAATATAATATAGTTGATTATGTTGAAAAAGATAAGAAAAGAAGTCTTGTTTTTAGACCTCATCCACTTACATTTAAAAATTTTATATCTTTAGGTTTGATTACATCCGATGAAGTAGATGAATATTTAAGTAAGTTCCAAAATAATGAACAGTTATATTATGATCAAACATCAGAATATTTTACAACATTTTGGCATTCAGATGTTTTTGTAGGAGATATTTCATCAATTATACCTTGTTATTTTTTAACGGGTAAACCTATTATTTATTGTCATACTGATGCTGTGGATGATAATGATATTATGAAAAAAATATTTAGTGTATCTTATAATGCTTATAGTTTTGAAGATGTAGAAAAAATTCTTTTAGACTTACAAAATGGAATAGATCCATTAAAAGAAAAAAGATTAAAATTAAAAGATGAATTATTTGAAGATAAATATGTAAAATATGTAACTCAAAATATAATTAAAGTTTTAAAAGATAATTAAGAAAGGAAAAATATATGAATATAGAAGCAACAATCATTGTAATGGTCTATAAAAATTTAGATCAAGTAAGACAAACATTAGATTCTATAAAAAAGCAAACATATTCAAATTATGAAGTTATTGTAAGTGATGATGGTTCACCTAATTATACGCAAGAAGACTTTGATAAAATCACTGAACAGTATAAAAATGAATTTACGTACTTTAAACTTATAAATAACGGAATTAATAGAGGAACTGTCAAACATTTTAATAGTTTGATTAAACAGGCAAAAGGAACAATCATTTGTCCTTTATCAAGTGGAGATCAATTTTATAATGAAAATTCTCTACAAGAAATTATGAATGCTTTTGATCAAGAAGATAAACTTATATATACTTCAAAAAGAATGATCAAAAAAGAAAATAGTATAGAATATTATCCAAGTTTATATCAGGTTTCTTTATTAGATCAATCAAATCATTTTTTTGAATATATTATGAAATATGGTAATTTTGTATCAGGAGCCTCTACTTATTATAAAAAAGATATTTTTGATAAATATGGTTTTTTTGATGCAAAATATAGATTATTAGAAGATTATCCATTTTATGCAAAATTAGCATTAAACAATGAAAAAATTGGATATCTTGATTATCCCACAATTCAATATGAATTAGGTGGTATTTCTACAGCAAGTAATAGAAATCCTTTATTAGATCAAGATTATGTAACTTTATTTAAAGATGTTTTATCTCAAAAAGATATACATTTATCATATACGGCAAAAAGAGCTTTGAAATATAGAATAGACAAGATTACAAAAAAATATAATTCTTTTGTGATTCAATTACTCTATATTGATGTTGTTATAATGCTAGGTTTAAATAAAATAGGAATTATTAAAGGCTAAAGGAAATGTGGTATTTTAATTTTTAGGTATCATCATAGAATAAAAACTATAGACTATTTTATAGCTATACTTGGAGTCTTTGCTTTTTATTTATTAGTTATATTGTTTAGAAATTTTTTTGATGATAAAATGAATACAAGGGAGGTTTTAGCAATGAAAGGTTATTTGAAGAAAGGAATAGCATGTTTCATTTTTCTATTTTCAATTTCAATGAGTCTATCATTTGTTTCGGCATTAGAGAGAAATGATGAAGTAAAGATGAATGATGTTGTTGAAGTAAAAAATGGACTTTATAAAGAAAACGGGAAAGTTTATTTTTATGAAAATGATGTAGCAATTACAGGTATTGTTAATGATAATGGAACTTTTTACTATGTAAATGCAGATGGAAATGTTAAAACAGGATGGGTAAATGATCAAAATCACTGGTATTTTGTAAATAATGATGCTACCTGTAAACAAGGATGGTATAAATATTATGGTAAATGGTATTATCTAGATGCTAATGATGAAACATATCCATCATCAGCAATAACAAATCAAGTAAAGGAAATTGATGGAATAAAATATCATTTTGATGAAAATGGTGCTATTAAAACAGGCTGGATAAATGATGATGCTCATTGGTATTTCTATGATGGAAATGCAAGTTTAGTAAGTGGATGGTATAAATACTATGGTAAATGGTATTATTTAGATGCTAATAATGAAGCATATCCATATGCTGCTATTACTAATCAAGTAAGAGAAATCAATGGTGTTAAATATACTTTTGATGAAAATGGTGCTATTAAAACAGGCTGGATGTTAGATGGTAATGATTGGTATTACTATGATCAAAATGGAAATAAATGCACAGGTTGGGTTTATGTTAAAAATCAATGGTATTTATTAAACGATGCAGGTGTCATGCAAACCGGATGGCAAAGAGTTTCTGGTAAATGGTATTATTTAGATGAATCAGGTCAAGGGTATATGTACACGGGTTGGCTTGATTTGAATGGTCAATGGTATTACCTAAATGCGTATGGTAGTATGTTAACAGGCTGGATAAATGTTAAAGGAACTTGGTATTATATGGATGCAAGTGGGGCAATGTGCACAGGTTGGAAGCAAATTGCTGGAACTTGGTATTATTTACATTCAGGTGGAAATATGGCTATTGGATGGTTGAAAGATAACAATCAATGGTATTATTTAAATTCATATGGAGCAATGTTACATGATACGTATTTTGAAGCATTTTATTTTACTTCTAGTGGGGCTTTAAGAAGCGATAGTGTTTATGATTCAATGACAAGTAGAGCAAGCGGATACAGTAGTGCTACTAATTATTTGATTTTAGTTGATACAGCTAATTGTCGAGTAGCTATTTATCAAGGTTCTGTAAATAATTGGAACAATATTCATTATTATAGTTGTGCCCCAGGTAAAGCTTCAACACCTACAGTTAAAGGTGAATTTACAGTTGGAATAAGAGGATATTATTTTGACTCAGGATCATCTAGATGTTTCTGGTATACACAATTTAAAGGAAACTATTTATTCCATAGTACTCTTTATAATAAAAATGGTACAATTCAAGATAATAGAACAGGAATTCCATTATCACATGGTTGTGTAAGACTTGAAATACAATATGCTAAATGGATTTATGATAATATTCCTTCAGGAACAAAAGTAGTAGTATTTTAATGTGAATTTGATGAGGATACTTAGAGTATCCTCGTTTTTTTTATATATTCTTGAAAAGAAATGGCTTACATGGTTAAATGAATATAAGGAGGGAAATCATGAAAAAGAAATTATTTATTGTATCACTTGTTCTTTCAATGTGTTTTTCTATGTTAAGTATAGTCAATGTACAAGCAAAAGAAACAATTAGAGAAGATCATTATGTAAATCCTATTTATAAAGATGTAAAAAGTAGTGTTGTTCATCATGATATTCAAACATATAGTTTAGAAGATGTTGAATATACAAGTGATCAAGAAAAACTTGTAAAGATATTTAGAGAAAAATTAATTAATAGAGAAAGTAATATTGTTCTTTATTATCATTGTGATGAAGAAATTACACAAGAATTTTTTTCTAATTTAGTACATCAGTTGTTCCAAAAGGCCATCAAACATACTGGTAATGGAAAAGAAGGAGACTATCTTAAATGGCACTGTCAAGGGTGGACAGTAAAAGCATCCATATCTGGAAATTCTAATGAGGGATATGATTTAAATATTTTTTATGATGTATCTTATTTATCTAGTTTAGAACAGGAAGAAAAAGTAGATGAAGAAGTCTCTAATTTATTGAAGTCATTAGATTTATCAAATAAGACAGACTATCAAAAAGTAAAAGCAATCTATGATTATATATGTTCAAATGTTACATATGATCATGATAACTTAAATGATGAATCCTATTCATTAAAATATACAGCTTATGCAGCTTTGATCAATAAAACAGCAGTATGCCAAGGATATGCATCGTTATTTTATCGCTTAGCATTAGATGCAGGTGTAGATACAAGAGTTATTTCAGGTGAAGCAGGGGGACCACATGCTTGGAATATCGTTAAATTAAATGGTAAATATTATAATCTTGATAGTACATGGGATGCAGGAAGAAGTACATATGCTTATTTCTTAAAAAATACAAATGATTTTGATGATCATGTAAGGGATAATGACTATCAATCAAATGAGTTTATTGAAGAATATCCAATGTGGGATGAATCTTATACAGAAATTGATTGTAATAAATATGGTCATAATTATAGTGAACCTATATATAAGTGGTCTGTAGATAATATGACAGTCACAGCTCAAAGAGTATGTGCAAATAATTATGAACATGTTGAAGAAGAAACCGTTACAGCTCAAAAAATTGTTAAAGATCCAACATGTACAGAAAATGGAATAATTACTTATATAGCTAATTTCAAAAATAATGCATTTAAGCCACAAACAAAAATAGTAGATGACAAAAAAGCAACAGGGCATAAAGTAGTTGTTGATCAAGGTAAAAAAGCAACATGTATAGAAGATGGATTAACAGAAGGAAAACATTGTTCTGTATGTAACGAAGTCATCAAAAAACAAGAAGTGATTCCAGCAACAGGGCATAAAGTAGTTGTTGATCAAGGTAAAAAAGCAACATGTACAGAAGATGGATTAACAGAAGGAAAACATTGTTCTGTATGTAAAGAAGTCATCAAAAAACAAGAAGTGATTCCAGCAACAGGGCATAAAGTAGTTGTTG
>NZ_JABWDK010000005.1:27105-30293 GCF_013361255.1 Faecalibacillus sp. H12 | reverse complement strand
ATCAAGCTAAGGAAGCGACATGTGCAGAAAATGGACTTACAGAAGGAAGTCATTGTTCAGTATGTAATGAAGTTATCAAAAAACAAGAAGTAATACCATCAACAGGACATAAAGAAGTTCTTGATTCGGCAAAAGAAGCAACATGTACAAATACAGGTTTAACAGAAGGAATACATTGTTCAATATGTAATAAGATTATTAAAAAACAAGAAATCATTCCAGCTTTAGGACATGATTTTAAAGATGGAGTATGTACAAGATGTCATAATCAATTAAAAGGACAATGGAAACAATCAGGAAATAAATGGTGGTATCAATATGAAGATGGAACATATCCAAAAAATGAATTCATTGCAATAGATAATAAACTCTATAGATTTGATCAATATGGATATATGCAAACAGGATGGTTCAAAGTCAATAATGAAGATTACTATGCATCAACAAGTGGAGAAATCAAAGCCCAATGGGTAGGATCAGGAAATACTTGGTACTATGTAGACGCTGATGGAAAAATGGTCACAGGATTCCAAACAATCTCTGGAGTTAAATATTACTTTGAAACAAACGGACTTATGAAAAAAGGATGGTTCAAAGTCAATGGAACAGATTACTACGCATCAACAAGTGGAGCCATCAAAGCACAATGGGTAGGATCAGGAAATAACTGGTACTATGTAGATGCAGATGGAAAAATGGTCACAGGATTCCAAACAATTGCAGGAGCAAAATACTACTTTGCAGAAAGCGGATTAATGCAAACAGGATGGTTTAAAATCAATGGTGAAGATTACTATGTAGCTTCAAGTGGCGTAATTAGTGCCCAATGGGTAAAATCAGGAAATAACTGGTATTATGTTGACGCTAATGGAAAGATGGTTACAGGAGATTATAAAATCAATGAAGTAGTTAATCGCTTTGATGCTAATGGTGTATGGCATGGTGTTTGGCTAGGGTAATTTAATTCATTACAATTTAGTAGAAAGCAGCTCAGAAATATTTATTATATTATTTTTGAGCTGTTATATTTATAATTCAAGATATGAATGATTTATTGTTGTAAAGGTTAATTTAATATATACTTATTATGTATATATTTAATAGAAAGGAAATTTTTATACAAAAAGATTTGTGTAAAAAAGTAGTAGAAATTTAAATGGTAGAAACAAGTGTTATTATGGCAACTTATAAAGAAAGCATAGAATGTTTAAAACAGTCCATAGAATCAATTATTAATCAAACATATAATGATTTTGAATTTATTATTATTTTAGATAATCCAGATAATAAAGAACATATAGCATTTATAAATGATTATGTATGTAAGGATGAACGTATTAAATTCTATATAAATGATAAAAATATGGGGCTAACAAATACTTTAAATAGAGGACTTGAACTTGCTGAAGGAAAATATATTTGTAGAATGGATGCAGATGATATTTCTGAATTATATAGAATGGAACATCAAAAGAAGTATTTAGAAGAAAATGATTTTGATTTAATAGGTGGAATTTCACAAATGATCGATGAGGATGGAAATACTATTTATTCAATAAAAAAAGTTCCAACTGATTTTAAAAAGATAAAAAAATGTATTAAATATAATCAAGTTATTTCTCATCCAACATGGTTTGGTAAAAAAGAAGTATTTGATAAGTTAAATGGCTATAGAAATATGCCACTTTGTGAAGACTATGACTTTACATTAAGAGCAATACTTCAAGGATTTAAAATTTCTAATGTGAATGAATGTGTTTTAAAATATAGAATGACAAAGGATAGTATATCAAGATCAAATTTATTTGAACAATATTTATTTGCTAGATACATTACTAAACAATATAGTGAAGGAAAAGTAAGTGAAGTAGAAGAAGCTAAGGTGTATGTAAAGAAGAATTTAAGTGATAAAAATGCAAAGCATTATTTAAAAGGAAATGAGAGATTTAATAATGCATTAAATAACTTAGAAGAGAAACAATATATTCAATTTATAGCAAATGGTATTGCATTACTTTTTACTTCTAAATATTATCTTGATAAAATATTTAGATTTGTAATGGTTTATTTAAACTCATAATATATTAGTAGAATATTGATTAAAAAATGGGGGCTGTAACAAAATAAAATAAACAGCTAAAAATAGAAAAAGAACAATGGTAATTTAAAATAACGAGGGGTTTCTCATATTTTAGTTATCAAATGATGTGGGGCAAAGACAGAGAATATCTGCTTCTGGTTTTCTATTTTTTATAGATTATAACTAGTTTATTTTTTTGTATTTGTTATAATGTCAATTGTGAGACAAGAGGGGGGATTGTATGAAAAAAGGTAAATTATTAAATATTGCTTTATCGATAGTGTTTATTAATATTTTATTTGTATGTTTTTCGATTATAAATGTTAATGCGGAAGAAGATACAGATACATTAAATACAAATGATGAGTCGACTGTAATGGAATCTGGTTGGACGAATAAAGAGAATCAATGGTATTATTATGATCATGGTGAAAAGAAAACAGGATGGTTACATACGGATTATTGGTACTATTTAGATCAAGATGGAAAAATGGTGACAGGGTTAGCTTCTGTAGGAAATCAACAATATTACTTTAATCAATCAGGGGTCATGCAAACAGGATGGATCCAAGCAGATGGAACATACTATTATGCAAATAATAGTGGATATATTCAAAAAGGTTGGTTGCATAAAGGGTCTTGGTATTATTTAGACCAAGATGGAAAAATGGTCACAGGGTTAGCTTCTGTAGGAAATCAACAATATTATTTTGACCAATCAGGAGCTATGAAAACAGGATGGATCCAAGCAGATGGAACATATTACTATGCAAATAATAGTGGCTATATTCAAACAGGATGGTTGCATAACGGATCATGGTATTATTTAGACCAAGATGGAAAAATGGCTACAGGATTGGTTTCTGTAGGGGACGAACAATGTTACTTTGATTAATCAGGAGCTATGAAAACAGGATGGATCCAAGCAGATGGAACATATTATTATGCGGATAATAATGGTTATATTCAAAAAGGATGGCTACATAAAGGATCATGGTATTATTTAGACCAAGATGGAAAAATGGTTACAGGGTTAGCTTCTGTAGGAAATAGACAATATTATTTTGACCAATCAGGAGCTATGAAAACAGGATGGATCCAAGCAGAT
>NZ_JABWDK010000005.1:17168-27005 GCF_013361255.1 Faecalibacillus sp. H12 | reverse complement strand
GGAACATATTACTATGCAAATAATAGTGGCTATATTCAAACAGGATGGCTACATAAAGGATCATGGTATTATTTGGATCAAGATGGAAAAATGGTTGTAGGTGATTATTATATCAATGATCAATATTACTATTTTAATTCTAATGGAGATTTGCAATTAGGTTGGTATTATAGAGATAATCAATACTATTATCTTGATTCTAATGCGGTTCTTGTTAAAGGATGGAATAAGATCACTAACAAATGGTATTATTTTAATGATCAAGGAATTATGCAAACGGGTTGGCAATTGATTAATAATCAATGGTTCTATTTAAATGCTTCTGGTGATATGCAAACAGGATGGTTAAAATCATGTAATAAATGGTATTATTTAAATAAGAGTGGTGTCATGGTTACTGGTTGGGCACAAATTGGATGGAAATGGTATTATTTTAATGAAGATGGTGCAGCTGTTAAAGATGATGTAGTTATTGATGGTAAAACATATACATTTAGAGATGATTATTCATGGATTTCAAATTGTACGAGAAAAGAGTTTGTAGAAAGAGCTAAAAGATATTTGGGATGTAATGAAAAAGATGGATCATTTAAGAAAATTATTGATTCTTATAATAAACTAGATCCATTACCTAGAGGTTATAAAGTAAAATATACAGATTCTTGGTGTATGACTTTTGTTTCAGCTATGGTGAGAGAATGTAATTTACTTGACATTATCCCAGTTGAATGTTCATGTGGTAAAGCAGTTGAAAAAGCTCAAGCAATGGGAATTTGGCAAGAAAATGATGCTTATGTTCCTCAAATTGGTGATATTATTATGTATGATTGGGATGATAATGGAAATGGTGATAATACAGGATGGCCTGATCATGTAGGTATTGTTGCTGAAGTGAATGGAAATACTTTTAAAGTTATTGAAGGAAATAAAAATGATGCTGTTGAATATAGAACAATGACTGTAAATGGTAAATTTATAAGAGGATATATTACACCTAAGTTTTTATCATAGAAGAAGTAGAAATACTTCTTTTTTTCTTTACTTATAGAAAACATATGCTATAATGTTCATATAAATTAATAGGGAGAAAAAAATGAACACTTTTACATATTTAGACTTTGAACTTATAAAACTGCTTTATAAAGAAAATAATCTTTCACAAAGAATGATTTCTAAAAGATTAAATTGTTCTTTAGGTAAAGTAAATGAAACACTAAAAAAACTTAAAGAATTAAATTATCTTAATGAGGATAATTCACTCACAAATTTAGGAATGAATTTAATAAAGAAAGATAAGTCTGCTATTATTTTAGCTGCAGGACAAGGAATTCGAATGATTCCTATTAATAACAATGTTCCTAAAGCCATGCTTGAAATAAATGGAGAAATACTTATTGAACGTATTATTAGACAGCTATTAGAAGCCAATATTCATGATATAACAATAGTTGTTGGTTTTATGAAAGAAGAATTTGATTATCTTATTGATCAATATCATGTAAAGTTAGTTGTTAATAGAGAATATCAAGAAAAGAACAACTTACATAGTTTAAATATTGTAAAAGATAAAATAAATAATACTTATATTATTCCTGGTGATCTTTATTTCTATGAAAATCCGTTTTTAGATAATGAAATTCAATCATGGTATATGCTTGAAAATAGAATAAGTAAACATAGTAATGTTACATGTAATACTAAAAATGAAATTATTAAAACAAAAAAAGATGGTTTAAAACTGATTGGTTTATCATTTATAAATAATCAAGATGCTTCATATTTAAAAGAACATTTAGAACATTTAGATGATGGAATGCATGATTCATTATTTTGGGAAGAAGCCTTGTATCAAAAAAATAAGATGTTTATTTATGGGAAAATCGTTGATACAAATTATGTTGATGAAATCAATACTTATGAAGAATTAAGAAATGTAGATGATCATTCAACACACTTAAATAATGAGACATTATCTTTAATTGCTGATGTTTTTAAAATCAATGTTGAACAAATAAAAAATATTAAAAGTTTAAAAAAAGGAATGACTAATCGTTCATTTTTATTTGAAATCAATCAAGATAAATATATTATGAGAATTCCTGGGGAAGGAACAGATCAACTTATTAATCGAAAAGAAGAATATGAAGTTTATCAAGTAATAAAAGATTTAAATATCAGTGATGAAGTTATTTATATGAATCCTCAAAATGGTTATAAGATTACAAAGTATTTAAATGATACACGTGTATGTAATCAAGATGATCAAGAAGATCTAAGAAAGTGTATGCAATTATTGAAATATTTTCATCAACAAGATTTAAAGGTTGATCATGAATTTAATGTTTTTGAAAAGATTGATTTTTATGAAAAATTAAGAGGGCCTAAATCCTTATATAAAGATTATGATCAAACAAAAGAAAAAGTCTTCTCTTTAAAGAATATTATTGAAAAGATGCCTAAAGAATGGAGACTATGTCATATAGATGCAAATTGTGATAATTTCTTATTCTATAAAGAAAATGAAGAAGAAAAAATAAAACTTATTGATTGGGAATATGCGGCAATGCAAGATATTCACCTAGATATTGCAATGTTTTGTATCTATTCCATGTATAACAGACAGCAAGTTGATAACTTGATAGACATTTATTTTGAAAATAAATGTGATCAGCAAACAAGAATTAAAATCTATTGTTATATATCAATGTGTGGTCTTTTATGGAGCAACTGGTGTGAATATAAATATACATTAGGTGTTGAATTTGGAAAATATTCATTAGCACAATATCGCTTTGCGAAAGATTACTATAATATTGTTATAGAAGAAATGGAGAATATGAAATAATGAGTCAAGTAGAAAGAGCGATTATCATGGCCGCAGGAAAAGGAACACGTATGAAACCTATTACTAATAAAGTTCCTAAGCCATTAGTTAAAGTCAATGGAAAAGCAATGATAGAAGGGGTTATAGAAAAACTTCATGAACAAGGCATTCAAGAAATCTATGTTGTCGTAGGATACCTTAAGGAACAGTTTAATTACTTAAAAGAAAAATATAATGATGTACATTTAATTGATAATCCCTATTTTGATACATGTAATAATATTTCATCACTCTATGTAGCTCGAGAACATCTTAAAAATGTCATTATTTTAGATGGGGATCAAATTATTAATAACAGTCAAATTCTTGAAAAGAATTTTGACTTTTCTGGATATAACTGTATCTACAAAAAAGAAATCAATAATGAATGGATGTTAAAAATCAAAGAGGGTCTTGTTACATCTTGTTCACGAACAGGTGGAAAAGATGGTTGGCAATTGTATAGTGTTTCTCGTTGGAATGAAGAAGATGGGAAACGTTTGAAAAAACATTTGGAAATAGAATTTGAAGAAAAGAAAAATACAGAAATCTATTGGGATGATGTAGCGTTGTTTCGTTATCCAGATGAATATCAATTATCTATTAAAGAAATGCATGATGGAGATATTTTGGAAATAGATAGTTTAGATGAGTTATGCAGTATAGATCCATCATATTTAAATTATAGGGAGAACTAAAATGGAAAAGAAAACATTAAAAGGAAGATTAGACTATACAGCGATGATCATACCTTTATTAGGGGTCGTCTTATTATGTGTTTTATTTATGATCATGCCAGCTAAATCTTCATATATTATTCAAATGATCAGAGGATTTTTAGGAAATGATTGTGGTATTTATTATGCTATGTTGGGTGTTGGTATTTTTGCTTGTTCTTTATATATTGCTTTTTCTAAATATGGAAAAATCAAGTTAGGGAAAGATACGGATAAACCAATTTATTCATCATTTAATTGGGGAGTAATGATTTTTACTTCTACAATGGCAGCAGATATTTTATTTTATTCATTATGTGAATGGGCATTATATGCTAATGAAAAGTATATTGATCAATTAGGTGGAATACAAAAATGGGCTTCAACATTTCCGTTATTTCATTGGGGACCAATTGCTTGGAGTTTTTATATTATTTTAGCTGTTGCTTTTGGTTTTATGTTACATGTAAGAGGAAGAAATAAACAAAAGTTTTCTGAAGGATGTAGACCATTATTAGGAGATAAGGTTGATGGTGTAGTTGGTAAAATTATTGATTTAATTGCTATATTTGCACTTATCGCAGGAACTGCAACAACCTTTTCACTAGCAACACCATTATTATCAGCAGCTTTAAGTAGAGTATTTGGGTTGCCTAATGGTGTAGGACTTACTATTGCTGTTTTATTATTGATTGCGGCAGTTTATACATTTACTGTAATTACAGGAATGAAAGGTATTTCTAAACTAGCAACATATTGTTCCTATTTATTCTTTGCTTTACTTATTTATTTTTTAATAGGTGGGGGAGAAACCACATATATCTTAGAAACTGGTTTTTCAGCTATTGGTAATATGGTACAAAATTTTATCGGATTATCTACTTGGATGGATCCATTAAGAGAAACATCATTTCCACAAAATTGGACGATTTATTATTGGGCCTATTGGATGGTATGGTGTGTTGCAACTCCTTTCTTTATTGGAAAAATCAGTAAGGGAAGAACAATTAAAAATACGATTCTAGGAGGATATGGATGGGGTCTAGCAGGAACTTTTACTTCATTCATTATTCTTGGAAATTATGGTTTGGCACAACAAATGAAACATGGAATTGATATTTCGGGAATGATTGCTAAAAGTGGAGATTATTCTACAGTTATTTTAAAGATATTTGATACTCTACCACTAGCAAGTCTAGGTTTATTATTATTAGTTATTACTATGATTGCTTTTTATTCAACAACATTTGATGCTTTAACTATGGTTGTTTCATCTTATTCCTATAAAAAATTAGATGTAGATGAAGAACCAGATAAAAAGATTAGAGTTTTCTGGGCAATTATCTTTATCTTATTTCCAATAGCGTTGATTTTTGCTGAAAATTCAATGTATAGTTTACAGTCAGTGGCTATTATCGCTGCTTTTCCAATAGGATTTATTATACTGTTGATTGTCATTAGTTTCTTTAAAGATGCAAATAAATATTTACAAGAAAAGAAAGAAAATAACAGGGATATAGAATAGAAAATTCTATATCCTTTTTGTTGAATTGAAAATGTATATCATTATAATAAAAAATAGTATTTATGAAGATGATTATTTTAGTTGATATTTGTAAGTATATTATTTTATGTGATGTTATCACATTATTAAAAGCAAATAGGATTAGTAAGTTAAAATATTCTATAGATTTAAAATATTGTAGGAGGTTGGAAATGAAAAAAAAGTATATAAGTCTGTTTCTTGTTATATTATTGGGAATGATTTTTAATATCTCTAATATAAAAGCATATGAAGAAACAAATGACGTTATTGGACAAACAAAGTTTGTAGATAAAGATGGAAATATTAATACTGTAGATGTTTATGATGGAACAACGAATGAAGAGTATAACCCTTATGCACGAACAGTTTCTACAGCGAATATGGTTAATTTTAATTGTTCTAAAGCAGGGACAACTACAAATTTTACAGATTATTATACAGGACAAGAGGGATATTTATCTAAATCAAGTGCAGCGGATGCAGCTTTTTTAGGCTATGAAAATGGAAAAGTGAAGTTTATGATTTCAGGAGTTGTTGGTTTAGTAGATCCTCAATATGTTGAAGTTCTTAGCCAAGGGACTTATTATGCAAGTAACTATGAAGTTAATTCATCAGGTGATTTGTATCATTATATTTCTAATAATGTTAATGCGACAGGAAATCAAGGAAATAAGAATTATATAGGGACAGGGCCTAGTTATTTAACAAAGAATAAAGAGTATTATAGCTATGATGGACATTATTTTTATGATAACTATAATACAATGATTACAGATTATAAAAATAATGTTAGAAATAATGCTGTTAATCCTAATAATCCTTATTATAGTTATTTTCAATACTTACCAATGAGAAGTCAAACAACTTATACTGGTTCACAAATATCAAATTATTTAAATAATAAAGCAGGAAGTACTTCTAAATTATATGATACAGGTGATATTTTTATTAAGTATCAAAATAAATATGGGGTCAATGCTTTAATGGCAGCAAGTTTTGCTGCCTTAGAATCTGGATGGGGAAAAAGCAATATTGCATTAAATAAAAATAACTTATTTGGATTAAATGCTACAGATAATAATCCAGGTGGAAATGCAGATACCTTTAGTACAGTAGATGATTGTATTATGAATTTTACATCGAGTTGGATGTCTAAAAGATATTTAAATCCTACATATACTTCTTTATTTAGAGGAGGTTATTTTGGAGACAAGGGAAGTGGAATATTTGGAAAATATTCTTCAGATCCCTATGAAGGAGAAAAATGTGCAAGCATTGCTAAAAATATGGATGCTAGTATCTCTTCTAAAGATAATGATTATTATACTTTAGGAATCAAAGATATTTATTTAACAACACATACTGCCCTTAATGTAAGAAGTAGTTCAAATACAAATTCTAGTGTTTTATATACAACGATAAAAAATCCAGCTTATTCATTTATTATAAAAGATGCCTCTACAATTAATGATTTTTATAAGATACAAAGTGAAGTTGCTAGTAGTGATGGAACTTATAGCTTTAATAATACAGGATATGTAAGTAATCAATATGTTACTTTATTAAATAATATTTCTCATCCACAAGGATGGAAAAAAGAGAATAATTATTGGTATTATTATTTTTCAAATGGGTCAAAAGCAACTGGTTTACAAACTATAGAAAATAATCTCTATTATTTTAATACAAGTGGACAAATGCAAACGGGTTGGCAAGAAGTTAATAATAAATGGTACTACTTTGATGAATTGGGTTATGGTCAAAAAGATTGGAAATTAATAGGAAATAATTGGTTTTATTTTAATAGTAGCTATCAAATGCAAACGGGTTGGCAAGAAATAAATGGTAAATGGTATTATTTAAGTACTGGTGTTATGAAAATCTATGGAAAAACGTATTATGAAGGGTATATGATTACAGGATGGTTACCACTAGGTAATGATTGGTATTATTTAAATAGTGATGGATCAATGGTAACAGGATTACAAACTGTAGGAAATAATTTCTATTATTTTAATGCAAGTGGAAAGATGCAAACAGGTTGGCAAGGAATCAATAACAAATGGTATTATTTTGATAATGGTGGTTATGGACAAAAAAGTTGGCAAATGATTGCAGGAAATACGTATTACTTTTTAGATAATTATCAAATGGCAACAGGATTTCAAGAAATCTCTGGAAATACTTATTTCTTTAGTACAGGTGTTATGAACATCTATGGAAAAACTTATTATGAAGGCTATATGGTTACTGGTTGGTTAACTTTAGGTAGTGATTGGTATTACTTTGATAATACAGGTAAAAGACTTACAGGATTACAAAAAGTAGGAAACAATTTGTTTTATTTTAATGATAGTGGTAAAATGCAAACAGGTTGGCAAAAAGTCAGCAATAAATGGTACTATTTTGATGATTCAGGCTATGGACAAAGTGGCTGGAAGAAACTAGGGAATACATGGTTTTATTTTAATAGCCAATATCAAATGTTAACAGGTTGGCAAAGAATTAATGGTAAGTGGTACTATTTAAGTACAGGTGTTATGGAAATATATGGGAAAACTTATTATGAAGGTTATATGGTTACTGGATGGCTTCAATTAGAGAATAAGTGGTATTATTTAAAAAGTGATGGTTCGATGGTAACAGGTTATTATAAAGTTGGAAATAAGACATATTATTTTAATAGCAGTGGTGTTATGCAGTAATAATATTTTTAGGGGGAGGAAAGATTTTGAAAAAGTTTTTTGGTTATTTGTTTTTGGCTTTTGGAATGGCTTTTGCATTGAGTTATTTTCAAAATAGTTCTGTAAATGCATTAGATGGAAGTTATGATGATGCAATTATGGGACAAAGTAGTCATATTGATCAAGATGAAAATAAAATAGAAGATGCAAAGGAAGAAAATTCTTATAGTTTACGAACTATGATTCAAAATGGTTGGTTTTATCAAGGAAATAAAAAATGTTTTTGTGATAATGATGGTCATGTTATTGGTGAAAATGTTAAAAAGGTTATTGATGTTTCACAATACAATGGTCATATTGATTGGAGTAAAGTAAGTAAAACAGATGTAGATGGTGTTATTATTAGAATTGTTTCTCATAAGGGTGGATATTATCATATTGATGAACAATTTGAAAATAATTTAAATGGTTGTAGAAAATATAATATTCCTTTTGGAATCTATATTTATGATTATTCAAATAATGTAACAGATGCTGATAATGAAGCAACAATGATTTTAAATTATTTATCAATATATAAAATTTCACCTTCAGAACTTTCATATCCTGTTTATTTAGATATGGAAAGACCTGAATTATCAACAACAACGAATGAATTAGTTGTTGATGCATTTGTTAATAAATTAGCAAATAGTAATTATAATACGAAGGTTTATAGCTATCGTTCACTTTTACAAACAAAATTAAATAGTCCAACTATTTATCAACATGTAGATTGGGTAGCTGCTTATACATCATCATTAGGATTTAGTAATAATTGGTATAGAGGTCCTAAAGGATGGCAATATAGCAATGGAACATTTGTTGATGGTATTAGTGGTTATGTAGATATGAGTGTTTGGTATGATCAAGGTGTTTCTAAATATGATTATGTAGGATGGAAATATTATTATGGTCATTGGTATTATGGAAGTAGTAAAAATATTCTACAAATCGGTTGGGAAAAGATTAATGGAAAATGGTATTATTTTAATACTAATGGAATTATGGCCACTGGTTGGATCAGTTTAAATGGTGAATGGTATTATTTAACAAGTAATGGTGATATGGTTACTGGTGCACAAACTATAAACAATAAAGAATACTATTTTACTAGTGAAGGTGTAATGGTCAGAGGATGGCATAAGGAAAATGATAAATGGAAATATTATAGTCCTAAGAAAATGTCAGTCTATGGAAGAACATTTGTAGAAGGTGAAAAGGTAACAGGTTGGTTACCAATAAATGATAAATGGTATTATATAGCTGAAGATGGTTATATGGTTACTGGTATTTATAAAGTTGGAAATAGAAAATATCTTTTTATGGAAGATGGTTCTATGAAAACTGGATGGTTTAAAGTAGATGATACTTGGTATTATATTTCTTCTGATGGTGAATTAAGAGCACAATGGGTCAAATCATTAAGTAATTGGTATTATGTAAATGATGAAGGATTGATTCTTACAGGAGATCAAGTTATTAATGGAAGACAATATTATTTCAATGAAGATGGTATTATGTACACAGGATGGATGCAAGTAGGAAATCAATGGAAATATTATAGTCAAGGAACATTAAAAATCTATGGAAAAACATTTGTAGATGGTGAAAAGGTAACAGGATGGTTACCATTAGGAAATAGATGGTACTATATAGCAAATGATGATTATATGGTTACTGGATATTATAAAGTAGGAAATAGTACTTATTATTTTGATGAAAGTGGATTAATGAAAACAGGATGGTTTAAAATCAATGGTGAAGATTATTATGCAGCTTCATCAGGAACTATCCAAGCACAATGGGTCAAATCATTAAGTAATTGGTATTATGTAGATGTTGATGGAAAAATGGTTACTGGTTATCAAACAATTAATGGTGCGAAGTATTATTTTGCAAGTAGTGGATTAATGCAAAAAGGTTGGTTTAAGATCAATGGTGAAGATTATTATGCAGCTTCATCAGGAACTATCCAAGCACAATGGG
>NZ_JABWDK010000005.1:0-17068 GCF_013361255.1 Faecalibacillus sp. H12 | reverse complement strand
CAAACAATTAATGGTGCGAAGTATTATTTTGCAAGTAGTGGATTAATGCAAAAAGATTGGTTTAAGGTCAATGGTGAAGACTATTATGCAGCTTCATCAGGAACTATCCAAGCACAATGGGTCAAATCAGGAAGAAACTGGTATTATGTAGATACTGATGGAAAGATGGTTACTGGAGATTATATAATTGATGGAGAGGTCAATCGTTTTGATAACCAAGGTCTTTGGATGAATCAAATAAATTAAAAACCGATCTTACTCATTGTTTTGAGTAAAAATCGGTTTTTGTTTGGAAGGGAATATATATGAAAGAGAAAACGAAAAGAAATTCGTCTATTGAATTATTAAGAATTATTTCAATGATTGGTGTCGTTATTTTACATTATAATAATGCAAGTATGGGTGGTGCATTAGGAATGGTTTTAGATGGCAGTCCTAATCAATATTATTTATATTTAATAGAAAGCTTATTTGTTTGTGCAGTTAATGTTTTTGTAATGATTTCAGCGTATTTTCTAGCTTGTAATCAAAATAGAAAATTAATTAAGATACTAGAATTATTTGTACAAGTTATCGTATTTAATTTAGCTTTTTATGTTTTTGGAGTATTAAGAGGTCATAAAGTATTTACAGTAAGTTCATTGATTAGTAGTTTATTACCCGCTAATTACTTTTTAATACTTTATTCTGTATTATATATTATTAGTCCATATCTTAATTTAATTATTAAACAACTTAATAAAGAACAATTTAAACGCTTATTAATTATACTCATGCTTATTTTTTCAGTTTGGACAATTGTTATAGATGTTGCTGAAAATATAACAGGAAATACATATTTAGGATTAAGTACTATTGGAATGTATGAAAGTCAATATGGTTATACAATTATTAACTTTGTTTTGGTATATTTTGTAGGAGCATATCTTCGTGTAAATAAAATAACATTATCTAAGAAAAAAGCAGGTATGTGGATTATAAGATGTTTAGCATTTTTATATGCTTTTTCAATGATGGAACATGTTTTACATTTACAATATACAGCAACATGGTATTATAATAATCCAATTATTATCTTAATGTCTGCTTATATTCTTTTATTCTTTATGGATATTCATTTTGAAAGTAAAATAATCAATGAATTAGCTAAAGCTGCTTTTACATGTTTTTTATTTCATGAATTCTTATTAAGACATATTAGAATTGAACAATTTGTTAATAGAGGTATTTTGGTTTTAATTGTACATCAATTAGGATCAGCATTAATTATTTATCTTATTTCATACATTGTTTATAAAATATATCATTTATGTTCACATTGGTTCTTTAAACTTATTGAACCTTACATTAATAAAATCAATATTTCAGTTGAAAAGGGGTAACACAGTTACCTCTTTTGCTTTTTAGAATAAAAAAATGTCGTTTGGTTTTAGATAAGGAGTATTGCATTCAGTTATGATATAATAAGTCTATGAAATATTTATGGGGAGGATAAAACATGAGTAGGAATTTTAAAAAGATTGCTGTAGCATCAGCTCTTGTTGCAGCAACAACATTACCAACTACGATGGTTAGTGCATTAGAAACAAATGTGAAAAATGATTCTAATACACCTGTCACTTTAAGTAGTGAAAGACGTGGCTGGTATGAAGAGTATGGATACAAATATTATTATGATGATAATGGTGAATTACTTAAAGGGCTTCAAGAAATTGATGGGAATACGTATTATTTTTATAGCTATGATGGTCATATGGCATATTCTTCTTGGTATGATGAAGATACAATTACAGATAATGGGTTGATTGTCACTGTTAATAAAAGTGGTATTGTAACGAATTATGCAAATATTGTTGCTGGAGATTGGACACATTATGGGGATAAATGGTATTACTATGATGCTGATATGAATCCTTATATAGGAGTTAAAACAATTAATGGTGTTAAATATTATTTTGAATGGGAAGGTAGATTAGCAACACGTACTTATGAAGGAATATGGGTAATTACATTTGATAGACAACTTATTGCTTATAATCAAAATGGTGTTGTTACTGATCAACAAGATATTGTAGGAAATAAATGGATTAAAGTTAATAATAAATGGTATTATTTTGATAAAAATTTAAATCCATATAAAGGAGTTCAAAAAGTTGATGGTGTGGAATACTTCTTTTGGAGTGATGGACAATTAGCAACATATGATTATGATAGTATTTCTACAGCAACTTCTAATAATTATTTAGTTAGTTATAATAAAAATGGTATTGTTATAGAAAAAGTAAAAATTGAAGGAAATAAATGGATCAAGTTTAATAATAATTGGTATTACTATGATCAAGATTTATATCCATATCAAGGAATTCATACAATTGGAGATGCAACTTATTATTTTTTGAGTAATGGGCAACTTGCAACTTCAGGTTTTGAAGGAAATATTACAACAGTTAGAGAAGGAAATAAATATTATGCCTATGATTATACTGGAAAAGTTGTAGAACAAGTTGAGATTGTAGGAAATAAATGGATTGAATTTAATGGTGGAAAATATTATTTTGATTCTGAATTAACTCCATATTCAGGAATTCAAACAATTGATGGTGTAGAATATTATTTTAATTATGGACAATTAGCTGAATATTTGGATGAAGTTGTTACATCAGGAGATACACTTGCTTATGTAAGAGATGGAAAAGTTATTGAAAAAGCTAAATTTAAAGATAATGAATTGATTTATTTAAATGGCAATTGTTATTACTATTATTTAAATGATGCAGGTTATTATTATCCTTATGATGGAGAATATACTGTAGATGGAAAATCTTTGTATTTTATTTATGGTATGCTTCAAACAAGTGATAGTGATGAAATACTAACTGATTATCAAGATGGTTATCTTTATGCTTATAATAATAAAGGTGAAATTGTAGATAAGGTTAAGAGAGTAGCTGGATGGAATGAAATTGGAAATGATTGGTACTATGTTTCAAGTGAAATGAATTTTGTAGATGGTATTTATACTGTTAATGGAAAAGAATATTATTTTGAAAATGGTAGATTAATAAAATCTTCTAATGGAATATCTATTGTTTCATCATATAGAGATGAAAATGATAAGATAGTAACTTATGTCATTGCATATAATAGCGAAGGTGTTGTTGTTGAAAAGAAAAAAGCAGTAGCTAATACTTGGATTCAACTTAGAGGAAAATGGTATTACTATGATAAAAACTTGAATGAAGCTGATGGTATAGAAACTATAAATGGTGTTAAATATGTTTTCTCGTGGGGAGAATTATTAACAGCATCTGGAAATAATATAGATGTTATCACTTCTTATGAACAAGGAAAAATGCTTTTAGTTGCCTATGATAAAAATGGTATCGTTAAAGGAACTACAGTATTAACCCCAAAAAAACTTACAGAATTTATAGGTAATAAGTATTTATATGATAGACGTTATGAACCATGTACAGGATGGCAAGAAGTAGATGGAACTAAATATCATTTTGATGCTGATGGTAAGATGACAACTGGATGGTTAGAAGAAAAAGATTCTTGGTATTATCTAGATAAAGATGGTCAAAAAATAACTGGTTGGTTAACATTAAGTGGTAAAAAATATTACTTTGATCAAGAAGGAAAAATGGTTACAGGAACTGTAAACATTAATGGAAAAGATTATACATTTAATGAAAGTGGTGAATTAACTGTAGAAACTCCTGAAGTAAAATCTGGATGGGTACAATCAGGTAATAAATGGTATTACTATGACAATAACCAAAAAGTAACAGGATATCAAACAATCGAAGGAAAGAAATATTACTTCGATGCTAACGGAGTAATGCAAACAGGATGGTTCAAGATTGACAATGCTGATTACTATGCAGCATCTAGTGGAGAAATCAAAGCACAATGGGTAGGATCAGGAAATACTTGGTACTATGTAGACGCAGATGGAAAAATGGTCACAGGATTCCAAATAATTGTAGGAGCTAAATACTACTTTGCAGAAAGCGGATTAATGCAAAAAGGATGGTTCAAGATCAATGGAGCAGATTACTATGCAACATCTAGTGGAGCTATCAATGCACAATGGGTAGGATCAGGAAATACTTGGTACTATGTAGATGCAGATGGAAAAATGGTAACAGGATATCAAACAATTGCAGGAGCTAAATACTACTTTGCAGAAAGCGGATTAATGCAAACAGGATGGTTTAAAATCAATGGTGAAGATTACTATGTAGCTTCAAGTGGCGTAATTAGTGCCCAATGGGTAAAATCAGGAAATAACTGGTATTATGTTGACGCTAATGGAAAGATGGTTACAGGAGATTATGCAATTAATGGAGAAGTTAATCGCTTTGATGCTAATGGTGTCTGGCTTGGATAATTAAAATTATGTACAAAAATGGGATGAATACATCCCGTTTTTGTGTATATTTTGTTTGAAATATATAATTTTATTGGTATAATCAGTAAGAATAGTATTAGAGAAAGAGGGAAAGTATGAAAACTTTAGTTATAATTCCAGCATATAATGAAGAAGAAAGCATTTTAAGAGTTGTTAGAAATCTTGAAAATGCAGATATTGATTGCGATTATGTTGTAATCAACGATTGTTCTAAAGATAGCACTGGAAAAATTTTAGATGACAATAATATTAATCATATTGATTTACCTGTTAACTTAGGATTAACAGGTGCAGTACAAACAGGTTATAAATATGCTTATTATAATAATTATGACGCAGCTATCCAATTTGATGGTGATGGGCAACATTTACCAGAATATATACCTGGTTTAGTAAAAGAAATAGAAAATGGATATGATATTGTTATTGGATCAAGATTTGTGGATGAAAAGAAGCATTTTAGCATGAGAATGTTAGGTAGTAGAATTATTACTGCAATGATTAAACTAACAACAGGTGCCACTATTAATGATCCTACAAGTGGAATGAGAATCATTAATAAAGAATTAATTAAAGATTATGCTTTTGAATTAAATAGAAAACCAGAACCTGATACACTTGCATTTCAAATAAAAAAAGGTTATAAAGCAAAAGAAGTACAAGTTAAAATGGAAGATAGACTTGCTGGTACAAGTATTTATACAGGAATAGGAAGTTCTATTCAATATATGTTAAAAGTATTAATAACAATTATATTCTTTAATTAGGAGGTAACGTATGAGTTTAACATTACAAATATTATTAATTATATTCACTGTTTTATTCTTTATTATTTTAGTAAAGAATGTTAAAAAAGGTAAATTAAGAACCGATTATGCTTTAGCATGGATTCTTTGTTCGATAGCATTAATTATTTTAAGTATTTTTCCACAAATTGCTTTTTTTGTAGCTAGACTTATAGGTGTCATTTCAACAGCAAATATAGTTTTTGCAGCTATTATTTTTATGCTTATTATTTTAGTATATGTTTTATTTAATAAAGTATCTATGCTAGAAGAAAAGCAAAAAAACTTAATTCAAGAAATTGCTATTTTGAAAAAGAAAAATGATTTAAAATAAATAATATTTATTAAATACATTACGATTTAATCGTAATGTATTTAATTGTTTAAGTTTAATAATAAGGGAGGAAATATATGAATCATCTTTTAACCTTTATATTTTTAATTTTTATTTTTTATTTTTATTGGTTAATAGGAGAGTTTGTAGCTGATTGTTTTGCTATAAAAATAAAAAATTCAACAGCATATGTTATATATGGATTTATATCTGTATTTTTTATTTCTTTTATCATAGGTTTTCCATGTCAATTATTTCAATTGAGTTGGAATGTTTATTTTATTTTATTTTGTGTTCTTTTCTTTTCTTTTTTTGTATTTTTATTATGGAGAAAATATAAAAATATTTCTACCTTTGTAAATGAATTTAAAAGTAGCTTAAAAAAGGAAAACATAATAGATCATGTAAAAAATAATTGGGTTATATATTTTTTTGTTTTTTTATTCACTTTATTTTCAGCATCAAATGTGATGGCTTTATATGAGTTTGATTACGATGATGCTTATTATATAGCAAAAGTAGTTAATTCTATAGGAACACCATCTTTAATGAATGAAAGCTTTTATACAGGATGGCTTACAACATCTGTAGATTATGCACGAATGGTGAATACATATGAGATTACTTATGGTGCTCTCGCAAGTATTTTTCATATTAATCCTGTTTATTTTTGCAAAGTTTTCATGGTTATTCATAACTATACAATGTTTGCATTAGCAATTAAACAATTGGCTAGTTTTGTTACTAAAAGAAAAGCACAATATGCACTTATTCCATTCTTTTTATTTTTAATAGGCCATGGATATTTGATGGAAAATAATGGTTCTTTTTTAATAATAAGATCATTTGACTTATGGCAATTTCAAAATGCCATATGGTATGGTGGTTCAGTAGTAAGAGTACTTTCTGTACCTATCATGTGTATTGTTTGTATACCTTTGATTGAAAATAAAATGACAATTAAAAATATTATTTTTGCTGGTATCACGAGTTGTTCAATGATGTCCTTTTCGACAGTCTTTTTACCTGTTTTAATTGTTATGTTCTTTGTTTTATTTATACTTAAATTTGCTTATAATACATGTATTTCAATAAAGGAAAAAAATACTAAATGGATCATTATTAATTTATGCTGTTTCTTATTTGTTTTAGTATTATTGATTTTAACAAATAAATTGGACCATACTCCTTTATTATCTTTAGCAGATTTTGAATCTTTTAGTAATCAATTATCGCCATTTTATGGATATTATGTTTCTACTGATACAATTATGCAATATAGTACATGTATTGCAGCTATTGCTTTAGCTTTGGTGATTAATTCAAAATATGGAAAATATCTGGCTATTATTACATTGATGCTTATTATTATTGTAGCTAAGAATAAGTTTAATGAGCTACTATGTCTATCATCGTTTAATTATTTCTTTGTTATATTAAGATTTTATTCAGCAATTCAATTTATGGTTGTTTTTTTGATAGGGTTATCTATTGCTAAAATACTTGATATTATTTCTTTAAAAACAATATCTGTTTCAGTAGCAACATTAGCGATTGCTTCATCTCTCATATTTGTTTATCAAAATTATAATCAAATTAAATCGTATACATTTTTAGGTTGTGGAATTAATCAATATGGTTATGATTTTACACAAATATTTAAATGCGATAATATGATGCTTGATATATTTAATGATGTAGGAGAACATTTTGACAGTTTGCCTTATGGAAATTATACATTATTGGCTCCTCCAGGATTTACTTATCATGGAAAAGTGACTTATCATCAAGGATTCTATATGTCAAGTAATCGAATTCAAATTGTAAAAGAAGGTTCTCTTTACGAAGATGAATTGCAATTTTATCATGCTATTTATGATTATTGGAGTGAAAAAGCATCTTTTGATCAAACGAAGTTTGCATTTGATTATTATAGAGAATCATATTTCTTAACATTTTCTAAAAAACAAGCTGATGAGCTTATGAGTCATGGATATCAATTAGAATATACAAATAATGAGTGTTATGTTATTAGATTATAGAAGCTATATTTATTTAGCTTCTATTTTTATTTTAAAATTCTAAAATATAAAGCAAAGATATGGTAGAATATACAGTGTGAAATATGAAGTGTTGGACAAATAGGTATGTATGTGGTATATATTTATAAGGTTTAATAACGAAATTATTAAGAATATAAGAGAAAAAATAGAAGATTTAGCGGAGGTCTTATGAATAAAGAAAATGCTATTGAAGTAAGAAATATGACAAAGTATTTTAAAGTTGAATATGATAAGGCGCATACTTTAAAAGAAAGATTGTTATCTTTTGGAAAAAGCAATAGAGAAGTTCATACGGTATTGAAGAATATAAATTTAGATATTAAAAAAGGTGAAACTGTTTGTTTGATTGGAACAAATGGGAGTGGTAAATCAACTTTATTGAAGTTGATGACTAAGATTATTTATCCTAATGAAGGGACAATTGAAACACATGGTAAGTTGACTTCGTTACTTGAATTGGGTGCAGGTTTCCATCAAGATTTTACAGGAAGAGAAAATATTTATTTTAATGCAGCAGTTTTTGGTTTAACAAAAGCAGAAATTGAAAAAAGAGTAGATGATATTATTGAATTCTCTGAACTTGGAGAATTTATTGATAACCCAGTTAGAACTTATTCTTCTGGGATGTATATGAGACTTGCTTTTTCAATTGCTATTAATGTAGATGCAGAAATTTTATTAATTGATGAAATTTTAGCGGTTGGAGATCAACATTTCCAAGATAAATGTTTTGATAAATTAAAAGAATTAAGAGATAGTGATAAAACAATTGTTATTGTTTCACATAGTTTAGATACAGTTAAAGATTTATGTACACGTGCTGTTTGGATCTATAAAGGTGAATTTAAATTAGATGGTGATCCAACTTATGTTATTGATGAATATTTAAAACAAGTTAAATTAGATCATAAAGAAGAAGCTAAGAAAAAATATCAAAAACCATTAGATACTTACCATGGTATTGTTGTTGTTGATATTCCTCAATCATTTGCTGAAGTTAAAAAAGATACAGCTCAATTTACAATTTCTGGATGGTCATTGAGTGATTGTTTAAATGATCGTTTAAAAGTAACTTTTGATGATCAAGAGGTTACTGAAATGAGAAAAATAAATAGAAGTGATGTTTTAATGGCTTATCAAGAAAAGTATGGTGGTTATGGAACAAATGATGATGAATGTGGATTTGATTATTTTGTAGATGTAAGTCAAATGGAATTAGGAGAACATTCTATTCTTGTTCAATTATTAGATGAAAAAGATAAAGTTATATCTGAAAAAGATTTAAAGATTAATATCATATAGGAGAAAAAGAAAATGAAATTATTTAAAAACTTATATGACTATCGTGAATTATTAAAAACAAATGTAAAAAAAGATATTAGAGGTAAGTATAAAGGTTCATTTTTAGGAGTATTATGGTCATTCTTAAATCCATTATTAATGGTTGCCGTTTATGCCATTGTATTTCCTTATATCATGAGAATCAAAACAGATAATTATCTTCAATATTTAATTTGTGGGGTTATTCCATGGAACTTCTTTACGACAGTTATGGGACTTGGAATGGGAAGTATTAAAAATAATGCAGGTGTTATTAAAAAAGTATATTTTCCTAGAGAAATTTTACCAATATCAGCCACATTAAGTGGACTTGTTAACTTTTTTATCGCTTGTTTGATTATTATTCTTTTCTGTGTTTTTGGAGGGCTTGGATTAAGTTGGCATATTTTATTAGTACCATTTATTGCGTTGATTCAATTTGTAATTACAGCAGGAATGGTTCTTGGTTTAAGTGCAATCAATGTTTATATTCAAGATACAGAATATATTATTCAATTTGTTATTAATATGTTATTTTATGGAACACCTATTTTATATCCGGCAGAATTATTTCCAGAAGCTATTCGTTGGGTACTTTATTTAAATCCTTTTACACATATCGTAAGTGCCTACCGTGATTTCTTTATGTATCATACGTTACCAGCAATGTCTAGTGTGCTTTATATGGTTGTAATGGCTATTATTTGTTTTGTATTAGGAATGTTTATCTTTAGAAAATTAGAAAAAGGATTTGCTGAAGAAATATAAGGGGTGATAGACATGAAAACATTAGATTATATAAACGTGAGAGATGCACAGGTTCATGGTCTTGTTAATCCTACATTTATTATGTATGGAAATTGTTCTTTAAAAGATTATTCTTTTGAAGTAACTGTTGATGGTAAAAAAAGAGAAGCACGTTTTTTACCAGATCTAGCAAGTGACAATTATGAATTAACATTATCATTGAGTAAAGATGATTCTAAAGTTAAAGTTTATTTAATACATGATAATCAAAAGGAACTTGTTTGTGTAAGAAAGAATACTTTAATGAAAAGAATTAAGTCAAAGATGAGAACACTTTTACAAAAAATAGTTAGAAAAACAAAAGAAACAAATAATAAGGTAAAAGTAAATACTTATGCTATTGGTAAAGAAGTTAAATATATAGCTAAGGAATATCATTTTGTTTTAACACCAAATAGATTAAAACAAAGTAAAAGACGTATTAAAGAAAATAAGAAAACAAAAAATAAATTTTTAGATGTTTATAATTTCTTAAATCAAAAAGAATATCTTTTATGGTTAGAAAAAAATGAAAAACCATTTGAAGAACATCCTCAATTTTCTTACAATCCACTTATTTCAATTTGTATACCAGTTTATAATGTGGAAAGAAAATACTTAGCAGAATGTTTAAACTCTATTTTAAATCAAACATATCAAAACTTTGAAATATGTTTATCTAATGATTGTTCAACTTTACAAGAAACAATTGATACTTTAAATGAATATGAAAAGAAAGATTCTAGAATCAAAGTACATCATCGTAAAGAAAATGGACATATTTCTAAAGCAACAAACGATGCTTTAAATATTGCTAGCGGTGAATTTATTGGTTTAATGGATAATGATGATTTACTTGCTAGAAATGCATTAGCTGAATGTGTCGCTGTTTTAAATAAAAATAAAGAATTAGATTTTATCTACACGGATGAAGATAAGATGGATATGAAAGGATTAAGAAGAGATCCTCATTTTAAATCAGATTATGCACCTGATTCATTACTTGGAAGTAACTATATTTGTCACTTTGAAATCATGAGAAAAGCAATTGTTGATGAAATCGGTGGTTTTAGAGTAGGTTATGAAGGGGCGCAAGATTATGATATTTTCTTAAGATTTTTAGAAAAAACAACTCCTGAACGTGTTTATCATATTCCAAAGATTTTATATCATTGGCGTATGATTGAAGGGTCAACGGCTGCCACAATTGATAGTAAAGGATATGCTGTTGAAAAAGGAAGAATGGCAGTAGAAGATGCTTTAAAACGTCGTGGTATTAAAGCTAAAGTAACTGTTCATCCAAGAGTTCCTTATTATTTAGTAAGATATGAATATGAAATAGAACCAATGGTTTCAATCATTATTCCAACAAAAGATTATGCATATATTACAGAACAATGTTTAAAATCATTATTTGAAAAAACAACATATAAAAATTATGAAGTTATTTTAATGAATAACAATAGCGAAAAGAAAGAAACTTTTGATTTATTTAAAAAATATCAAAATAAATATTCTAACTTTAGAGTTATTGATGCTAATTATGAATTTAACTATTCTAAAATTAATAATCAAGCTGTAGAAGCGGCTAAAGGTGAATATATTGTTTTATTAAATAATGATACTGAAATTATTACACCACATTGGTTACAAGTAATGGTTGGCTATGCAATGCAACCTCATATTGGGGCAGTAGGTGCTAAATTGTTATATCCTGATAATACGGTTCAACATGCCGGTATTATTTTAGGAATTGGTGGAATTGCACAACATTGTTTTATTGATAATCCAAGAGAAGATGTTGGTTTCTATGGAAGATTATCCGTTCCATTTAACTACAGCGCTGTTACTGCAGCTTGTTTAATGGTTTCTAAAGAAAAATATTTAGAAGTCAATGGTTTAGAAGAAGATCTACAAGTAGCCTTCAATGATGTTGATTTTAACTTAAAATTATTAAAACAAGGTTATTACAATATTTGTTTAAATCAAGTAGAACTATATCATTATGAATCTAAATCTAGAGGAGATGATACAGTTGATACAAAAAGTGCTAAATATCGTCGATTTGTTCAAGAACACGATTACATCAAAGATAAATGGGGTTATATGTTATATAGTGATCGTTTTTATAATCCTAATTTAAGTTTGAAGAAGGCATTTGTCTTAGATAAAGAATAATTAAGAATTATAAAATTGAATATTAGTAAAAAAAATGCTAGTATGTCTATGACAAAACTAGCATTTTTTTAGGAGAAGGAAATGAAAGAATTATTAATGAAATATAAAGAAATCATTATGTATCTTGTGTTTGGTGTTCTTACAACGGTCGTTAATATTGTTGTTTATTTTTTAAGTGCAGAGCTTTTACACATAAATTATTTGATTTCTAATGCACTAGCATGGTTTTTATCGGTTTTATTTGCTTATATCACAAATAGAAAATATGTTTTTGAAAGTAGTAGTCAAAATATATTAAAAGAAGCTGTTTCTTTTTTTAGTTCTCGATTAGCTACAGGAATCTTAGATATGGTACTTATGTGGCTATTTGTGTATTTTAATGTTGTTAATGATGTTATCGCTAAAGTGATTGTTAATGTCATTGTGGTTGTATTGAATTATGTATTAAGTAAGTTAGTTGTTTTTAAAGGAAATAAATAAGATGGAAAAAATAACAGTAATTGTACCTTGTTATAATGAAGAAGCAGCGCTTCATTATTATTATAAGGAAATGAGTAGAGTCATGGATGAAATGAATGATGTAGATTTTGAATTATTATTCATAAACGATGGTTCAAAAGATAAAACATTAGAAATTATGATGGAGCTTGCTAAAAAAGATTCAAGAGTTAAATATATTTCTTTTTCAAGAAATTTTGGAAAAGAAGCGGCTATGTATGCTGGATTTGAAAATAGTACAGGTGATTATGTATGTTTAATGGATGCTGATTTACAAGATCCTCCTCGCTTATTACCAGAAATGTTCAAAGCAATTCGAGAAGAAGGTTATGATAGTGCTGCTACAAGAAGAGTGACTCGTAAAGGAGAACCACCAATAAGATCATTTTTTGCAAGAATGTTTTATAAAATCATGAATAAAATATCTGATACTGAATTAATGGATGGTGCACGTGATTATCGTTTAATGACAAGACAATTTGTAAATGCTTTATTAGAATTAAAAGAATATAATCGTTTTAGTAAAGGACTATTTGGTTGGGTAGGATTTAAAACAAAGTGGATTGAATTCGAAAATGTAGAAAGAGTTGCAGGAGAAACAAAATGGTCTTTCTGGAAATTATTATTATATAGTATTGAAGGAATCGTTGCTTTTTCAACAGCACCATTAGCGATTGCATCGCTTATAGGGATGTTGATGTTATTTATTGCTTTTATATTTATAATATTTATTATTATTAAAACACTTATTTTTAATGATCCTACAAGTGGATGGCCATCTCTTGTATGCATTATTACTTTAATTGGTGGTATACAAATATTCTGTACAGGTATTTTAGGACAATATTTATCAAAAACTTATTTAGAAACTAAGAAAAGACCTGTTTATATTGTAAAGGATACAAATATCGAAGATGAAAAAACTAAGTAATTATTTAGATAATAAAAAAGTTATTTTAGCTATCTTATTGATTGTTTCTATCCTAACTCTTTTGATTTGTTCAAAAAATTCACCATTATATCCTTATAATGATTGGGTTGATGGTAATGCTTTTTTTACAATGGGAAAAGGTATGTTTAATGGAAAGGTTCCTTATAAAGATTTATTTGAACAAAAGGGACCTTTGCTTTATTTGATATATGGAATAGGTTATTTAATAAGTCATGATACATTTTTAGGTGTTTATTTATTAGAAGTTATTTCATATACAATTTTTGGCTATTTTCTTTTTAAAATTGCTAGAACTTATTTAAATCAATTTTATGCCTTATTAACATCTGTTTTGACATTAGCTATTATTTCAGGATCGATTTCTTTTGTACAAGGAGGTAGTGCAGAAGAATTTTGTTTACCTTTTGTTGCAAGTAGTGTTTATTTCTTTATTAAAATTATTAATGAAAATGATTTTGGAAAGAAATATTTATTAATTAATGGGGCAATAGCTGGATGTGTTTCATTGATCAAATTTAATTTATTAGGTTTGTGGTTTATTTGGATGACTTTATATTTCTTTAAATTAATTTCTTTAAAGGAAATAAAAAAAGCTTTTATAAGTTGTGTTTATTTTTTAGTGGGAATGTTTATTCCTATCTTTATATCAATTCTTTATTTTGTTATCAATGGTGCATTAAGAGATTATTATGATGTATATATTACTTTTAATCTAACTGCTTATAGTACAACTATTGATTTAAAAACAAGAATATTAAATATGTTTTCAGCAATTTTCCAACAAATGAAATACAATAGAACAATTTATATATTATTATGTCTTGGTTTTGTAAATTGTTTAACAACAAAGATTTTAAAAAATATTTGGATCAATATATTTATTTTATTATCATTTATCTTTCTAATGATTGGTGTTTATGTAGGTGGATTACCATTTATTTATTATTTTTTATGTTTTGAAGCATATATTATTTTTGGATTTATTTTTGTTTTTTCAATTGTTCAAAATTATTTAAGTAGTCAAACTTTAGCGATATGTATACTATGTGGAGGAATGATATTTTCTGTTCATTATCCATTAAAAAGTCCTAATAGAGGATATATGAATATCCCTCAAAGTGCATATGCACAATATGTTTTTAAAGATATTATTGATAAATCAAAAAATAAAACATTATTGAATTATGATAATTTAGATGGGGGATTTTATACAACATGTAATATTGTTCCTAATGTTAAATATTTTATGCGACAAAATGTTGGATATGATCGTTACCCTCAAATTATTGATGGTCAAAGAGAGGCTATTAAAAATAAGGAAATTGAATTTGTTGTGATAAGAGAATATAAAGATACAATAGGATATCGAAAGAATATTCCTTATTTAAATGATAACTATAAAGAAATAAAAAAATTCAAACAACTTTATGAAGGTATGGATTTTACTTATTATTTATATTGTCTAAAATAGGAGGACACCATGAAAAAAGTAACAGAATGTATCAAAAATCATATATGGGTCATTTATCTAATCTTATTTGTTTTTATGGTTATTAGGCATGCATCTGTAAAATTAGGAGTGGCAGATGATGTATGGTTTCTTGAACAATCAAAAATGGGATTAATTAACTATACTCAAATGAGGATACAAACTTGGACAAGTAGAAATATCATTGAATTGGTGATGCTTGTTTTATTAAATATTAATAAATGGGCTTGGATCATTTTAGATAGTGGAATGTTTGTACTTGTTTTACATTCTTTAAGAAGAATAATTTGTCCAACAAAAGAAAATGATTGGATCATTACTTTTTTTCTAATGCTTGTAATCATGTTATTTCCTTTTGGAACATTTGGCGTGGCTGGATGGTATGCGACGACACTTAACTATGTATGGCCACTTGCGTTAGGATTATATGGACTTTCATATATTATACAAATCATTTCCAATGAAAAGATATCAATAGCTCAACAAATAAGTTATGTGGTTGCTAGTTTATACGCTATCAATCAAGAACAAATGTGTGCATTGTTTGTAGGATTTTATGCTTTATTTATGATATATAGTTTAGTAAAACATAAAAAAGTACCTATTTTAGCCTATATTATTTTAGTGTTATCGTTTATAATGTTAGGATATCATGCATTATGTCCTGGAAATGAGCTAAGAAAAGTTGTAGAAATGAATGCTTATTATCCAGCTTTTTATGGCTTTAAGTTGATGGATAAGTTATTGTTAGGAGTTCTTTCAACAATAGCAATTGGTTCTTTACAACCTGCATATATTATTTTTGCTTGGAACATTATGTTGATTTATATCATTTATAAAAATACAAAAAATAAAGGACAATATGTACTAGTAGGTCTTATGACCTTTGTTACCTTTGTAGTTAGTGTAAGTGATAGATACTGTAATCATAGAGGGTTTTATCAAATCTTTAATGTGTTTAATGATTATACAAAAGTTATTGAACACATTTCGTTGAATATGAATGTTTGTTTAATTATTCTTTATTTTATATGTATTTTATTGATTAGTTTTTATGTAATAAAAACTAATCTAGGAAATAAGACAATGTTTCTAAGTTTCATAATTATTTGTGCAGCATTTTGTTCAAGAGTTGTACTTGGATTTTCACCATCTGTTTTTGTTTCTGGAACAAGAACGTTTGTGAATTCATATTTTTTGATCGTAATTGCAACGTTTTTATGTGTTAATTCAAGAAAATTAGAAAGTATGCTATAATAAGTATGCTGATTGGAGGTAAATCAATGAAAGTATTAGTAACAGGTGTTAATGGTCAATTAGGCTATGACGTTATGAATGAATTAAATCAAAGAGGACATGAAGCAATTGGAAGTGATATTACTGAAAGTAATGAACATTTTCAAAAATATGTTCAATTAGATATTACAAATAAAGAAGCTGTAGAATCAGAAATTACAAAAATCAATCCTGATGTTGTTGTTCATTGTGCAGCATGGACTGCTGTTGATTTAGCAGAAGATGATGATAAAGTAGAAAAAGTAAGAGCAGTTAACGCTAAAGGAACAGAAAATATTGCTTTAGTATGTAAAAAGTTAGATTGTAAAATGATTTATATTTCTACAGATTATGTATTTAACGGACAAGGTGAAACACCTTGGGATCCCGATTGTAAAGATTACAAACCATTAAATGTTTATGGACAAACTAAATTAGAAGGTGAACTTGCAGTTTCTTCTAATTTAGATAAATATTTTATTATTCGTATTGCTTGGGTATTTGGTGTTAATGGTAAAAACTTTATTAAAACGATGTTAAATGTTGGAAAGAAATATCCACAAGTTAAAGTTGTTAATGATCAAATTGGAACACCAACATATACTTATGATCTTGCTCGATTATTAGTAGATATGGCTGAAAGTGATAAATATGGTTATTATCATGCTACTAATGAAGGTGGATATATTTCATGGTATGATTTTACAGTAGAAATCTTTAAACAAGCAGGATATACTACAGAAGTTTTACCAGTAACGACGGAAGAATATGGTTTATCTAAAGCTGCTAGACCGTTTAATAGTAGATTGGATAAGTCAAAACTTGTAGAAAATGGATTTAAACCATTACCTACATGGCAAGATGCATTAAGCAGATATTTAAAAGAAATTGAATATTAAGATTGATTCGCTCATTTGGCGCTCTAAATAATCGAGTGCTTTAGCGAAATTCGCTCTAAATTATTAAGGGGG
>NZ_JABWDK010000059.1:0-3286 GCF_013361255.1 Faecalibacillus sp. H12 | reverse complement strand
AAGGTGGAGTACTTCGTTTATCAGTTCCTAAATCTGATATGAAACAAATTGAAAACACAAGTACAATTATGATTGAATAAAAGATGTAAGGGTGAAATCTTCAAAAGATTTCATCTTTTTTTTGTTTATAGGATATATTAAAGAAAATAAATTTTAAGAGGTGACGAAAATGTTATCGTCAAAAAGAGTCGTCCTTCCCTTAGTGGGAAGTTTCTTTTTGCCAGGAAAAGCAAAAGAAACAATTGAAGAAATAGAAGATCAAGAACTTGCACAAATTGCTTGGGCTGAGTATTATTTCTTTTCTGCAAAAGCCAAAGAATGTGTAGAAATCGTAGAAAAATACTTAAATCATGAAGATGTTATATTACGCTTATCGGCAGACATGCTCTATACATTTTCTAATTTAACTTTAGGAGATGCCTTTGCTGCACAATATGCCAGAGAAGACGTTTATCGATGTTTCGAAAAAATAATGAAAGAAAATACCCCTATAGAAGAAAAAGCTTCTTGTGTATTTGCTTATTATGCTATTAGTATTTTTATACATATTCCCCCTCAAGAAGAAATACCACCTTTAGAACAATATATTTCCTATTTAACACTTGAGGTTGAATCAGGGGATAGTATTGATAATGTTAAACAAAAAATTCAAGATAAAAAAGGTTTTCCCCCTGATCAACAATATCTCTATTTTAATGATCAACTTCTAGAAGACGGAAGAACATTAGCTGATTATAATATCCAAAAAGAAAGTAAACTGTGTTTATTATTAATGATGGTAAAAGAACCAATTTCTAATTTAAAAGAAGGTCAATATGAAGAAAATAAAACAATTCAACTTACTTCTAAAACAATAGGGGCAACGATCTATTATACGAAGGATGGAAGCATGCCAAGTAAAACAACCGGTATAAAATACACAGAGCCAATAAATCTTATAGGAGTAAGGCAAAAATACATCTATTACAATTAAAGCTATAGCTACTAAAGAAGGAATGCAAAAGAGTCAAGTAAGTACATTTGTTTATACAATAAGTATTCCTGCTGCTGATTATAGTCGAGTTAATGAAGCTATTTCTAGGGTAAATTCTATAGATAAAGAATTATATGAAAATTATAATAAAGTAGAAAAAGCGCTTTATCAAATTGATTGGAACAAAAGTAAACAAGAACAAGCAATAGTAGATAGCTATGCAGATACTATTAATAAAGCGATTGAAGGACTTGCAAAGAAAAATAAAGATTATAAAGTTACTGAAGGCGAAACTTTTGTTAAAGAAAGTGGAAAAGATATTTCAATAAGAATAGATCATGAATATACAGAAAATGTAAAAGTAGATGATCAAGAAGTTGATAAAGTACATTATAAAGTAACAAAAGGTTCTACGATCATTACTTTTGGTGATATGTATTTAAATATACTTGCTGTAGGAACACATCATGTAAAAGTATCATTTGAAGATGGCATATCTACAACAACTTTACTCATCAAAGAACAAACAAAAGATGATAATAATTGGAAAGATTCAACATCAAATAATCAAGAAACAGTAAAACCAACTATAAATGAAGAAACAAAGACAACGGTAAAAGCTGAAAATAAAGAAGAAGTTAAAAAAGTAAAAACAGGTGATGATGAAAATATTATAGGTGTTGTTTTATTATTGATAGGAAGTTTAGTTGTTTTAACTTATATTAAAAAAAAGAGAATTGAATAAAATAAATGATGGCAACTCGAATGAGTTGCTTTTTATATAAATATTTGACATTTATAAAGTTATCTATTAAAATAGTTCAAAAATGAATTATCTAAAAATGAAGGAAGTGATAATATGAATATTGATTTTGCTAGAAAATTAGAACTTGCTTATCATCAACAATGTAAAAATCTATGTAATGAATTTCATCTAAAGCAAACAGGGTTTGATATTTTGATGTTTTTGGGAAATAACCCCCAATATAAACATGCTAAAGATATTGTGGAAATAAGAAAAATCAAAGCAAACCTTGTTTCAATTCATGTGGATCAGTTAGTTGATCAAGGATATTTATCTAGGATAGATGTTCCAGGAGATCGAAGAAAAGTTGAATTAGTTTTGAACAAAAAAGCGAATGATGTTGTAAAAAAAGGAAAAGCGTTTCAAAACCATTTCTTTTCTTCACTTTTTTCAGATATTGATGAAAAGCATCAAAAGATATTTAAAGAAACATTAGAACTTATGGAAAAAAATATAGATTGTTTATTGGAGGAAAAATAAATTGGAAACAAATATTTTATTTATTATTCTTGTAACCTTTTTTGCTGGAATGGGAGCAGGTCTAGGAACAGGTTTTGCAGGAATGTCAGCGGCTGCTGTTATTAGCCCAATGCTCATTGCTTTTTTGAAAATGGACCCTTATATGGCAGTAGGTATTGCTTTGTCATCAGATGTCCTTGCCAGTGCGGTTTCAGCTTATACTTATGGAAAAAATAAAAATTTAGATATTAGAAATGGTTTATTGATGATGGTAAGTGTACTTATTTTTACGGTAGTAGGTAGTTATGCGGCAAGTCTTTTACCATCTTCAACAATGGGAAGTTTTTCAGTTTTTATGACTTTTATTTTAGGGGTTAAATTTATTGTTAGACCAGTAATGACAACGAAAGAAGCGATGAATAATGTTTCTTCTAAAAAAAGAGCAATCCAATCTATAATTTGTGGAACTTGTATAGGTTTTATTTGTGGTTTTGTTGGAGCAGGTGGAGGCATGATGATGCTTCTTATCTTAACAACAGTCATGGGATATGAACTTAAAACGGCAGTAGGTACGAGTGTTTTTATTATGACCTTTACAGCCCTTACTGGAGCTATTTCACATTTTATGATTGGCGGGTTTCCTAATTTAACAGTATGGATTTTATGTATTCTCTTTACTCTTATTTGGGCAAGAATTGCTGCTTTATTTGCGAATAAAGCAACTCCTAAAACCTTAAATAGAGCAACAGGAATTGTTCTTGTTGTTCTAGGGATTGTTATCTTTTTATTTTCATAAACTAAAATTGAGGAATGAATCCTCAATTTTTTGTGCGACAGGCAGTCGCTTATATGTCATGTTTACAGGAACATGAAATTTTCTATTTACAAATGATTGTTCAAGATAGTTAGCTATAAACTTGAAATGCGTCATGGAAGCTAGAAATCCTGTAGACGAAATATCAGGCCGAAACAAAATGTGAACTGAAGGTGCGGCTGATGTTAGTATAAAAACTGTACAAGTTAAATGGAAGAATTAAACATCATTTGGT
>NZ_JABWDK010000058.1:1870-3645 GCF_013361255.1 Faecalibacillus sp. H12 | reverse complement strand
GTTGGTAGGGTAACGGCCTACCAAGGCGACGATGCGTAGCCGACCTGAGAGGGTGACCGGCCACACTGGGACTGAGACACGGCCCAGACTCCTACGGGAGGCAGCAGTAGGGAATTTTCGGCAATGGGGGAAACCCTGACCGAGCAACGCCGCGTGAAGGAAGAAGTAATTCGTTATGTAAACTTCTGTCATAGAGGAAGAACGGTGGATATAGGGAATGATATCCAAGTGACGGTACTCTATAAGAAAGCCACGGCTAACTACGTGCCAGCAGCCGCGGTAATACGTAGGTGGCGAGCGTTATCCGGAATTATTGGGCGTAAAGAGGGAGCAGGCGGCACTAAGGGTCTGTGGTGAAAGATCGAAGCTTAACTTCGGTAAGCCATGGAAACCGTAGAGCTAGAGTGTGTGAGAGGATCGTGGAATTCCATGTGTAGCGGTGAAATGCGTAGATATATGGAGGAACACCAGTGGCGAAGGCGACGATCTGGCGCATAACTGACGCTCAGTCCCGAAAGCGTGGGGAGCAAATAGGATTAGATACCCTAGTAGTCCACGCCGTAAACGATGAGTACTAAGTGTTGGGTGTCAAAGCTCAGTGCTGCAGTTAACGCAATAAGTACTCCGCCTGAGTAGTACGTTCGCAAGAATGAAACTCAAAGGAATTGACGGGGGCCCGCACAAGCGGTGGAGCATGTGGTTTAATTCGAAGCAACGCGAAGAACCTTACCAGGTCTTGACATCGATCTAAAGGCTCCAGAGATGGAGAGATAGCTATAGAGAAGACAGGTGGTGCATGGTTGTCGTCAGCTCGTGTCGTGAGATGTTGGGTTAAGTCCCGCAACGAGCGCAACCCCTGTTGCCAGTTGCCAGCATTAAGTTGGGGACTCTGGCGAGACTGCCGGTGACAAGCCGGAGGAAGGCGGGGATGACGTCAAATCATCATGCCCCTTATGACCTGGGCTACACACGTGCTACAATGGACAGAGCAGAGGGAAGCGAAGCCGCGAGGTGGAGCGAAACCCATAAAACTGTTCTCAGTTCGGACTGCAGTCTGCAACTCGACTGCACGAAGATGGAATCGCTAGTAATCGCGAATCAGCATGTCGCGGTGAATACGTTCTCGGGCCTTGTACACACCGCCCGTCACACCATGAGAGTCGGTAACACCCGAAGCCGGTGGCCTAACCGCAAGGAAGGAGCTGTCTAAGGTGGGACTGATGATTGGGGTGAAGTCGTAACAAGGTATCCCTACGGGAACGTGGGGATGGATCACCTCCTTTCTAGGGAGAGAAAGTTGTGCTTTCTTGTTTGGTTTTGAATGTCCTGGACATTCAAGAGGACATTGAAAACTGGATAGTAGTAAAAAAAATTGCGAAAACGATAAAGAAGAGATTAGACATTAAATAAAAGGTCTAGTACGAAAAGTCGAAAGTAACTAAGATTTTACAGCAAGTGTAAACGAAAAAAAGTTCAAGCAAGCAAACCTAGAAGGTAAAGCAAGAAAGGGCGTATGGGGAATGCCTAGGCACACTCCGGCGAAGAAGGACGCAGCAAACAGCGAAATGCGACGGTGAGCGGTAAGCACGTGAAGAGCCGTCGATATCCGAATGGGGGAACCCACACGGAGTCATATCCGTGTATCACATGTCGAATACATAGACATGATGAGGCGAGACGCAGGGAACTGAAACATCTAAGTACCTGCAGGAAGAGAAAATAAGAATGATTTTCTGAGTAGCGGCGAGCGAAAGGGAAAGAGCCCAAACCGATCT
>NZ_JABWDK010000058.1:0-1770 GCF_013361255.1 Faecalibacillus sp. H12 | reverse complement strand
GCCGGGACCATCCGGCAAGGCTAAATACGAGAGAGTGACCGATAGTGAACCAGTACCGTGAGGGAAAGGTGAAAAGAACCCCGGGAGGGGAGTGAAAGAGAACCTGAAACCATATGCCTACAAGAAGTCAGAGCCCGTTAAAGGGTGATGGCGTGCCTTTTGTAGAATGAACCGGCGAGTTACTGTATGGAGCGAGGTTAAGCAGGATATGCGGAGCCGAAGCGAAAGCGAGTCTTAAGAGGGCGAGAGTTGCATGCAGTAGACCCGAAACCGGGTGATCTAGCCATGACCAGGTTGAAGTTGGGGTAAAACCCGATGGAGGACCGAACCGACCCCCGTTGAAACGTTGGCGGATGAGTTGTGGCTAGGGGTGAAATTCCAATCGAACCCGGAGATAGCTGGTTCTCCCCGAAATAGCTTTAGGGCTAGCGTCGAGGTAAGTTGCGTGAAGGTAGAGCACTGAATATGTGATGGCCCCATCTCGGGGTACTGAGCATAATCAAACTGCGAATGTCACGCCAACATGCTCGGCAGTCAGACAGCGGGTGATAAGGTCCGTTGTCAAGAGGGAAACAGCCCAGACCATCAGCTAAGGTCCCAAAATGTATGCTAAGTGGAAAAGGATGTGGAGATGTACAGACAACTAGGAGGTTGGCTCAGAAGCAGCCATCCTTTAAAGAGTGCGTAACAGCTCACTAGTCGAATGACTCTGCGCCGATAATTTACCGGGGCTAAGCATACTACCGAAGCTATGGATCCCAAGGGATGGTAGGGGAGCGTTCCATGAACGGAGAAGTACGACCGAAAGGACGTGTGGAGATCATGGAAGAGAGAATGCCGGTGTGAGTAGCGGAACGTGGGTGAGAATCCCACGCACCGAAAACCCAAGGTTTCCAGAGGAAGGTTCGTCCGCTCTGGGTAAGTCGGGACCTAAGGCGAGGCCGAAAGGCGTAGTCGATGGACAACAGGTAGAGATTCCTGTACCCGTATATATGTGAAGGAATGACGGAGAGAGGAAGCTGCAGCCAGCGGCTGGAAGAGCTGGTGCAAGCGAGATATCGGGATGGCAGGCAAATCCACCATCCGAAACGAGAAGGCGTGAAGCGTACGGAAAGCTACGGCGAGTACGGAAGGCAGTGGAGGAACTTCCAAGAAAAGTTTCTAACGTAAAGTATATATGGCCCGTACCGAAAATGGACACACATGGGTGAGGAGAGAATCCTAAGGTGAGCGAGAGAACTATAGCTAAGGAACTCTGCAAAATGACTCCGTAACTTAGGGAGAAGGAGTGCTCATAGAGATATGAGCCGCAGTGAAACGGCCCAAGCGACTGTTTACCAAAAACACAGCTCTCTGCTAAGCCGCAAGGCGAAGTATAGGGGGTGACGCCTGCCCGGTGCTGGAAGGTTAAGGGGAGGGGTTAACGCAAGTGAAGCCCTGAACTGAAGCCCCAGTAAACGGCGGCCGTAACTATAACGGTCCTAAGGTAGCGAAATTCCTTGTCAGGTAAGTTCTGACCCGCACGAAAGGCGTAACGATTTGGGCGCTGTCTCAGCTGTAGACTCGGTGAAGTCTTAGTACCTGTGAAGATGCAGGTTACCCGCGACTAGACGGAAAGACCCCATGGAGCTTCACTGCAGGTTGATATTGGGATTTGATGCAGCATGTACAGGATAGGTAGGAGGCAAAGAGATGGATACGCCAGTATTCAAGGAGCCGCTGTTGGGATACTACCCCTGTTGTATTGGATTTCTAACCGGACGACGTAGA
>NZ_JABWDK010000057.1:0-3701 GCF_013361255.1 Faecalibacillus sp. H12 | reverse complement strand
GGCATCCATCTTGACACATACGGACATTAAAGAAGAAGACTTACCAGAAGGAAATGAAATCAACATGTGTAAGGCAATGGATCAATTATTTTAAAAATTTGAAAATCAAGGAATTGAAAAAGGTAGACAAGAAGAAAAACGAAACACTTTAAAAGAACAACTTAAAGTAAAACTAGGAACTTTATCAAATCCTTTAGAAGAAAAACTTACAACAACATCGCTAGAAAAATTGAATGAACTTACATTAAATATTTTTAACATCAATAGTGAAGAAGATGTTTTAAAAATCATTCATTAATGAAAATAGGTTATAACGAATTAAATCGCTATAACCTATTTATTATTATAATTTTAATAGGATTATTTCTACATAAACTTAACAAAAGACAGTTTAATGTGTATAATGACACGGGGTAAAAAAGGGGGATTTTATGTTTAAAGATTATATAAGAGACTTGAAAAATGAGTTTAAAGGTTATAACATGCAAACTCTTTTACAAGATATCTTAGCAGGTTTAACAGTAGCTGCTGTTGCTTTACCACTTGCCTTAGCGTTTGGTGTAAGTAGTGGAGCTGATGCAGGTGCTGGGTTAATTACTGCGATTATTGCTGGTTTAGTGATTGGTGTTTTATCGGGAGCAAGTTACCAAATCTCTGGACCAACAGGTGCTATGTCAGCTATTTTAATTGGACTTTCAACAACATATGGTTTACAAGGTGTCTTCATCGCAAGCTTTTTATCTGGATGTATGTTGATTATTGCTTCATTATTTAAGTTTGGAAAAATTGTTTCTTTTATTCCAACTAGTGTTATTACTGGTTTTACAAGTGGAATTGCAATCATTATTGCATTAGGACAAATTGATAATTTCTTTGGGACAACATCTGTTGGTTCAAGTGCTTTAGAAAAACTGTTTTCATATTTAAAATTAGGTTTTCCAGTATCATTACCAACTGTTTTCTTTGGGATTTTAGTTGTTGTGATTATGATTATTTGGCCTAAAAAATGGGGAGAATATTGTCCTTCATCATTAGCAGGGATTATTATTGCTTTAATTTGTCAATTATGTTTAAATTTACCGGTTCATGAAGTAGGGACTATTCCAAGTACTTTGTTTCCAGAAGCAAGATTATCCTTTTCTTCATTACATTTAAGTACAATTACACAATTGATGCTACCTGCTTTAAGTATTGCTGCACTTGGGATGATTGAATCACTTTTATGTGGAGCAAGTGCTGGTAAAATGAAAAATGAAAAATTAAATGCTGATCGTGAATTAATGGCACAGGGTATTGGAAATATGTTGATTCCATTATTTGGTGGTGTTCCTGCAACAGCTGCGATTGCTAGAACATCTGTAGCTATTAAAGCAGGTGGAAAAACAAGATTAGTCAGTGTCTTCCATTCAATTGTTATTTTGATTTCGATGTTTTTACTTGGTTCACTTATGTCACGTATACCTTTATCTGCACTTGCTGGTGTTTTAATGGTTACTGCTTGGCGTATGAACGATTGGCAAGAAATTAAAACATTATTTCATAATAGAGTTAAAACAAATATTTCACAATATTTAATTACAATGTGTGCGACTGTTGTTTTTGATTTAACTGTTGCGATTGTTATTGGAGTCATGGTTTCAATTATCTTATTTGTTTTAAATAATTCTCATTTACATATAGAAGTACGTGATATTGATAAAGATCGTGTAGGAAAAGATTTAAAACATCATCATAAAAAAACAAGAATTATGTATTTAAGTGGACCTATTTTCTTTGGAACACAAGAACAAATGACACATGTTTTAGATGAATTAGATGATTCATTAGAAGCTATTGTTTTTTCAATGAGAGGTGTTCCTTCTATTGATGATTCAGGGATTCATGAATTCTTTGATATCGTTGATCGTTTAAAAGCACAAAACTGTATCATTAAATTCAGTGGTGTTCAAGAAGAAGTGATGATTCAATTTAAACGTAATCATTTTGATGAATATGTTGGTAAAGAAAGTTTCTGTTGGGATGCTATTATGGCTTTAGAAGCTTTGGATCAAGAATTAATTTCTGCTTAAAACAATTGACAAAGATAAAGATATTTATTAATATAGACATGCAAATTGAATATTGCTTAGGTAAGCTATAGATTTCTCTATTTCTGATCATAAATAGACATCTATAGCTTTTTTTATGGAAAGGAGACTTATATGGAAAATAGAAACCCAATGGAATACAAGCCTGTATTTCCTTTATTAATGTCAATGGCGATTCCGCCAATGATTTCAATGTTGATTCAATCATTATATAATATTATAGATAGTATCTTTGTTTCTCAACTTGGAGAAGAAGCTTTAACAGCAGTATCATTGATTTTCCCTTTACAAAATTTATCATTAGCTATTTCTTGTGGAATAGGGATTGCGATGAATGCCTTTATTGCAAGACATTTAGGAGCTAAAGATGATAATAAGGCATCTTATTATGCAACTCAAGGAATTGTGATGTCACTTGCACATTCTTTATTATTTTTAATTATTGGTTTATTTTTTATTCGACCATTTTTAAATATGTTTACAACAAATCAAAATGTAATTAACTATGGAATGCAATATGGAATGATTGTTGTCTCATTAGTTATTGGTCAATTTATTCATCTAGCTATTGAAAAGATGTTTCAAGCAACTGGAAACATGATGATGCCCATGATCATGCAAATCTTTGGAGCTGTTATTAATATTATTTTAGATCCAATCTTGATTTTTGGTTATTTTGGATTACCTGCTTTTGGTGTTGCTGGAGCAGCTATTGCGACAGTAATTGGTCAATTTTCAGCAGCTTCTTTAGCATTTGTCTTATTTAAAAAATACAATACACATCTTCATATTTCATTTAAGAAATTCAGAGTAGATTTTCATGTTATTTCTCAACTTTATAGTATAGCTATTCCTTCAAGTGTGATGATGTGCTTACCATCTGTTCTTGTTTCTTTATTAAATGGTATACTTTCATCTATTTCACAAAGTGCAGTTGCTTTCTTCGGGGTTTATTATAAGTTACAAACATTTATTTATATGCCAACATCAGGAATTGTACAAGGGATGAGACCTTTGATGAGTTATAATTATGGGGCTAAGTTAAAAGAAAGAATGCATCAAATTTTAAAAGTATCTGGTTTGGTCATTGCTGCTATTTTAGGAGCAGGAACATTATTATTCTTTATAGTTCCAAATGTTTTACTTTCTTTATTTAATGCAAGTAGTGGTATGTTAGAAATAGGAGAAACAGGGCTTAGAATTTTATCTTTAAGTTTTATTGTTTCATCTTTTGGAGTTTTAATGTCAGGTGTTTTTGAAGCTCTAGGTTTAGGAAAATATTCTTTAATAGTTTCTTTACTTAGACAATTATTGATTACAGTACCATTAGCATACATTTTATTAAATATCATGGGGATTGAAGGTATTTGGTTATCATTTGTTATTGCTGAAGCAATTGCAAGTATTGTAGCTTATATCTTATATCATAAAAAATTTAAAACCATATAAAAAAGAGGCTGTTACGAAATTAAATAATTAATTTCATACAGCCTTTTCTTTTGTAAAATAAAAATATATTAAAAATAAGAATTTTAAATATCTATATAATAAAATTATTTTACTATAAGAAGCAATTGTTTCTAATTACAATAATTCCTCAAACGTTATCGTTGA
>NZ_JABWDK010000056.1:0-4510 GCF_013361255.1 Faecalibacillus sp. H12 | reverse complement strand
ACCTGCGACCCCCTGGTCCCAAACCAGGTGCACTACCAAGCTGTGCTACTTCCCGTTACTGCCCTTATAATTATACATATATTTTCACTTTAATCAAGTTTTATTTTAAAAAAATATTAAAATAAATTTTACTCTATTTTAATATACTTTAAAAAAGTGTGATAGAATGAATGTAATTTAAAATTTTAAGGAGTTGAAAAAAATTGAATAATTTATGGAAAATTTATGAAAAAGAGCCTTTAGAATTTATAAATAGTCTTATACATGTTCCATCAATGCAAAGACTTAAAGATATTGGGATGAATTGTGGAGTGGAATATACTGCTTTTGATTTCTTTTCAAACATTGTACCATATTCTCGTTATCAACATAGTATAGGGGTTGCATTAATTGTTTATCATTTTTCACATGATCTTAGACAGACAGTTGCAGGTTTGCTTCATGATATAGCAACTCCTGTCTTTGCACATACGATAGATTTCTATCACCAAGATCATTTAAAACAAGAATCAACAGAATTAGATACGAAAAAGGTAATTGAAAAAGATACCTTATTAGTTTCTTTGTTACATAAATATCATTTAACGATAGAAGATGTTTGTAACTATCATTTATATCCGCTGGCTGATAATGAATCTCCTAAACTTTCTGCAGATCGTTTGGAATATACATTAGGAAATATGTATAGTTATGGATTTTGTGATTTAGAGATGATACAAATGATTTATAAGGATCTCAAAGTAAATGACAAGAAAGATGAACTTATTTTTAAACATGAAGACAAAGCTGTTCTTTTTACAAAAATGATGTTGAAGTGTTCACATGTTTATATTTGTGATGAAGATCGTTATGCGATGCAATATTTATCTTATGTTATTAAAAAAGCAGTTGATAGAGGTGTAGTTAAAGAAGATGATTTTTATCTTCAAGAAAAGAGTTTTATTGATTTATTAATAAAAGATAAAGAAATTAAACAGTTATGGGATGATTTTCGACAATTAAATTGTGTTTATAAAGGAAAAAATAAAGAGTTTTTTTGTAAACAAATACCGGCTAAAAAAAGATATATCGATGTTTATGTAGAAAATAAAGGGAGAATTTCTAAGATAAATAAGGAAATGGCTCAAGAAATACAAATGTTTTTAGCAACAGATTTAAGTGAATATTTGTGGGGAAAGTGTGAATAAGTGCATAAAAGGTGAATAACTTGAGTTATTCACCTTATTCACATGTTTGTTCACGTTTTGATGAAGTAAATGAGGGATTATAAGCGTAGTAGTTCTTCTTATTTAATTGACTCTTGACATATTCAAGTCCTTCAGCAAAACGTTGATAATGCACGATTTCTCTTTCTCTTAAAAAACGAATGACTTTATTGACGTCTTCATTTTTACTTAAAGCAAGAATGTTATCATAAGTGGTTCTAGCTTTTTGTTCAGCAGCCATGTCTTCTGTTAAATCAGAAATAGGATCTCCCACAGATTGGAAAGTATCGGCACTAAAAGGAATACCCGTACTATTTGTTGGATAGACACCTAATGTATGATCAGTAAAATAGGCATCTAATCCACCTTCTTTAATTTCTTGAGGTGTTAGACCATTGGTAAGTTGATAGAAAAGGGTACTAATAATTTCGACATGAGCAAGTTCTTCTGTTCCAATGTCTGTCAATAAGGCTTGAATTCTTGGATAAGGCATCGTATAGCGTTGATTTAGATAACGAAGTGCTGCTCCTAATTCACCATTAGGTCCACCAAGCTGTGAAATAACGATTTTAGCAGTTTTAGCATCAGGTTTTCTTACATTAACGGGATATTGCAAGCGCTTTTCATACAACCACATGTTGATCCTCCTTTCATCCAAGGAAATGGTTCATTAATATAGTTTTCAATATTCTTTCCGTCTCTATTTGTAAGAGCACCGCCATTTTTTAAATAAGTTTCTTTCATCTTTAAAAGATGCTTCATCCCTTCTTTATAATATTTTTTAGCTTCTTGATCATCGGGGTGGGTATCTAAAAACAAAGTAACATCTTGGATACAAAAATCCAATTTACTTATTTGTAATAATGTATCATCCACGTTGCATCACCCATGGTTTATCCAATTGTTTAAAAATAGTTCCTTTATCAAAAGCAACATTCATTTTATAGATATCTTTAAATGTTTGTATTTTGATAGAGGATATAGTTAATTCTAATTCATTCATATTTAACCTCCTCAAAATTATCTTATGAGACATTTTTTTTAATTTATAGGCAATTAACTATTGCATAATTGTTTTTTATATGATATATTAATTAGGCAAACCAAACTAGGGGTATAGTTCAATGGTAGAATACCGGTCTCCAAAACCGTTGATGTGGGTTCGACTCCTACTACCCCTGCCAGTTTGTGATAAACACATCTTAGATGTGTTTTTTATTTGTGTATTGTGAATATTGTTGTGAATAAAGTGAATAACTTAAGTTATTCACTTTTTTGCGCACAATTTGAACATTAATGTGAATAAAATGATATGATAGATAGGGTGATAAAGATGTTTAAACAAGTAATTTATTATTTTATAGCAGTAGTCGAACAAGGAAGCTTTTCAAAAGCAGCCAAAAAATTTTATCTATCACAATCAGCAATTTCTCAGCAAATCACAAAATTGGAAAATGATTTGGGATTTTCTCTTTTTGATCGTAGGACTTATTATCCAACATTAACAGAAGAAGGAAAAAGGTATTATGATCTTGCAAAGAAATTATTGAGTGATTATAAAAATGAATATAATGATATTAAAGAAAATTTACAAAAAGATGTGTTAACGATTGGGATTACAGGTCCTTTTGAAAGAAAGCATGTACCATTTATTGTTAAACAATTCAAAGAAAACGATGCTATTTCAATTGATATCAAAGCTTTTAATTTATTTACCTGTATTGAAAAATTAAACAATCGAGAAATAGATATTGCTTTTGGCTTAAGTAATAACTTTAAAAATTATCCAGATCTTATTTATCGTACAATTTATCATTCACATGTTTGTGTCGTTACTTCTTTAGAACATCCTTTAAGTCATAAAGAATATGTAACAATTAAAGATATCAAAAATGAACCTCTTATTGTTTTATCGAAAAAACAAGGAAAAGAGTACTATCATGATTATATGGAAGCTTTCCGTTTAGATGGAATGATTCCTTATATAAAAAAAGAAGTAGATGATTTAAATGAATATGTGATGGCTATTTCTTTAGGGGAAGGAATAGGACTTTCGGCCACAGAGGTCATTAGTGAAAATGATCAAGTAGCAGTGATTCCTTTAAAAGAAAGTCATCATCATGCTGATTATGCTGTAGGATATCGTCAAGATAATGAAAAAAAGGCGATACAACAATTTATGAAATATGTAGAAGATTATTTTAGACTATAAGAAAAACTTATAGTCTTTATTAATTTTTAAGGTCTATTTTATAAAAATATTCATGATATAATTTTCACATGTGGAGGTATGAACGATGAGTAAAATTGTTATTAATGGTGTTGATGGAAATTTTGGTTCATTAGTGGCTAAATACGCTTTAGAATTGATGAACAAAGAAGATTTAGTATTTACAGCACCTAAAGAAGAAAGTTTAAAAGAATATAAGGAACAAGGAATTCAAACAGCTATAGCTAATTTTAATGATCCTGAAGGACTTGTTAAAGTTTTTGAAAATGCGGATAAGGTTTTATTGATTTCAATGCCTTTTGTAGGTGAAAAAAGAAGACAAGCTCATAAAAATGCAGTAGATGCATGTGTGAAAGCAAATGTTAAACAAATTATTTATACATCTGTTTTATCAGCAGCACATCCATTTAACCCAAGCATTGAAAATGTAGATCATTCTTATACAGAAGCAATTATTCAAAATACATCGCTTGATTATATCTTTTTAAGAAATTCTCTTTTTGTTGAAGCATTTACAAGTGACTATTTAAGAGCAGTAGAAGCTAAAGAAACAACAATTTCTAAAAACATGGGTGATGGGCGTGTGTGGTTTATTTCACGTAAGGATTGCGCTTATGCAGCAGCTTGTGCTTTAAATAATCATTTATTACATCGAGCTGTTTTAAATATTAATGGTTTAGAACCACTATCTTATGAAGATTTCTTAGCTATTGGAAACAAAGCAACAGGAAATCATATCACTTATACAAGACTTACAGATGATGAACTTTATGCTTATTTTGATTCAATTGGTGTTCCTAGAAATACGGATGGAGATTTTTCAAAAAGTCCAATTAAAGCAACATCAGAAGGAATGGTTACTTTTGGAACAACTGTCACACAAGGCTATTTAGATGTTCCTGTTAGTGATTTTAGTTCACTTACAGGAAGAAAACCATTATCTATTCAATATATCTTTGAACATGTAGATGATTATTTATTAGGTGATCGTCATCCAACAGAATAAAAAAATGAGGGAGATGAAGTGAACTGAAAAAGTTGGACAACTTAGGAGGTTCACTTTTTATTATGGCTA
>NZ_JABWDK010000055.1:0-5924 GCF_013361255.1 Faecalibacillus sp. H12 | reverse complement strand
TGTGTAATTTAGGAGAAATGATAGCCAGAGAAAATATAGAAAAAGGACATTCTATTGGGCTTGAACAAGGATTAGTACAAGGACAAAAATTGGAAAGAAGAAAGAAAAATATTGAATTAATAACAAATTTGATGAATAGCTTAAGTATTTCGTTTTCAAAAGCAGTTGAATTGTTAAAAGTTTTTGAAGATGAAGTTTTAGAAATAAAAAAATATTTTGAAGCTTAATGGTATTTGCTGGTAAGGACGATATTTTGTCCTTGCTTTTATTTTTGATGACAAAAAATAGATGTAAATAGCTAGAAATGATAACGTTTTTGGGAAATGCTTGTGATAAAATAAACATGAGGAAAAAGGAGACGTATTATGAATACTTATGAACATTTATTTACACCTATTAAAATAGGAAATACAACAGTAAAAAATCGTATTTTTATGCCACCTTTATCAACTAATCTTGCAGATAAAGGTTATGTAACAGATGCGTTAGTAAAGCACTATGCAGCTAGAGCAAAAGGTGGAGTAGGGCTTATTGTAACTGAAGTTACAACTGTAGAACCTACATATACATATTTACCAGGAGATATGTCAATCTATGATGATTCTTATATTCCTGGATGGAAAAAACTTGTAGACGCAGTACATCAATATGATACTAAAATCTTATCACAACTCTTTCATCCAGCTTATATGGCTTTTCCAATTCCTGGGACACCACAATTGATAGCTCCTTCTAATGTAGGACCTTATTATGCTAAAAGTGCCCCTCGAGAAGTAACAAAAGAAGAATTGAAAGTGATTGTTAAACAATTTGGTGAAGCTGCTTTACGTTTTAAAAAAGCAGGGGGAGATGGTGTAGAAATCCAAGCTGCTCATGCACATGGTTTATTAGGAGGATTTTTAACGCCTTTATATAATAAAAGAACAGATGAATATGGTGGAGATATTCATGGAAGATTACGTTTAACTTTAGAAGTTATTGAAGAAGTAAGAAAACAATGTGGTAGAGATTTTATCATTGATGTGCGTATTTCAGGAGATGAATACAGTGATGGTGGTTTAACACTTAATGATATGATCTATGTCTCTAAACAATTAGAAAAAGCAACCGTTGACTTTATTCATGTTTCTGGAGGAAATACCATTAAAAAAGGAAGTTCAATGCCAGCAAGTGGAACAGCTCCGGCACCACATAAACATGCAAGTGAAGAAATTAAAAAACATGTATCTATTCCAGTGGCAACAGTTTCGCGTATCAACGAACCTTGGGTAGCAGATGAGTTAATCGCTAATGGTGTTTGTGATGCGTGTATGATTGGTCGTCCTAATTTATGTGATAGTGAATTTGCGAACAAAGCAAAAGCAGGAAAAATAGATGAAATTAGACCATGTATTGGTTGTGGAAGATGTTTAACAGGAATTATGTTTGGTAAACCAATTAGTTGTACAGTCAATCCAGCTGTTGAAAAAGAAGAAATTGATGAAGCTCCTGTTAAGAAAAAAGTACTTGTTGTTGGTGGTGGACCAGCAGGAATGGAAGCTGCTTATGTCGCTAAAAAACGTGGACATGAAGTTGTTTTATGTGAACAAAGTGATCGTTTAGGTGGTCAATTAAATATTGCTTGTGTGCCTATTGGTAAACAAGAAATTACTAAAGTAGTTAAATATATGAAGAGCCAATTAACAGGTGTTGATGTTCGTTTAAATACAACAGTGACTAAAGAAATGATTGAAAATGAATTTAAAGATTATGAAGTGATTACAACAGTAGGCGCAACACCTAAAGAAATCGAACCTTATAAAGTCTTTAAACAAACAATGACGGCTGATGATATTTTATCTGGTAAAAAATTCCCAGGTAGAAAGATCGTAATCATTGGTGGTGGTTCTGTTGGTTGTGAAACAGCAGATTATTTAGCACCATTGATTAATGATTTATTCCCTACAAATAGAGATATTACTTTAATTGAAATGACTAAAGGATTAATGACAGGGGAATCTGGAGCAACGAAATCATTGCTTACAAGACGTATGATGGAAAAAGGTGTGAAGATTGAATTAAATTCTAAGATCACTTATGTTGATGAAAATACTATTAAATATGAAAAGAATCATCAAGAATATGTTCTAGATGATGTTGATACATTAGTTTTTGCAGTTGGTTATAATCCAGTTGCTTCACCAATTGAAAATGCGCATTTAATTGGTGATTGTCAAAAAGTAGGAACATTAAAAGATGCTATTACAAATGCATATCAAATAACAAAGGAGATATAATAATATGAAACTATTAGAACCAATCCAAGTAGGGAAAATGACATTAAAAAACAGAATTATGTTTCCACCTCTTACAACAGGGTATGAAGAAAGAGATGGATCTATTGGACAAAGAAGTTTAAGTTTTTATGAAAGATTAGCAAAAGGTGGAGCTTCTTATGTTGTTATTGGTGACGTAGCTCCTGTACGTACAGCATCACCAACACCAAAACTTTATAGTGAAGAACAAATACCAGCCTTTAAAAAACTTGCGGATACATTACATCAATATGATTGTAAAGTGGCTTTACAAATCTTCCATCCAGAATATGATGTTCCTGGTGTTGGAAAAATGATTATGGAAGCAGGAATAGCTCGTCAAAATGCGGCTAAAGCAAAAGCTGAAGGAAATGAAGAAGAGGCTGTAAAACAAACTGAATTAGCACAAAAGCTTACGAAAGATGCTTATGCTAAATTACATCATGATATGCAACATTTTGTAAATGAAGCAACAGTTGAACAATTAAATCAAATTAAAGAAAGTATTGCGAGTTGTGCGCATAAAGCAATGCTTGCTGGTATTGATGCGATTGAAGTTCATGGCGATCGTTTGTTAGGTTCTTTATGTTCTGAAGTATTAAATCATCGAAGTGATGCATATGGTGGTTCTTTTGAAAATAGAATTCGTTATGCTTTAGAAGTTGTTAAAGCAATTAAAGAAGCTGCACCTGATTTAACAATTGAATATAAACTTCCAATTATTACTTTAAATAAAGATGGAAGTTTGAGAGGTAAAGGTGGTTTAAAAGAAGCTGAAGGAATTGCTTTTGCGAAAAAACTAGAAGAAGTAGGCGTTGACATGATTCAAGTGGCTCAAGCTAACCATACAGGAAATATGGGAGATACGATTCCTCCAATGGGAGATGTTCCTTATAATTGGACATTACCAGTTGCTAGAAAAGTTAAAGAAGTTGTTTCTATTCCAGTAGCAACAGTAGGTAGAGTAGTAAGTGTAGAAGCTGGTGAAAAGATCTTAAATGATGGTGATGCTGATATGATTGGTTATGGACGTTCTTTATTAACTGATCCTGATATTGCTTTAAAAGTGAAAAAAGGTGAATGCATTCGAGAATGTTTAAACTGTAATAAAGGATGCGTTGATGCAATTCAAAATAGACAATACATTTCATGTGTTTTAAATGCTGAAAATGGAAATGAAGCTACTGTTTCAATTAAACCAACAAATAATCCACAAAAAGTTGTTGTTATTGGTGGAGGAATTGCTGGTTTAGAAGCAGCAAGAGTTGCTGCTGTTAAAGGACATACAGTGACTTTATTTGAAAAAGCAGATCATTTAGGAGGACAAATCAATATTGCCTCTGTTCCACCAAGAAAAAATGAAATCTTAAGAAGTGTTGAATATTATCAAAAAGTATTACCTACATTAAATGTAGATATTCATTTAAATGAAGAAGCAAAAGATATCAATAGTTATGATTATGCTATTATTGCTGTAGGGGCACATAATATGGAAATGCCAATTCCTCATGATAACAGCAATATTGTTTCTAGCTGGGATGTTTTAAACGGACAAGAAGTTACTGGTGATTGTGTGGTTATTGGTGGAGGTTTAGTAGGTGCTGAAACTGCTGAATATCTAGCAAACAAAGGTCATCAAGTGACAATTGTTGAAATGATGGATAAAATTGCTGCTGGTGAATCTACAACTGTTTTACCATTAATGATGAAAGACTTTGCAGATCATAATGTTAAGCAATTAGTAAATACAAAAGTAGATCATATTGAAAACAATATTGTCTATACAGCAAATGATCAAATCAAAGCAGATACAATTATTAATGCTTTAGGATCAAAGAAAAATATCTTTGATGATTCATCTATTACAATTCCTCATGTATGTGTAGGTGATTGTTCTGGTGAAAGAACTGCTGATATTGCAAGTGCTATTAGAACAGCTTATAAAGCTGCTAATGAAATAGGTTAATAGATAATAATGTAATAGAATGTATAATTTTGAAAGTTTTTGTATCACAGTACAAAAACTTTTTAATTTTAAATATTTATTGTATTGCAATGTGATAAAGAGGTGATGCATTTATGATTATCGAAAGAAAAGAGTATCTAAACAAGTTAATAACATGGAAAGATAAACAATTGATTAAAATTGTAACAGGGGTAAGACGATGTGGAAAATCAGTACTTTTAAAAATGTATCAAGATTATTTAAAAAATAACGGAGTTAAAGAAAGTCAAATTGTAACTATTAACTTTGAAGATTTGGATTATGAAGAATTAACAAATTATAAAAAATTATATAATTATTTAAAAGAAAAACTTATACCAAATAAAATGACGTATATCTTTTTGGACGAAAGTCAAAATGTAGATCAATTTCCAAAAGTATTAGATAGTCTTTATATTAAAGATAATGTAGATATTTATGTAACAGGGTCTAATGCTTATATGTTATCAAGTGAAATAGCGACAATGATTTCAGGAAGATATATTCAGATAGAAATGTTGCCGTTATCTTTTAAAGAATATATGGAAAGTACAGGAAATATGAATGATAGAGGAATAAAATATACAGAGTATTTACAAAATAGTTCATTTCCATATGCTCTTCAGTTAAAGAATCAACCTGATGAAATACGTGATACCTTGAAGGTATTTATAATACAATTGTTGTAAAAGACATTGTCCATAGAAAAAATATAACAGATACAATGATGTTAAAGAGAGTTTTAAAATTTGTATTTGATAATATAGGCAATCCTTTATCATCTAAAAAAATTTCAGATACAATGACATCATTGGGAAGAAAAATAAATTCAAGGACCGTAGAAAAGTATTTAGAGGCTTTCAGTGAAAGTTATATTATATATCCAGCTAAAAGATATAATATTAAAGGAAAAGAGTATTTAAAAGCACTAGAAAAATATTATATTGTGGATATTGGGATGAGATATATGTTATTGGGCTCTAAAATGATGGATACAGGACATATTTTAGAAAATGTTGTGTATTTAGAATTATTGAGAAGAGGATATGATGTATATGTTGGTAAAATTGATAATTATGAAGTTAATTTTGTTGCACAAAATCATAAAGGTACAATTTATTATCAGGTAGCTCTTACTGTAAGAGATGAAAAAACACTTCAAAGAGAATTAAGACCACTCCAAGCTATTCGTGATCATTATCCTAAAGTTATTTTAACAATGGATGAAGATCCAGAAATTCAATATGATGGTATTAGACGTATTAATGCAAGAGACTGGTTATTAGGTTTAACTGATTAAAAATGTTTAATTTTAGAACTATAAAATAGTGACTTATAATTTTTAAGTACTTCAAAATATGAAAAAGACAAAATAAGTATGTAAGTTTTCCAACATATTTATTTTGTCTTTTTTCTGCATCATACAATTAGCTTATTTACTTACTATCGATATTCGATAATAAGTAAAAAAACAAAACTTTTTATTTATATCATTACTAACCAGCAGTATTTTTTACTCAACGACATTACTTTATTTTTTTATGTCAAAAAAATTAAAAATAATAATTTATAACTGTTGATTATTATATTGAGGAGCTAACTATATAAAATTCAAGTGATTTTATGAAAAAGTTTGAAAATATTTA
>NZ_JABWDK010000054.1:0-7179 GCF_013361255.1 Faecalibacillus sp. H12 | reverse complement strand
AGACTAAAATCCACTTTGTCATATCTAAAGTGGAATTTAACTTTTCACTTTAGATAAATGAAAAATAATAAGGCTTATTATTGTATACTATTTAAAGATGTGATAAAATCTATTCAAATAAAGATAGAGGCGCAAGATGTTATGAGATTATTATTATTTGATGCAACAAGGTAATGAAGGAGGAGCACTTGCCGAAAGATTGTATCTATTGCATGAGGTATAATCTTGGGTGTCTAGGGAAGACCTATTCAACTGTCATTATCTAAAGGTAATGGGGAGCTATCATTGATAACGAATTTTTTTGTTGCAATGATACTCATTGCAATTTTTTATTTGTCACTTTTTATATGAGGATGAATAAAATATAGGGAGGAAATTATGAACGATATTATTGAAGCTATAAGTTGTGAAAGAGAAATCATTCAACTTAAGTTATTAAATGTACCAAAACATCCTAAAATGATTGCGAAAATCTTTTCTATATTAAAAGATGAAGAAATTAATGTAGACATGATTTCACAAGTTACTGTTGATGATTTTGTTCAAATTGAAATTACATTAGATCAAGAATTCCAATTAAAACTAAATCAAGCAATCATGAAATTAAAAGATGAATTTAAACAAATTCAAATTTATCAAATTAGAAAATACGCTAAAGTTGCTGTTGGGGGAAAATTGGTGGAAACAACACCAGGTTTAGCAGCTGAAGTATTTGATGTCTTAGGACAAGCTAATATTCATTTTTATCAAATTACGACAAGTAAAAGAACAATTTCTTTAGTTATTGATAAAAAGAATTTAGATCAAGCAATTCAATTATTAAAAGAAAGATTTCATATCGAGGAGGATAAATAAATATGACAATTTTTGAAGGAAGTGCAGTTGCACTTGTATTACCAATGTTTGATAACGGAGACATTGATTTTGAAGGATTTAAAAAACAAGTTCAAAGAATGATTGATGGTGGTGTACAAGCTTTACTTGTAAATGGAACAACAGGTGAAACAGCAACCATTACAATTGAAGATGAATTTAAATTATTAGATCTAACATTAGAACTTGCGAAAGGAACAGGGGTTAAAGTTATTTGTGGAGCTGGTTCAAATGATACACAAACAGCTTTAAAGAAAGCACGTTATGCTAAAGAAAAAGGGGCAGATGCGATTCTTGTTGTAACACCTTACTACAATAAAACAAGTCAAAGAGGTTTAATTCAACATTATACAACAATTGCTGATGCTGTTGATATTCCAATGATTTTATACAATGTACCAGGAAGAACAGGATTAAATATTTCAGTTGATACCGTTGTTGAACTTGCTAAACATAAAAATATTCAAGCAATGAAAGATGCCACTGATAATATTGCTTATGCCATGGAAGTTTTAGCGAAAACAGCTGATTTAGACTTTGATTTATATTCAGGATGTGATGATAATATCCTTCCATTTATGGCAGCTGGAGGAAAAGGAGTTATTTCTGTTACTTCTAACTTATATCCAGAAGCGGTAGAAAAATTAACACAATTAATTTTAAAAGGAAATATTAAAGAAGCACAACCATTAGCTTATGCTTTAGATCCTATTTCACGTTTATTATTTATTGATGTAAACCCAATTATGCCTAAAGCAGCTCTTGCTAAAATGGGTGTTTGTGGAGAATGTTTAAGATTACCATTAATTACAACAACTGATGAAAATAAAAAAGCATTATTTGATGCAATGGATGAATTTGAAAAATTGGGGTATTAGGATGAAAGTATTATTATATGGATATGGTTTGATGGGTAAGAAAGTTGCTCATCAATTAAGAGAAAAAGATGAGTTTGATTTAATTGGTGTGGTTTCTTATGAATTTGATGAAAAAGCACCAGAAGCAATGTATAGTAATTTAACAGAAGTCCAAGATCGTGCGGATGTGATTATTGATTTTTCACATCCAAACAATCTTGATGATATTTTAGCTTACGCTAAAAAGAATAAAACAAAAGTTGTTTTCGCAACAACTGGTTTTTCTAAAGAACAATTAGATAAGATTGAGGAAGCTTCTAAAGAAATTGCTATCTTCCAATCTTATAATACAAGCTTTGGAATTCAAATGGTGACAAAAATTTTAAGACAAGTTGCTAAAGAATTCTATGATAATGGTTATGATATTGAAATCTTAGAAAAACATCATAATCAAAAAATTGATGCCCCATCAGGTACAGCAAAACTTTTATATGAAGTAATGGAAGATGAAATTCAAGGAACAACACCTGTTTATGATCGTAGTTCACTTCATGAAAAAAGAAAAAAAGAAGAAATTGGTATTCAAGCCCTTCGTGGTGGAACAATTTTTGGTGAACATGAAATTATGTTTGCAGGATTAGATGAAATTATTGAAATTAAACATACAGCTTTATCAAAAGATGTTTTTGTTCAAGGTGCTTTGGCTGCAGCTAAAGCTTTACAAGATAAAGAAGCTGGTTTATTTACATTAAAAACACTTTATTAGGGAGAAAAGAAATGGTTTTACAAACTGAATTTGCACAAATTAAGGGAAACGATTTATACATAGATGATGTCAAAGCAACTGATTTAGTAAAACAATATGGAACACCACTCTATGTTATGTCTGAAGGACATATTAGAAAACAATTTAATACACTAAAAACAAAAATGATTGATAAATATGAAAATACATTACCACTATTTGCTTCAAAATCATTTTCGTGTAAAGCAATCTATAAATTAGCTATGGAATATGGAGTAGGAATTGACTGTGTTAGTGCAGGAGAAATCTCTGTTGCTTTAAAAGCAGGATTTGATCCTAAAAAAATCTATTTCCATGGAAATAATAAATTACCTTCAGAAATTCAATACGCATTAGAAAATGGTGTAGAAAACTTTGTTATTGATAACTTCTATGAAATTGAACTTGTTGAAGAAATTGCTTCAAAATTAAATGTCATAGTCAATGGTTTAGTCAGAATCACACCAGGTGTTTATGCGGGTGGACATGATTATATCCGTGTTGGAGCCAAAGATACAAAATTTGGTTTTTCAAGTCATGATAATACATACTTAAAAGCAATTAAAAAAGTTATTGATGCACCACATATCAACTTTGATGGAATTCATTGTCACGTAGGTAGTCAAATTGAAGAAATTCAAGCTTATGTACTTGCAATGAATAAATTTGTAGATATCGCTTATGAAATCTATGATATCTTTGGAATCGTTATTAATAAATTAAATGCTGGTGGTGGTTTTGGTATCCAATATACAGCAAGTGATCACCCACTAGAATTTGATGATGTTGTTTCAACGATCATGGATATCATCTATAAAGGTTTCGATAAAAGAAATATGAAAAGACCAATGGTCTTAGTAGAACCAGGACGTTATTGTGTAGGTAATGCTGGAATTACTTTATATACAGTAGGTTCTTATAAATATATTAGAGATATTAGAGATTATATTAGTGTCGATGGTGGAATGACAGATAACATTCGTTCATCATTATATAACGCTAAATACGATGCTGTTATTGCTAATAAAGCAGGAGAAGAAGCAAATCATTTAGTAACAGTTGCTGGTAAAAACTGTGAATCAGGAGATATTTTGATTAAAGATATTATGTTACAAGATCCTCAACCAGGTGATATTCTTGCAATGTTCTCTACAGGAGCATATCATTATTCAATGTCTTCTAACTACAACCAATTACCAAAACCTGCTGTTGTCTTTACATACCAAGGTCATTCTAAAGAAGTTATTCGTAGACAAACTTTTGATGATTTAGTAGCTTATGATGTAGATTAAAAAAATATAAATAGCCCCAAGGTTCATAACCAAGGGGTTTTTTGTTTTTATGACTATAAAGTGTACGGTGATAGAATCAAAGGCATATTATAAAATAATTTTTATAATATGCCGAGATGACCACCGAAAGATCGCCGAAAGACCACCGAAAGGCTTTAGAAAGGTGGTATTTAACAAGAATTTATACAAAAAAAGATCTTCTAAAAAGACCTTTATTTTGCTGTTGATTCTCTACGAACAACTTCGATAGGTAATATATATCTTTTTTGTAATTCTTCCGTATTTTCATTATTCATCAAATTAAGCAATAAATCACAAGCAGTTTTCGCAAGTGCTGGTGTGTTTTGTTTGATTGTTGAAAGTGATGGATGAGATGTAGAAGCGATAAAGATATCATCAAAACCAATCAATTTAACTTCTTCAGGAACTTTAATATTGTTTTCTTGTAACGCCACAAGTGCACCATAAGCTCTCCAGTCATTTGTCGCAAAAATCCCATCAAAAGGAATTCCACTTTTAATCAGTTTGTCGATTGCTTGTCTTGCTCCTTCGTAGTTTGCTTGATTAGCGTCTACAAGTATTTGTAATTCTTCTTTTGGTTCAAGATGATGATCTTTTAAGGCATCTAGATATCCTTTAAGACGTTGTCTGTTTACAGACAATGATTTATTTCTTGATAAAATCACAATATTCTTACATCCTTGATTAATTAATTCTTCAGTTGCTTGATAACCACCAGAATAGTGATTAGATTCTACATAATAAGCTTCACTATGATCTTTAGGCTTACGGTCAATACATACAATAGGAATATCTCTGCTTAAAAAATGAGTAGGTATTTCTTCAATTCCAGAAATACATATAATTCCATCTACCATTTTTGAATCAAGAGATTTAAAATAAGCAATCTCTTTTTGTTCATCTTGAGATGTATTACAAATAAAAACAGAATAATTATTATCAAAAAAATGTTTCTCAATTGCTAAAGCTAATTGAGAAAACCATGCATTATCTATATTAGGAACAATTAAACCAATTGTTTTAGACTTTGATGTTCTTAGACTTTTTGCTGCAATATTTGTTGTATATCCATATTCTTTAATAAGTGCTTCTACTTTTTCTTTTGTTTCTTTGGAAAAACGGCCATTATTATTAATTACCCTTGAAACAGTGGCTACGGAAACATTTGCCATTTTCGCAATTTCTTTAATTGAAATACTTTTTTGGGCCATAAAAGAACCTCCCTTACATTAAAATTATAAAGGAAAATGCTCTATTATTCAATGAAATTAAGGGTTTAAGATAACGGCACAACATATGCCATATATTTGTGTGGAAACGTTTACTCAAACTTCTTATAATGAAATTACAAAAAGATAGGAAAACGTTTACCTATAAAAGGAGAGGTTATATGGAAAAGTTATTATGTCCAAGTATGATGTGTGCAGATTTTGCATCACTTAAAACAGAAATTGAAAATCTAGAAAAGGGTGGAATCGATATCTTTCACTTAGATGTGATGGATGGAAGCTTTGTACCAAACTTTGGGATGGGATTACAAGGTATTGAATATATATGTAAGACAGCTACAAAACCATGTGATGTGCATCTCATGATTGAAGAACCAGCAAAATATGTAGACAAGTTTGCCCAATTAGGAGCAAAGATCATTTATATTCATCCAGAAACAGATCCACATGCTTGTAGAACATTACAAATGATCAAGGATGCAGGAGCCAAAGCAGGGATTGCAGTGAATCCAGGGACAACCTTTGAAACAGTAAAGGATTTACTTCATTTATGTGACTATGTGATGTTGATGAGTGTCAATCCAGGGTTTGCAGGACAAAAATATTTAGATTTTGTCACACCAAAATTTAAAAAGTTTGTAGAAGAAGCAAAGAACTATGGAGGATATGATGTCATGATTGATGGAGCATGTTCGCCAGAGAAAATAGAAATGTTGTCTAAGATAGGAGTCAAAGGATTTATATTAGGAACAAGTGCATTATTTGGAAAAGGAAGAAGTTATCAAGAAATTATTGAAGAATTAAGAAAATTATAGGGAAATGATTTATGAACATTTTATTAGTATGTGCAGCGGGTATGTCAACAAATTTACTTGTTAATAGAATGAACGAAGCAGCAGCTGCAAAAGGTATTGAATTACATATTGAAGCTCATCCAGTAGGAAGTATTGATCAATATGGTGATAGTGCAGATGTTATTTTACTTGGACCTCAAGTAAGATATGAACTAAAAAATGTAAAAGCAAAATACCCAGGTAAACCTGTAGAAATCATTAATATGCAAGATTATGGAATGATGAATGGAGCTAAAGTTTTAGACTTTGCTTTAGAATTAGGTGGAAAATAAGATGGTAACACGTTTAATAAGTGCGACGGGTGATGAAATTAAAGAAATGTCACCAATGGATTTAAAAGAATCAATTTTTAAATCTGAAGGTCGTGTTGTGATGGGACAACATTTACTATTTGCAGGGCCTGGATTAGTAAGAGGTGTTACAAATAGTGAATTAATGTTTGCTTTTGGGGCAGATATGGTTATGCTCAACACTTTTGATCTAGATGATTTAGATAATAATCCAGGGTTATGTGGTTTATCTTTTCAAGAATTAAAAGAAAAATGTAGAAGACCAATTGGTATTTATTTAGGATGTCCTAAAGCAGGAAGCGAAGATGGTGGTAAGAAAGCACTATACCGTCGAGAAGGAATGCTTGCAAGTGATGAACATGTCAAAAAATGTATTGAACTTGGTGCTGATTTTATAGTTTTAGGTGGGAATCCAGGAAGTGGAACATCTATTAAAGATGTTGTTGAAACTGCCAAAAGAATCAAACAAAAATATAAAGATAAAATCTTTGTTTTTGCTGGAAAATGGGAAGATGGTATTAATGAAAAAGTTTTAGGTGACCCACTTGCAAATTATGATGCAAAAGAAATTATTAAAGAATTAATTGATGCAGGGATTGACTGTATTGATTTACCTGCTCCAGGTTCTCGACATGGCATCAGTGTAGATATGATTCGTGAACTTGTAGAATATATACATTCATATAAACCGGGTACACTTGCAATGACCTTCCTTAACAGTTCGGTAGAATGTGCAGACCCAGATACAATTCGTTTAATAGCTTTAAAAATGAAAGAAACTGGAGCAGATATTCATGCTATTGGTGATGGTGGATTTAGTGGATGTACATCTCCTGAAAATATTCATCAATTATCAGTCTCTTTAAAAGGAAGACATTATACGTATTTTAGAATGGCAAGCGTCAATAGATAGAAGGAGAAGAGAAATGAAAATAGGAATTGGAAATGATCATGTAGCAGTAGAATACAAAAAAGAAAT
>NZ_JABWDK010000053.1:0-9419 GCF_013361255.1 Faecalibacillus sp. H12 | reverse complement strand
AAAACAACATCTATTATAAAAACTATAAAAGGAGCTAGATCCCTCCCTACGCTTCTCTTAGAGGAAGGGGATTGCGCTCCTATTTTTGTTCAATAACAAACCATTTTCATTTAAATAATGATTTAATACCTTCTTTGCTTGTAATTCTCCTTCTTTCCCTGCAATTCTTTTTTGATCTTCATCATCTTCATCACTTGATAAACTTAAAAATAAAAATATGAATAATATAATTACAAAAAAGATAATCACTATTATCTGCATTATGTATCACCTCTTATCCATTATAACAAAAAGAGAAGAACCAAGTCTTCTCTCTTTTACTTTCTAACGAACATATTTTTTCATTACAATAATGTAAATTCCTAATAAGCTTATACCTAGTAAAGCCATTGGCACAATACTATTTGTATTATCTTCTGTTGTTACAGCTTTTTTACTTTCTACTTTTGTTTCTTTTTTAGAAGCTGTTTCTTCTTTCTTTGTTTCAGTTTTCACATTTTCTAACTTAGCAATCTTTTCTGTTTCTAACACTTCTTTACATACTGTACATTCTTTATGTTTTGATCCTTCTTTAGCTACTGTTGGTTGTTGATCAATGATCCAATCACTTGATATATGTTCTCCTTTAGAATCCTTATCTTCATAATATTTATTGATTGTTTTTGATGTTTTTCCACATCTTGAACATACATACCAATATGTATCGTGTTCCTTACAATTAGTTGCTTTTTCTCTTAAAAATTGTGGATTCTTAACTTCTATATAAGCATGTCCTAAATGAGTACCTGTTGCTGCAAATGCTTCTGTACCTTTTGCTCCACAAATACAACTCTTATAATATCTAGCAGGTGTCATACAAGTAGCTGGAGTCGCTAAATATTCACTACTTTCAACTTCTTGATCATACACATGATTTCCTACTTCTGCAGATTCATAATACTTATCTTGTGCATTTTCATCATCTTTAGCACTAGCATCACATCTTGAACATACATACCAATATGCATCATGTTCTTGACAGTTACTTCCTTGAGATTTTAAGTATTTTTCATCTTTTATTTGTTTTGTATATTCATGTCCTAATTTTGTATCTTTATCTTCAAATGTTTCTGTAGTACTTACTTGACCACAAGTACAGCTTTTATAATAGATAGCATTTGTTGTACATGTTGCTTTGTCTTTTAAAGTACTTACTCCATTGACTTCTTTTAATTTTTGATCAAAAGTATGTTCTTCCCAAACTGCTTTAATTTCCTTATTTTGATCATCTTTAGTAAATACTCTTGGATCTCCTACTTTATAAATAGTACTGTCTACTTGCCAGCCTTTAAAATGTTTTCCATTTGGAGCAACATATTCACATTTTGGGAAAGTAAATTCTTTATCTAATTCAATAGCTGGATTAGTCATTGTTCCTGTTCCACCATTAGAATTGTATTTGATTTTTAATTGGAATACTAATGCATCAATTGCATCATTGATGGCTTTTGCCATAGCATCTACTTCATCTTGTTCTGTTATATTTTTACTACGTACAACTGTTTTAATAGCATCTTCTACCTTTGAAAAATCTTCATAGTTATCTTTATTAAGTTTATTTGCTTTTTCAATAGCTTTATCTACTTCTGTATAATCTGCAGCTTTATATTCTAATTGATCAATTGCTTCATTAATAGCCTTAGCATAACCATTAACAACCTCTTGTTCAGTAATATCTTTATCACGATTGACTGCGTTAATAGCATCCTCTACCTTTGAAAAATCTTTATAATTATCTTTATTAAGTGAATTTGCTCTTTTAATAGCTGCATCTACATCTGTATAATCTGCACCAGCATATGTCATACTTAATAATTTAGCTATAACACTATCAAATATTGCTGTAGCCTCTTTTGAGCTTTTAGCTCCCATATAATAAGCACTATTTTCTGCTCTAGTTCCTAAGTTTTTATAACTTTGGGCATCTGAGTAATTACTAGAAACTCCATGCATATAAGCATTAAACTTTTCTGCATCTGACCAACTACCACTTCCTACATGTCCAGTAATAGATGGATCAGTTAAAGAAAACATTCCAAATGTATAAACTTCTGCATCTTTTTTTATTTCCTCTGATGCTGTAATAGCTTTATTAGCGACATCATCATCAAAATTATTCAAAGTCGTTGGCTGACCATCCGTTACAAAAAAAACAATTCTTTTGGCATCTTTTCTACTTTCATCATTTTTACTTTGATTAATTTGTTTTAATGCTAATTCCATTGCAAAATCTGAACGTGTTGCCCCTGCAGGACTAATGCTATTGACAACATCTTCTAACTTTGCTTTATTGTCATTTGTGGCAGTAAAGAAATCATTCATAATTTGCGTATAATTATATCTATATCTATTTTCAGTATAGGTATCATTCCCTACTTTATCTGATTTATCTCCAGCAAATTTAATAATCGAAATTCTACTTTGATATTTTTCATCACTCTGTTTTGAATTATTTTTAGCAAATTCCTCAATAAATTGATTAATTGAATCTTTTAAAATTTTAATCCTTTTAGTAGTATCAGTTGAAGTTATAGGATCTTCCATACTCCCTGAAACATCTAAAACCAAGACAATATCAAGTGGTATATTATTCTTTTGATTAGCCGCAAATACGTTGGCTGGCATTTGTGCAAAGAACATCATTAATGTCAGTATACATGCTATCACTTTCTTATATATTTTCATTTTCACTATCCCCTTTCTTTGAATATTATTCATTTCCTCCTATGCTTTTATTTTACTTTTTTTAATTGTTATTTTTTATAATTGGCGCGAAATGTCGTTTTTAGGGTGTGAAATGTATATAAGAAGTGTTTTTATTTTGATAAAATAGTATTAGGTGATGTATATGAATATAGCAATATGTGATGATGATCTTTTATATATGAATCAAGTTAAAGAAATGATAGAAAAATGGGGAAAGGAACATCATGAAGATGTTTCTATTTATCTTTTTAATCATGGGGATGCTTTAATTAATAGTTATCAAAAAAGTCATATCGAAGTTATTTTATTAGATATTATGATGCCTTTATTAAATGGTATGGAAACAGCTCATGAAATTAGAAAAAATGATTCTGTCGTTAAAATTATTTTTTTAACCTCTTCTCCTGAATTTGCCTTAGAATCTTATGATGTTAAAGCAAGTGGATATCTTTTAAAACCTACAACTTATGAAAAACTATGCTCTCTTTTAAATGATTGTAAACAAGCATTTCATTATGAACCTGAATCTATTATTGTTAAAACAGATAAAGGATATCGTAAAATTTATTATCATTTGATTGAATGTGTTGAAGCACAAAATAAAAAAGTTTTATTTTGTTTAAATGATGGTGAATGTCTAGAAGTTTTAGATACTTTTGTTCATTGTAGTAATGAATTAACTACAAATGATGCATTTTATAAATGTCATCGAAGTTACTTAGTTCATATGCCTGCTATTGATCATTTTAATTCTATAGAAATTGAAACAAAAACACACAAGAAAGTTCCCATCGCAAGAAGTTATGCTAAATCTTTTAAAGAAGCTTATTTTGAATATATGTTTAAAGAAGGTGATTAACATATGATTTATACTATTTTAGAATCTATTCGTTATACTTTAACTTTATTATTCGGTATCTTTGTTTCTGCACTATTTCTAGATATTAGAATCAATAAAAAGAATGTCATTTGTCTTTTTCTATTCTTTTATATTGATTTAGTATTACAAGGTATTTTCTATTTTACTAAAGATTTATCGGCTGTTATTTCTTTATATCCTTTTATTACCCATTTACCACTTTTATTATTTTTTGTTTTAATTTTCAAAAAACGATTATTTCCAAGTTTAATTGCTATAACAAGTGCTTATTTATGTTGTCAAATAAGTAACTGGACAACAATCTTTGTTTCCTCTTTTATTAAGAATATAGATAATATAACCTATTCTTTAACACTCATTATTTCTTTTGTTTTCATTATTAAATTTGTTTATTTACCTATTTCTCAATTATTAAAAAAACAATCACGTGAACTTATTTCTTTTGGTATCATTCCAATTTTCTATTATATATTTGATTATCTTTCTACCGTTTATACAAAGCTTCTTTATATTGGGAATAAAACAACTGTAGAATTTACACCATTTCTTTTATGTATCTGTTATTTTGTATTCTGTACCGTTTATTTTAAACAATATGAAGAAAAGCAAAAAATAGAAACGACCAATAAGCTTATTTATATGAAACAAGCACAATCAAAAAAAGAAATGAAACTGATGGAAGAAAATGAAAAAAAGATTATTTTAATGAGACATGATATGCGTCATTTTTTAAACAATATACTAAACGATCTTGAAAATAATCAAAATGAACATGCTATCGAATATATTCATACTTTATTTGATGCCATCGATCAAACTGTAAGAAAGAAATATTGTTTAAATGATACTGTTAATATGATTATGACATCTTATGAAAATAAAATGAAAGATGAAAATATTGATTTTCATTATCATTTAGATATTCCTCAACAATTGTCTATTAGTGATATCGATTTAACTTCTATTCTATCTAATGGTTTAGAAAATGCTTTTAAAGCTGTTATGCCATTAGAAAATGAACGTTTTATAGAATTAAATATGCAAGAAAAATGTGGTAAGCTACTTATTTCGATTGAAAATAATTACTTAAATGAACCTATTTTTATAGATGGTATTCCTATATCTAAAGAAAAAGATCATGGCTTTGGAACTCAAAGTATTGCTTATACAGTTGAAAAGCTCCATGGAAATTGTCAATTTTCTACTCATCAACACCATTTTAAATTAAGAGTTGTCATTTAAAAAGGATTACAGGTTAAGCACCTTGTAATCCTTTTACATCTTGATCAGTAATTCTTTTACCATCTTCAATTTTATTAATAACATTAATAATACCGTTCAAAGATTTTTTATTAGGTTTCATTGTATAACATTTTTTACCCTTCATAGAATATGTTTTATATGAAATTTCTGGATCTCCCGTAAGTTGAACATTGTACATTTTCCATTTAGACATATCATCTAATTGCGTTTGAACAAGTGATTTTATATCTTCAGATGACATATTAGCTTCAAAACATCCTTCTACTGCTTGTAAAATATTTGAATAGTTTGTAATGATTTTAGGAGAAACAGCTTTATTGATCATGGCTTTAAGTAATCTTTGTTGGTTTCTTCCTCGATCAAAATCACCACTTGGTAAAGCATATCTTTCTCTTACAAAACATAAAGCTTTATCTCCATCCATTTGATTAATTCCTTTATTAATATGATAGTGACCATGTAATGTTGTAAATTCATAAGGTGAATCAATTGTTACTCCACCTAAAGCATCAATGATATTAGTAATTCCACTAAAGTTTGTCTTAGCATAATAATTCACTTTTAAATCCAAGAAATCTTCTATAGAAGAAATTGTCTCGTTAATACCATACATAGCTGAATGCGTTAATTTATCCATTTTTCCATTTTTATGCAAGGTAATTTGTGTATCTCTAGGAATAGATACAATTAATATTTGTTTTTGAATTGGGGAAACACAGACAGCAAGATTAACATCAGCTCTTGAAATTGCTGAAACTGTCCCATAAGTATCTATTCCTGTCATATAAACAATAAATGGATTTTTAGTCACATTTGTTTCTTGTGTCACAGAATTTAATTTTTCTTGAATTTCTACTTTATATAAACTCTTTAGATTTTCATCAATGCCTTCATGATTTGCTTCTAATAAAGCCATATAAGCATTATCAGCAACAATAACATCAATGTCTCCATCCATGATAGCATCTCCTAATAAAGAATAATCTTTATAATCTTTTGTTTGAAAATCTTTATTTGCTTTATTTTCTATTTTAGCAATTGCTGATGTAATATTCTTTGAGCCTTTTTCACTAGCAATTCCAATTTCTGTATTACCTTTTACATCACTTAAACTTTTAATAGCACTCTCTTTTTTTACATACATACAAATAACTCTTGTTTGTGTAAAAGAACCTGTAATATTAGATAAAAAATTATTTCCTTTAAAAGCCATTACCGAAACAAATCCTAAAGCAATGCTAAGTATTAAAGATAATAGCTTTCCAAAAATCAATCTAGCATATTTATTTTCTCGCTTTTTCTTTTTAATACCTGATTTAATAAGCAATGAACTTAACATCCATAACAAAAAAATAATACCACATAAAATCAAATAATATTTCATTGGTAACATCTTTAATATATAAATACATCCTAAAAAAATGATAGAAACGATAAATTGTATTAATAATAAAATACGTCTAGAAAACAACTTAGACATAAAACTTCTTTTCTTTTTTTTAACCATTAAAACACCCTCTTAACATGCAAATATTTTAGCACATCAGACATACTTATTCAATTCAAGCTCATTTACAATTAACAACAAAAAAACTAGATTTCTCTAGTTTTCCATTTTTTCTTTTACAGGATCAATCCCTTTTCTTTGTAAAATCGCATGTACTACATTTCTTTTACCACTTTCACTTCCTGCAGAAGTACAAGTAGATAAAGTAATTACCGATTGTACTTGAGATTGATCAAAATCTACTTTAATAGAAGATGTCTTTACCATTTCTTGTACAAATGAAGCTGTATCAACAATTTGTGTACTATATAAAACACTTGATTCTGAAATAATATGTCCTACAACCACTTTATATTGACTTACTGTACCATCAGGTAAATAAATATAAACATAAGGATGTCCATCCGCAAAGCTTTGATCCGTATAGGATTTAATATTATTAAACATTGAACCATTTTTCATATTATGACCATAAATAACCGTATTAAAATCATTAAATGGATCTTCATTTTCACTTGCGATAAAAATACTACCTGCACTTAATTCATTATGATCTATATCACTATGAATATAAGTGTCATTCGTTTCACCTTGTAAAACAGGATAATTCACATTTGTATTTGGAATTTGAATCCACGCTTTCACATCTTTATTTCTTTGTAAAAGCTCATCCCAATTAATTTGTAAATAGCTTTCCTTTTCTTCTTTTTCTTCCGTATAAGTTTTAGCTAATTCTCCATAATCATCATCTATTTTTTTATAATTCAAATAAATATTAATTAAATTATATGCTGAGTAACAAAATACACAAACACAGACAGTTAATAAGATATATCTAATTACTTTTTTCATTATACATTAAATTTAAACAACATGATGTCTCCATCTTGACCTACATATTGTTTACCTTCTTGTCTAATTTTTCCAGCTTCTTTTAAAGCATGTTCACTACCATATTTCACTAAATCATCAAAACTATATGTTTCTGCTTTAATAAAACCTCTTTGGAAATCACTATGAATGATACCCGCCATTTCTGGAGCTGTCATTCCTTCTTTAAATGTCCATGCTCTTACTTCTTGTACTCCAGCTGTAAAATATGTTCTAAGACCTAATAAGCTATAAGCTTCTTTAATTAATTTATCAAGACCACTTTCTTCAATACCTAAATCTTGCATAAACATAGCTTTTTCTTCTTTATCCATTCCTACTAATTCAGCTTCAATTTTTGCACAAATAGGAACAACGTCGCTACCTTCTTCTTTCGCAAATTCTAAAACTTGAACATAATATGGATTTTGCATTGGATCTTCTAAATCTTCTTCACCTAAGTTAGCTACATAGATTAATGGTTTCATTGTAAGTAAAGTATATTGTTTGACAATTAACATTTCTTCTTTATCAAATTCAATACTTCTTGCTGGTTTATTTGCTTCTAATGTTGGTTTTAATTTTTCTAAAACACTCATTTCAGCTTTAGCTTCTTTATCACCTGATTTAGCTTTCTTTTCTAAACGTCCAATACGTTTTTCAACTGTTTCTAAATCAGCCATGATCAATTCTAAATTAATTGTTTCAATATCTCTAATAGGATCTACATCACCATCAACATGTGTTACATCCTTATCTCTAAAACATCTTACAACCTCACAAATTGCATCCGTTTCTCTGATATTTCCTAAAAATTTATTACCTAATCCTTCTCCTCTACTTGCACCTCTTACAAGACCTGCAATATCCGTAAATTCAAAAGTTGTTGGAACTGTCTTTTTAGGTTCAATCATTTCTGTTAATTTATCTAAACGATAGTCTGGTACTTCTACGACACCTACATTTGGATCAATTGTCGCAAACGGATAGTTTGCTGCTTCTACTTGTGCATTTGTAATTGCGTTAAATAATGTTGACTTACCTACATTTGGTAATCCTACAATACCTGCTGTTAATGCCATCTTTTTCACTCCTCTTTTTTTACCTCTTTATTGTAATGAAAAATACCCATAAAAGCAATATTTTCGTTTTGTCATTTTTTTTCATTTAAATTTATTTTATAATAGCAAAGAGGTGATTGGATGTTATCAACAATAGATTTGCACGGATGTAGTCAAAGTGAAGCTAAAGTAAAACTAGATCATTTTTTAAAAGGAACTTCAATTCTTGTTAAAGAAGTGACAATTGTTCATGGATATTCTTCTTCTATTCTTTTAAATTATGTTAGAAAAAAATATTCACATCCAAGAATTGAAAGAAAAATACTGACACTTAATAAAGGAGAAACAGTCTTTATCTTAAAATAATGGAAAAATTTTATCAAAACAATCTCAATTACATCCGTCAACATCATTTAGACAAAATATGCGTTGTAATAGCTAAAATAACCCCTTATCTTACAGCCGTGCTTTATGCTTTAACACTTCTCATATTATTTATTAATCATTCATCAAAGCTATTATTGACAATCATTAAACCATTAAGTTCTTTTTTGATTGTAACACTTATTAGAAAACTCTATAATCGTCCACGTCCTTGTATGACATTTAATATTGAACCACTTGTAGGTCATAAAACAGGAGAATCTTTTCCTAGTCGTCATACAGTAAGTGCTTTTGCGATTGCATTTGCCTTATTGAAAATTAATATTCATTTAGGAATCATTACTTTAATTATTGCATGCATTGTAGGGCTATCAAGAATCATTTGTGCTGTTCATTTTATAAGTGATGTTCTTTGTGGTTTTTTAATTGCATTGATCATTTATTTGATATAACGAAATTTTTATTTCGTTATTTTTTTTTACTTTTTTTTAAAAAATAAAAAGAAAAAGATCAAAAAATTGTCTATATAATAGGAGGAAAAACTAAATGGAAAAAGTATTAGAAATCACATCAAATGATCATATCATCATGATCGATAAACTCTGTAAAAGAATATTAGGATATCCTGAAATCTTAGGAAGAATCATTAAAGGTTTTATTAAAGAAGCTGAGGATGTATCTTTAGAAGAAATCATTGAACTTATTAAAG
>NZ_JABWDK010000052.1:0-9765 GCF_013361255.1 Faecalibacillus sp. H12 | reverse complement strand
TAAATTATAAAAGTAGGCTTGGGACGAGCCAAACTTATACGCTTGTGGACACTGTATAAGACCTATAATGTATTGTCATTAGAGGCAGTCGTGGTTGAAGCAAGAAGCTCCGACTTCTAAACGAAGTGTAAGTCGGAGTAGTTCACTTATTGTCAATACCATGGAATCCATGTATTAAAAATAGATGAATAATCTTAATAAATCAATTGTATTTTGAGACAAAAATTGCTATTATAACAGTGGAGAAATTGTCTTCAAAAATCAGGAGATTCCCTGCCAAATAGTGGGAGCTAAAAAATCAGGAGATTCCCTGCCAAATAGTGGGAGCTAAAAAATCATAGATTTCTTATAAGAAATCAAATACTTATACGAAGAGAGAACCTCTTCGTTTTTTATTATCTAAAAGGAGCTATATTTATGAAATTATATGAAATTGATAGTCAATATATGGAATATTTATACAAAGCAGATTCAAAAGTTTTAATACATAATAGTGGAAATCATCAAAGAAGATTTATTGCTATAAAAGTATTAATAAATGGTTATAAGTATTTTGTTCCCTTATCTTCACCTGATAAAAGAGATTATTATAATGATCAAGATGGTCATAAAAAAGTTCAATTTACACGAGTTCCAACTATTAAAAGAATATTTAATGGGAATCCAACGGTTGAATCATATCTAGGAAAGTTATTATTTAATAATATGATTCTTGTTCCTGAAGGATGTTATCATGAGTTTAATGTTTTTTTAGAAAAAGATTTAAAGTATAAGAGATTATTAATAAATCAAGTTCAGGTTTTAAGAAGTTTTAAAAATCAAGAGGATATATTGAGACGAGCACAAATTGTTTATAAACTGAAAAAAAGAAAATCTTCTTATAATTATATAAAATTAGCAACGGTTGATTTTGAATTATTGGAAAGAAATTATGATAAATGGAATAAGGTGTTTATAAAATAAGGATGTTAATGATTTGTTCAAAAAAATATATTATAATAATGTAAGAAATGAAAGGAGAAGCTTATGAAAAAATATTTAGCGTTTGATGTTGGGGGAACATCTGTCAAATATGCTGTTGTAAATGAAGAAGGAGGAGTGTCTTCATCAAATAAATTTAAAACACCAGATACATTAGAAAAAATGTATCAAGAAATAGAAAATGTAGCTCATGAATATCAAGATGTAGAAGGAATTGCTTTATCAATGCCAGGAGCTGTTGATAGTGATGGTGGTATTATTTATGGTTCAAGTGCTATCGATTATATTCATGGTCCAAATATTAAAGAAGATTTAAAACAACGTTTAAATAAAGATGTTGAATTTGAAAATGATGCTAACTGTGCAGCCCTTGCAGAAGTATGGAAAGGTGTTGCATGTCATGAAAATGATTGCTGTTTTATTGTTAGTGGAACAGGAATTGGTGGAGCAGTTATTAAAGATCGTCATGTTCATCATGGAAATGCATTACATGGTGGAGAATTTGGTTATATGATTATGAGATATGATCAAGATGAAAAGAAATATTATACATGGTCAGATGATGGATCAACTGTTGCGGTAACTAAAAGAGTGGCTAAGGAACTAGGCGTTGATTATCATACTTTAGATGGTAAAGAAGTTTTTGATCAAGCGGATAATAATGAAGTTTATAAAAAATATGTTGATGAATATTATCGTACTCTTGCAATGGGTATTTATAATTTACAATATGCTTATGATCCAAGCATGATTATTATTGGTGGAGCTATTTCATCAAGAAGTGATTTATTAGATAAAGTCAATGAACAATTAGATATTATTTTTTCTCAATTAACGCATGCACATGTACGACCAAATATTAAAGTATGTCAATTTGGAAATGATGCGAATTTAATTGGAGCAACATATCATTATATTCAAAGACATTAAGGAGGATTTTATGAATAAAGCAATACCTAAAATCAATACCCAACTTAGAAGTCATACAATTCTTGTACCTGAAGTTTATCGTGAAGCTACAGGAGTTTTAATTAATGGAAAAAGAATTAAATCATTGGTTTTTTCAACAGATGTAGCGGTGATTGCTAATTGTAATGCGGATGCTGTTATTGCGGTTTATCCTTTTACACCAACAATTCAAATTACAGAAGCAATTATTTCAGTTGCTCAAAGACCTGTTTTTGTTGGTGTTGGTGGTGGAACAACTGCCGGTAAACGTGTTGAATCGATTGCTTTAGATGCAGAGTTACATGGAGCAACAGCTGTTGTTTTAAATGCACCAACAACAACTGAATTTGTTCAAAATCTAGCAGATGATATTGATATTCCTGTTGTTTTAACAATTGTTTCTTTAAATGAAGATTTAGAAAAAAGAATGTTACATACGAAAGCAAATATTATAAATGTATCTGGAGGAAAAGATACTGTTAAAATTGTTAAAAAATTAAGAGAAATTGATCCTAATTTCCCTATTATTGCTACTGGTGGACCAACAGAAGAAACAGTTAGAGAAGTTATTCAAGCAGGAGCAAATGCTGTAACCTTTACACCACCTACAAATGGTGAAATCTTTAAAGGAATGATGGAAGAATATCGACATAGATATGATTAAGAGGAGAAATCCTCTTTTTTTGTAGATGACAATTGAAATGATTTTCTATATAATTGACAAAGAGGTGAATGAAATGAAACAATATTTAGATATGTGTCAATATATATTAGAAAACGGTCAAGATAGAGATGATCGTACAGGAACAGGAACACGTAGTGTTTTTGGTTATCAAACACGTTATGATTTAACAGATGGTTTTCCTTTACTTACAACAAAGAAAATGTTTTTAAGACCTATTGCTGAAGAATTATTATGGTTTATTAAAGGAGATACTAATATAAAATATCTTGTTGATAGAAATGTGAAGATTTGGAATGAATGGCCTTATGAAGCTTTTAAGAAAAGTGAAGATTTTCATGGAGAAACTTTAGAAGAATTTGTTGCTAAAATCAAAGAATTACCAGCAGATGATCCATTTGTTGTTAAATATGGTGAATTAGGACCAGTTTATGGTAGACAATGGCGTAATTTTAATAATGAAGGTGTTGATCAAGTAGCAAAACTTGTTGATTCATTAAAAAATAATCCATTTTCAAGAAGACATATTATTTGTGCCTGGAATCCAGCAGAAGTTGATGAAATGGCACTTCCACCATGTCATGCTTTCTTACAATTTTATGTAAGCAATGATAAAAAATATTTAAGTTGTCAATTATATCAAAGAAGTGCAGATACATTTTTAGGAGTGCCATTTAATATTGCATCTTATGCTTTATTTACAGCAATGCTTGCTCAAGTATGTGGGTACAAACCAAAAGAATTTGTGCATACTATAGGAGATGCTCATATTTATAAAGATCATTTTGATGTTGTTAAGGAACAAATTTCTAGAACTCCTTACCCTAAATGTCAACTTATTTTAAATCCAGAAGTTAAATCTATTTTTGATTTTACAATAGATGATATTAAAATTGAAAATTATCAATCTCATGGCAGACTTGTTGGAAAGGTGAGTGTCTAATGATTTCTATTATTGTAGCAACAGACGATGATTTATTAATTGGTAAAAAAGACTCTTCTAATGGAATGCCTTGGCATAATAAAGAAGATTTACAACATTTTAAAAAAACAACACTTCATCAAACAATTTTAATGGGAAAAACAACATACATGGCAATAGGAAGACCACTTCCTCATAGAAAAACAATTGTTGTAACCCGTGGTGAATTAGATGATGAACGTGTAGAAGTAAGACATGATTTATTAGAAACGATTCAAGAATATAAAAATAAAAAGGAAGATTTATTTATTTGTGGAGGGGCTTCTATTTATAAGCAAGCACTTCCTTATGTAGATGAACTGATTATTTCTAGAATACCAGGAAAACATGAAGGCGAAACCTATTTTCCAAGTTTTGACGAATATAATTTTCAATTAGAAAAAGAAACACAAATGGAAACATTTGTCTTACAAATCTATAAAAAGGGATGATGATATGAAAAGAATTATTTTAGTTGTCTTAAGATGTATTTTTAAATTACCTTATTGGTGGTTTTATAAATTAAAACAATATCAAAATAAAGAAAAATATCCAACAATTGATGAAGGATATCAATTTATACATAATGTTGCTGATGAAATTGTTAAAAAAGCAAGAGTAGATTTAGAATGTTATGGTTTAGAAAATCTTCCTCAAGAAAATGGATATCTCATTACTCCTAATCATCAAGGATTATTTGATATTGTGGCTGTTTTTAAAACACATGATAAAACAGCTAAATTTGTATTAAAAAAAGAATTAGCATCTACAATTTTAATTAAAGATGTTGTTAAAACATTAGACTATTATGCTTTAGATCGTAGTAATATTAGAGATGGTGCCAAAATGGTTAAAAACGTTTCTAAAGAAATAGAAGCTGGTATGAATTATGTTATTTATCCAGAAGGAACACGTTCTCAACAAGGTAATAAAATAGGTGAATTTAAAGGTGGAACCTTTAAAATTGCTTTAAAATCTCATTGTCCAATTGTTCCAGTAGCAATGATTGATTGTTATCAAGTATTTGATAACAATACAATTAAACCCGTAAAAGCACAAATTCATTATTTAAAACCAATTGAATATGATGAATATAAAGATTTAAAAACACCTGAAATTGCTGCTCTTGTTCAAAGTAGAATTCAAGCGTGTATGGATGAGTATTGTTAATGTTTATACATGTAAATGGTGTGCGCTTGTTTTATGAAAAACAAGGAACAGGGAAACCTTTAATTTTACTTCATGGAAATGAAGAAGATCATCGTATTTTTGATGAAGCTATAGAATTATTAAAAAAGCATTATACTGTTTATGCTGTTGATTCTAGAGGACATGGTCAAAGTGATAAAGTTCTAGAATATCATTATCTAGATATGGCAAAGGATATTCAAGAAATGATTGAACAACTTGAATTAAAAGATGTTTCTTTAATGGGAAGTAGTGATGGAGCAATTATTGGTTTATTAATAGGAAGTCTTTATCCAAAACTTGTAGATCATTTAATTCTTGCAGGAGTCAATGTTAAACCCAATGGTGTTATATTAGAAATTTATCAAGAAATGAAGGAACAATATCAAAAAACAAAAAATCCTTTAATTAGAATGATGTTAGAAGAACCCCATATTTCTAATCAACAACTTCATCAAATAGAAGCTAAAACATTACTGCTTGCAGGAAGTGATGATTTAATTAAATTAGATCATATTGAACGTATTTCACATCATATTAAAAACTGTGAGTTTAGAATTCTCGAAGGAGAAGATCATAGCAGTTATATTATTCATAACAAAAAGATTGCTAAAATTATATTAGAAGAATTAAAATAAAGGGGATGTTACGAAATAATTTAAATCGTAACATCCTTTTTTGTTATAAATTCTAACTAAAAAATAGAATATTGATATCTTATCAATAATATTTATTTCCTACTAATTAATTCCTCGAATGTTATAGTTGAGGAATTGTTGTAATTAGATACAATTGTTTCTTATAGTAGAATAATTGTATTATAAAGATACTTGAAATTTCTATTTTTAATGTCTTTTTATTTTACAAAAGAAAAGACTGTTGTTTTTTATTTGTCAACAGTCTGAAATAAAGAACCATTAAGGTTCTTTATTTGTTAAGAAGTAATGATGCTTTTTCAATATATTTTTGATGATATTCATCAAAAATACAATCAGGATCATGATAATAAGTTTCTAAAACATCACACATTTTAAGTAGTTCACTATATTGATCATGAACTTTATTTTTAGTTGAATGATTTTTAATAGCTTGAACGATAATATCTATTTCTTCATTTTCAAACAATAAACTTTCTTCTAACATCTTTCTAGCAAGTTCACTTGAAAGTTGAGCGTGATTAAATGAGGTATTGTTTTTATAAACGGAATAATCATGTAAAAGTCCCATAATAGCGCATAGTTCACAGTCTAATTGTACATACTGACTATAGGCAATACATAAGGTTGAAACGCCAAATAGATGACGATAGCCTTGTCTTTTTTTGTTTCCAAAACAGTTTTTTTCAAGTTCTTGATATACGATTTTTTCAATTTCTAAATATCTTTTCATCGTCTAAGTCCTTTAGGATATAAATTTTTAACTTGATTATTACTTTCTTTATAGAAAGAAAGTGGATAACCATCTACAAAAATAACACCATAGCCTTTTTGATTATTTCCTTTCAAGGTTAAACCAGAAAGATAATCTTTTACTTCTTGACTATCACATTTAAAATTATAAGATCTTTTAACATCTTCTTTATTTAAAGTAAGAGCAAGTGAAAGACTTGGTTCAAATCTTCCTTTTTTACATTCTCCTAAATAAAGACCATTTCTTAAAACTTTGATTGGAAGTTCAGGAAAATGATTTAAAATAGCATAGACATGATTATTTGATTGATAAAGATAAGGTGGTACAGGAATATTTAAGTTTTCTTGATAAAACTTTTGAACAAGTTGTAGCTGTTCTTTCTTTAAATTTGGTTTTAAGATTTTTTCTTTTGAAATAGCTGTTTCTGTTGTTTTTTGTAACATGGCTATAAATTGTCCTTCACCACGATTAATGTGAGGATACATTCTAATGGTTCCTTCAATAAAACCATCAGACATTCCTTCTTTTTTATTAATTGGAAGTAATTTCATACCTAATTCATTGATCATATATTCAACTTGTTTTTCATTTTCATCTAAAGAATAAGTACATGTAGAATAAATTAAAATGCCATCTTTTTTAAGCATCTTATATGCTTGATCAATTAAGTTTCTTTGAATATAAGCACACTCATTTATCTTTTGCATTGACCAAGTATCAATTGCTTCTTTATCTTTTCTAAACATACCTTCTCCAGAACAAGGAGCATCTAAAATGATTTTATCAAAGAAACTTTCAAATTTCATTTTTAAAGGATCACAATTCGTCACAATTGTATTTTTTAAACCAAATCTTTCAATATTACTTGATAAAATAGAAGCACGTAATTTAGAAATATCATTAGCAATCATTAATCCTTCATTAGAAAGACGGCTGGCAACATAACACGTCTTACCTCCAGGAGCACCACACATATCTAAAACATAATCATTTTCTTTAATATCTAAACAAGCTGCTACGCTCATAGCACTTGGTTCTTGAATATAATAAAGTCCACACATAAAATAAGGACTTTTCCCTAATGGATAATGAAGATAATCAAAATAATAACCACCATCTACATAAGGATGTTTTTCTATATATTGATGATTTAAATGATTTAAAACATCCTTTTTTAAAGGATTTAAATAAAATCCTTTAACTTCATTTTCATTTAAAGAATTAATAAAAGCATCAAAATCATCTTTTAATAATTCTTTCATTCGTTTAATAAATAATTCATTCATTATTTTTTCCCCTCAATAAAATAAGTTGCTTCCATATCGGCAACACTTAATGCAAAAGCAATAGGAAACATTTCAAAAGCTTTTCCAACATTTCTAGCATCTTCATTTCCAGAAAAGCCCATATGATATCTAATCGCAAAAGCTTCTTCTCTTGTAAGACGCATATAACCACTAATCATATAAACACTTTTTTCACCATGACCATAAGGCAATTGATCATCATATTCATAGTTTGGTACTTGAATCCATTGCCCATCTTTTTTAACATTACGTGTTCCCTTTTTATAACAATTAATTTTACATAAATCATGTAATAATGAAACAATCGCAATTGTTTCTTCACTATAATTCATTTGATATGTATCTTTCACTCTTTCTCTTTGAAGATAATCTTTCAAACAATCATATACATTTAAACTATGTTCAAGTAATCCACCATCATAGCTTCCATGAAATCGTGCACTGGCAGGTGCTTCAAAGAAATCAGAATGTGGAGATAATAAATATTCAAGAAGTTTTTCACTTCCAGGTCTTTTTATATTTGTTTTATATAATTCTATAAATCTTTCTTTATTTGTCATAAGCACTCCTCTTTTTTTTATATTTTATCGAAAACATGCTTTTTCTTCAATAAAAGTATGAAATAAAATATCAAGGACATACTAGAAATGAAAGAAGGAATAAAATGAAAAGATATATTATAACTTTGATACTTTTAATAACTTGTACTTTTACTTTAACGGGATGTAGAAATCAAACAACTGATAGTGGTTTTAAAGAAAACGTAGAAATTGCTTGGGATGATGTAAAAGATGATTTTGATCAGATAGATCAAGATGTTGAAAATGATACTTCTAAACAAGATGTTAAAGCCTTAACACAAACAATTTTAGATGGTTATGATAAAATCAAAGAAGGAATTACTCAAGATAATCAAGAAGAAGCTAAAAAAATTTATGAAGCTGCGAGTCGATTAGAGTATATAGAAAAAAATACAGATCAAAAGTTATCAAATGAAGAAAAAGAAATTTTAGAATTAGGAAAGAAAACGAAAACATTGATGATGCATTATTATGGAAATGGGGAAGGTGTTTTTCAAGATGCTGTAGATGATGTAGAAAATGGGATTGATCGTGTAAAAAATTTCACAGAAGAAAAATGGAATGATTTTAAAGATAAATTAGAGTAGGGAATACTCTTTTTTTAATTTTTGCTTGTTTTATAATAAAGGTCTTGTTATAATGATAAGGCACACAAGCCCGAATGGCGAAATTGGTAGACGCAGCAGACTCAAAATCTGCCGGTGTAACAGCTGTACCGGTTCGAGTCCGGTTTCGGGCACCATACTTGCGGGTGTAGTTCAATGGTAGAACTTCAGCCTTCCAAGCTGACTACGTGGGTTCGATTCCCATCACCCGCTCCAAGTGATGATAACATCTCTAATGAGATGTTTTTATTATATTTAAAACAAATGGTTGACAGATGATAACAATTTGTATATAATGTAATCACATTTGATATAAATACTGTGAAAAGAAAGAGTAGACGTTGATCTTTAGCGTAGAGATTTCCTGGTAGGTGAAAAGGAAAGTAGAGATTTTTGTTGAATTCATCTTGGAGTAGAGTGTTGAACAGTTTTAAGTAGGCATCTCCGGTTACACCCGTTAAAGTGGAAGAGTATGATTGTACTCGATGAGGTTAGTATAGTAATATACTAATAAACAAAGGTGGTATCACGAAGCGATAGCTCTCGTCCTTAGAGGATGAGAGCTTTTTTATTTATATCAAGGGAAATGAAGAAAAGGGGACAAGTAATATGATTATTGTAATGAAATCAACAGCATCTAAAGAAGATGTAGAAAAAGTATCAGGATCAGTAGAAAAATTAGGGTTAAGAGTAAATGTTGTAAATGGGGCAACACAATCAGTTATTGGAATTATTGGAGATACAACAAAAGTAGATCCAGAATCAATTGAAGTTGATCCAGCTGTAGAAAAAGTCATGCATGTATCAGAACCATATAAATTAGCTAATAGAGCTTTCCATCCAGAAGACTCAGTTATCGATGTCGGTGGCGTTAAAATTGGTGGAGGACATCTAGCAGTGATTGCAGGACCATGTTCTGTTGAAAGCAAGGAACAAGTGATTGAAATCGCTAAAGCAGCCAAAGCAGCAGGAGCGAACCTTTTAAGAGGAGGCGCTTTTAAACCAAGAACATCACCATATGCTTTCCAAGGAATGGGATCAGCAGGATTAGATATTCTAGTAGCAGCTAAAGAAGCAACAGGATTACCAATCGTATCAGAAT
>NZ_JABWDK010000051.1:0-10232 GCF_013361255.1 Faecalibacillus sp. H12 | reverse complement strand
ATGGATTACTTTATCATATTTTAACTTATCCAACCATCGAAAAAGGTGTCCAATACTATAATTGGAAACACGCTTGTTTTCTCTATGGATGATTATATTTGTGTCAAGCAAAGCTCTCATGATTTGGGGCCCCTTTCTATATAAGATAAGCAACTCGTAATATCAGTTTCATCAAAAAGCATATGATGAACATACAGATTGCAATTTATGCTTGTAGCAATCTCATGTGCCTTTTCGTGTTCTGCTTTTTGTAAAAGTAAAATTTGACTTTCGGAATACTCTTTTTTGTCTCGCATGGACAAATTTTTTATAATTTGTAAGGACGAGGCCTCTAGCAAAAGTATGGTTTCTATTTCCAGATCATAGAACACCCTACTCGGCAAAGTATCAACATTACCATTTATATCAAATATGCAAAAATGTCCGGCAAGAATAATACTAGGGGTCGATTTCAGAAGTTGCTTGACTTGTGAGGCCAAAATATTCTGATTAGCATCTTTGTCTCTAACCACTTTATTTGCTCCATAAGTTTCACCGTTGACTGCACTAATGAGATCACCGGCAGAAAAATCTGGGATTTTTAATGCAGTTGACAATTTATTACATAATGTGCTTTTCCCTACACCGTAAGTCCCGGCAACAAATATCGTCCCCATATGTATAACCCCCGTTTAACAATCCTTTATTATATATATTTTACATCAAAATCAAGTTGGAGTCTATCGTGTTTTTGGCAAATATCTTATGTTCGGGCCATGTTGGCCCGAAGTCGGGGCGGTCTGAATGGGCCGCCTCTTTCTCATGGAAAGGAGGAATGATTTTTGGCTACCACAACTTTGTTACAGCGCCATGCGGGCGAAGGCGAAACGATTGCTGAGGCTATCCGGGATTGTCTGGACTATGGCAAGGACCCGGAGAAAACAGAAAGCGGAAAGTATATCTCCGCTTATGAATGTGATCCGGCCACCGTGGCGGACGAGTTCCTTTTGGCAAAGGCCAGCTATGCCGCTATGACGGGCCGGGAACAGAAGAAAGAAAATAATGTGTTGTGCTATCAGATACGACAATCCTTCTATCCGGGCGAGATCACCCCGAAGGAGGCGAACCGTATCGGCTATGAGCTGGCTATGCGCTGGACAAAGGGGCGGCACGCTTTTATCGTTACCACGCACACCGATAAGCAGCACATCCATTGTCACATTTATTACAACTCCACCACCCTTGACTGCACCCGGAAATTCCGAAATTTTTGGGGCTCCAGCTTCGCCCTTCGGCGGCTCTCTGACAGGCTGTGCCTTGAAAACGGGCTGTCCATCGTGGAGAACCCGAAGCCCCGGAGCAAGGGCAAGTATCGGAACTATGGAGAGTGGCAGAAAGACCGGAAAGGGCCGCTTTCCTATCAGGACAGGCTGCGCCTTGCCATTGATACTGCGTTGGCGGAACGCCCCGCTGATTTGGACGAATTTCTCAATTTGATGAAGCGGGCCGGGTATGAGGTCAAGACGGTTCGAGGCGGCGGTATCAGCTTCCGGCTGACCGGGCAGGGACAGGAACGCTTCACCCGTCTGCGTGCCTCCACGCTGGGGGATGGCTACGACTTGCAAGATGTTCTGTCCGCCATTGAGGGCAAAGAAAAACGCCCCGGGCGCTCGGAGCGGAAAATCAGTCTGGCGGTGGATATTCAAGCAAAGCTGGCTGCCGGTAAGGGGCCGGGATATGAACGCTGGGCGAAGGTATTTAACATTAAGCAGATGGCCGCTGCTCTTGCCTATATACAGGACAATAACCTGACCGATTATGAGCAGTTGGCGAAGAAAGCCACCGAGGCGGCAGACCGTTTCCATGTTATTTCCGAACAGGTCAAGCAGACGGAACAGGCCATGAAAACCAATGCCGGGCTAAAGGCCGCAACGGTTCAGGATGCCAAAACCCGCCCAGTCTTTGAGCAGTATAAGGCGACGAAGTACAGCCGGAAATTCCTTGCGGAGCATGAGGCCGACCTTGAACTGTACCGGGCAGCACAAGCGGAAATGCGCTCTCTGCTGGGCGGGGCGAAGCTCCCTAAAATGGATGTGCTGAAGGAGGAAGGCCGCAAGCTCACAGCAAAGAAAAAACAGCTCTATGGAGAATACCAGAAGGCACGACGGGATATGCAGGAGATCGTCACGATCAAGGCGAACATTGACACTCTGATGGGCTACACCGAGCCGGGAAGAAAGCAGGAAAAGGAGCGTTAAGGTTATGAAAATAAGGAGCAAAGCGACGCTGACACTTCGGGCCATGTTGGCCCGAAGATACGGGTTTGGGGCGAGCCCCAACAAGCCGCCTTCGTGCCACTTGTGGCCACAGAGGCATTGCTTGCCACTTAGCGACAGCCCCTAAAATGACGCAAAAAAACAGAGGCCCTTATTCTGGAACCTCCGTTTCTCTGGCTTTCTTAATGCCTTCGGCTGTGGCTTCTATCACGACAAGCTCTTTTTCATTCATGGAGTTTAGAAGTACATCAATGTGCTTTCTACAAGAGCTTGACCTTGCCCCTCCGTCCGCATGAATAAACTGGTCAACTGAAACGTCAAACATAGTAATGAGTTTAACAAAAAGGTCGAAGCTGGGATATTGACCTTTGTTCTCAATATTCATAATGGTACGGGAGTCACGGTCTACTAATTCCGCAACATAGGCTTGTGTCCAGCCCTTTTCTTCTCTGGCTCGTTTGAGAGCCGCCCCGAGGCCGTGGAAGTCAAACCTTCTTTCATCTTGGTTCATTTTCATATCACCCTATATCATTCTACATTTCGGGTTGGATTATGAGAATGTAATGAAATTTTACATTAAGTAGTATTTTATTTCGTATCCGTGTAGGCTCTAACTTGTATTATTCGAGGCAGAGAACTATAATATATAGGGTTGAGCAAAACTCCGATTTGCTCATAAGGCTATACATTAAATAGTACTATCCAGCTCATTTGAGCTCTATATATTGTGACTCAACTTTGCAAAACGCGCGTTTTGCTCAACCCTAATAATATATCCTGTGGAGGTGCGAAATGGACTATATGACATTGAAAGAGGCTGCCGAAAAGTGGGGCGTGACCCCTCGACGGATAAACTATTATTGCGCCGGTGGCCGTATTCCCGGCGCTGTGAAGATGGCTACAATCTGGTTGATCCCGAAAGACGCGGAGAAACCTGTGGATATGAGGACAAAACAAGGAAAGGAATTAAAACATGAATAGAATATTGCTATTGGAGGATGATGTCAGTCTAATAGATGGCTTGGTCTACTCTTTGAAAAAGAATGAATTTGATGTTGAAGTTGCCCGTACAGTATGTGAAGCAAAACAATACTTATCCGAACTCGACCGATACGATTTATTGATTTTGGATGTTACTCTGCCAGATGGAACAGGATTTGACGTATGCGAAAGAGTAAGAAAAGAAAATCAGCAGATACCGATTATATTCCTGACTGCATCGGATGAAGAAGTCAGCATAATTCGTGGATTAGATAGCGGTGGGGACGATTATATCACCAAGCCTTTCAAACTGGGGGAATTGTGTTCCCGCATCCGGGCGCTGTTGCGTCGGGCCGGAGTTTCCAAAAGCGAAAAAAACACTTCTATGGAATGTGGCGACATTACCATTGATCTGTTGGGTAGCCGTGCAACCTTAAAGGGAAAAGCATTGGATTTGACAAGCGCCGAATATCGTTTGCTTTGTCTGCTGGTAAGAAACGCAAATCGCGTTGTGACAAGGGACATCATTCTAAATGAGCTGTGGGATGATACAGGAAATTTTGTTGATGATAATACCCTGTCCGTCTATGTACGGCGGCTTCGTGAAAAAGTGGAAACCAATCCGTCCCATCCAGAACACCTTATAACCATTCGTGGGTTCGGCTACCAATGGAAAGAGGTGTCTATATGAGTTTGTACCAAGATAGACAGATTAAAGGGTTCCTGCTATTTTTGACTTTGTTTGCTCTGCTGTTTGTAGGTACAGCAACCGTTTTGACTATTTATCAGGTGAACGATGCGGAAGTCCTATGGCTCAAACATGATGAAGCGGTTTCATCCTCACTTTTGGAACAGGGTGTTCCGAAAGAAGTGGTTGCAGTTGCCTTTACGAACACAGACATCAGTGACGATGGTAGGTCATTATTAGCGGCTGCGGGTTTGGGAAAACAGTCAGAAAGCAGTATGCGGCCTTATTTCAATCAATTTCAGCGTTCCGCTTTCTGCGCCATGCTATGCACTGTGCTATTTTTTCTCTTTGTGCTTGCCATAGGAATATTTATTTTTTTCTGGAAAAGGAAGCGATTGTATCAACAGGTCGACAGAATATTGCTAAATTACATCAACGGGGATTACTCTTGTCATTTACCGCAGAATTATGAGGGGGCTATCTACCAAGTGTTTTCTTCGATAGAACAGCTTGCAACTATGCTCCAATCCAAAAATGAAACAGAACGTAAAGCAAAAGAGTTTTTGAAAGACACCATATCCGATATATCTCACCAGCTCAAAACGCCTCTGGCAGCCCTCACTATGTATCAGGAGATCATTGAAAGTGAGCCAGAAAATGCAGAAACGGTCAAACAGTTTGCGGCGAAGATGGGTATTTCTCTAAAGCGTATGGAGCAGTTAATCTTATCCATGTTGAAGATAACCCGACTGGATACGGGAAACATCATTTTTGAGAAAAAAAGTTGCCGTGTGTCCGAGCTGATAGCTCATTCAGTCAATGACCTAACCACCAGGGCTAAAAGCGAAAGCAAGCAGATTCAGATAGATGGCGATGGTGAACAGCAGCTTATTTGTGACATGGAATGGACAGGTGAAGCGATTGGAAACATTGTAAAAAATGCACTGGATCACACGCAAGCTGGCGGTATTGTCCGTATTACATGGGAGCGCACTCCTGCTATGTTTCGGATTTTTATTTCTGATAATGGTAACGGCATAGTCCCGGAAGATATTTACCATATCTTTAAACGCTTTTATCGCAGCAAACATTCCCTTGATACACAAGGAATCGGGCTGGGGCTTCCCCTTGCCAAGTCCATTATTGAGGGTCAAAACGGTGTTATCTCCGTACAAAGTGAAGTCGGAAAAGGTACGCTGTTTACACTATCTTTCCTTACGGATCTGTAAGGTCAAATTCACCTGCTTGTAAGCTGTTTTTGCTATCCTTTTGAGAAAGGAGGTACTGATGACTATGGAAATATTGAAAGTACAAGATTTATGTAAAACTTATGGCAAGGGTGAGGCGAAAGTCGAAGCGTTGAAGAAGGTTTCCTTCTCCCTGGATAAAGGCGAATTTGCTGCCGTTGTGGGTGAATCCGGTTCTGGCAAAAGCACATTACTGAACTGTATTGGAGCTTTGGATACCCCTACTTCCGGCCACATTTGGATTGATGAACAAGACCTGTTTTCCATGAAAGAGGAACAGCGCACGATTTTCCGCCGTCGTAATATCGGCTTTATCTTCCAATCCTTTCAGTTGGTTTCCGAGCTGAATGTGGAGCAGAATATCATGTTTCCGCTTCTTTTGGACTATCGCAAACCAGACCCGGCAGCAGTAGAAGAAATTTTGGAACTCTTGGGACTTACCGAGCGTCGACATCACCTGCCGAGCCAACTATCCGGCGGACAGCAGCAGCGTGTTGCCATTGGCCGGGCGTTAATCACAAAGCCCAAACTGATTCTGGCAGATGAACCTACTGGCAATCTGGACAGCAAGAATAGTCAGGATGTTATCGCCCTGCTTACGCAGGCGTCCCGTCGCTATCAGCAAACAATCCTGATGATTACCCACAATAAGGATTTGACTGCATCCGTTGATCGGGTGTTCCGGGTATCAGATGGCGTTTTGACGGATTTGGGAGGAAAAACAAATGAAGCATTATCTTGACCTTGTTCCCATATCCGCAAAAATCCACAAGAAGCAAAGCAGAATGTCTATTTTCTGCATTGTGCTGGCGGTATTTCTGGTTACAACTATTTTTGGAATGGCAGATATGTTCATCCGCAGCCAGATTTTGCAGGCACAGCAGGAGTCTGGGAATTGGCATATTGCCATTAAGAATATCAGCAATGAAGAAGCAGCAATTATTGCTTCACGCCCTGATATTGAAGTATTTTCACCGTATGGCGTACTCAATTATCGTGGAGATTTAGGCTACACTTTGGGTGGAAAAGATGTAGCGATATGCGGTTGTGATGAAAGCTATATAACTGAAATCTGGACTGACCAACTTGAAGAAGGTGTTTTTCCACAGACAAGTAATGAAGCGTTGGTGACTGAAAATGCAAAGCAGATAATGGGTGTTGCGATTGGTGATCCCATTGCCGTAGAAACTCCTGATGGCGATAAACTGAATTTTACCATATCAGGATTTATGAATAATACCGCCTCGATCATGAGTGGCGACTCCTACGGCATCATTTTGAACACAGAGGATTACTGCGCGATTTATCCGAATGTATCAGACGGGGAGCCGAATGATTACGGCATTATGTTTTTTACTCAATTTGCAAACACAAGAAATATACAAGGGAAAATTGCAGATTTGAAAGAACAATGCAATTTATCGAATGAACAAATATCTTCCAACAACAATCTGCTTGGATTGCTTGGACAAAGCCGCGTTCCCTTTTTGTTACAGGTTTACTTGGCTGCGGCTGTATTGTTTGTACTGGTAATGTTAGCTGGTATTATGATGATTGCAAGCAGCCTGAACAGCAATGTAGCCCAGCGTACCGAATTTTTCGGCCTTATGCGCTGTATCGGTGCAACACCAAAACAGATTATGCGCTTAGTACGGAAAGAGGCGCTTAGTTGGTGCCGTTTGGCAATCCCTGTGGGTATTTCCATCGGTATAGTTGTCATTTGGGTCTTATGTGCGATTTTGCGTTTCCTAAGTCCGGAATTTTTCAAAGCGATGTCTACATTCGGATTTAGCGTACCAAGTATTCTTGCAGGAATCGTTGTGGGCTTGGTAACGGTTTTGTTCGCTGCCTATTCTCCGGCAAAGAAAGCAGCAAAAGTATCTCCGTTGGCAGCGGTTTCCGGTAATGCAAACGACTTGGAGCCTGCAAGAAATGCTGCTAATACACAACTGCTTAAGATTGATACAGCACTTGGAATTTATCATGCAAAAGCAAATCGGAAAAATCTGTTTTTGATGACAAGCTCATTTGCTCTCAGTATTATCCTTTTCCTTTCATTCTCTGTAACAGTTGAGTTCATGCAGCATACCTTAACACCGCTCCAACCTTGGACAGCAGATTTATCTATCATAAGCCCTGATAACGCCTGTGCTATTGACAAAGCATTACTTGATGATCTAAAGGAAAATCCTGTTGTGGATTTAGCGTATGGAAGAAAATTTGCATACGAGGTTCCGTCTGTCACAAACGGTATTGAAAAAAAGATGGATTTAATCTCTTATGAGCAGTATCAATTTGATTGGGCAAAGGACTATTTATTAGAGGGTTCTCTGGAATCTGTGCAAACTGATTTAGGGACGGGCTTAATTGTTTATAATTCGCAGAACACAATACAAATAGGCGATACTGTATCGTTGAATACAAACGGACAAAGTAAAGAAATCCAAATCGTGGGAATGTTGTCCGACTGTCCGTTTTACAGTGCCGCCGGTGTTGGAACAATTATTTGTTCAGAGGATACATTTGAACAAATTACTGGCGAGTCGAAATATACGGTTATTGATGTGCAGTTAGTGAAAGGCACAACAGACGAAGATGTTTATGTGATCCGCCAAATGGTAGATTCCTCATTTACTTTCGCTGATGAACGCATGGGTAACAGCAGTACCATGGGAACTTACTATTGTTTTTGGCTGTTCATCTATGGATTCCTCGTCCTAATTGCAATGATTACAATTTTTAACATAATCAATAGTATTTCCATGAGTGTGTCTGCACGGTTGAAACAGTATGGCGCTTTCCGTGCTATCGGCGTTAGCATGGGACAGCTAAGTAAAATGATTGTTGCAGAAGCCTTCACCTATACCATAATCGGCGGTGTAGTTGGTACGGTGTTGGGACTGTTTTGTAACAAGCTATTGTTTGGAATGTTGATAAGTTATAGATGGGGGGATGCTTGGACTCCTCCATTACCAGAGGTAGCTGTTATTCTGTTGATTGTCGTAAGCTCTGTAATTCTGGCTGTGCATGGGCCAATCAAGAGAATACGCAATATGTCCATTGTTGATACAATCAGCGCACAGTAATTCTACTTTTGAAGCGGGTGGCTTTAGAAGCCGCCCACTTTTGTCTTACAAATTCGTAAGTTGAAATTCACCTGTTTGTAAGCTGATTTTTTTATAATTAAGTTGATGAAAGAGAGGAAAAAATGAAAAAAATCCTTTCCACCAGAGTATTGGTGAAGATTTGTGTATTAACAACTATACTGCTGGTTTTGATAATCTATACTATATGGGGCAATTCAGCATTGATGGTAAGTATGGTTAATATCTCCAGCGATCGCATAGCATCTGCCTTTTCTAATTTTCGGATTGCACAAGTGTCCGACTTGCATAATGCTGAATTTGGAGAAAGCAATACAGAATTGATAGAATTGCTGTCTGAACACGAACCGGATATTATTGTGATAACTGGAGATTTAATCGATGCTGGACATACAGACATTGAGATTGCGTTTGATTTTATAAAACAAGCTGTTCAAATAGCCCCTGTCTACTTTGTAACTGGAAACCACGAAGCTAACTTCTCACATTATGATCAATTCAAAACAGGGCTTGAAGCGTCTGGCGTAACTGTCCTTGAAGATGAAGCAATACAGTTAGTGCATAACAACGAAATGATTACCCTTATCGGGCTTTCTGATTCTGACTTTACGATTAAGGGCGATATGTTTAATGAAGCGCCAGCCATGGTCAACACAAAATTGAATAGCCTTATTGATGACGAAAACAGTTACACTATACTGCTATCACATCGGCCAGAGTTATTTGAAACCTATGTATGCTGTGGTGTTGATTTGGTTTTATGTGGTCATGCACACGGAGGGCAGTTTCGATTACCTTTTATTGGGGGGCTCGTTGCCCCCAATCAAGGACTGTTTCCTAAATATGATTCCGGCCTTTATACAGACGAAAAGACAAATATGGTTGTTAGCCGCGGCCTTGGAAATAGTATTATTCCATTCCGATTTAATAATCGTCCAGAGGTTGTATTAGTAGAACTTAACACCGAATAACGATACTTCAACCGAATATTGAAATGATCTGCCGCACGACGGCAAAAGAAAAAAGCCGTCGTAGAGCAGACAATTTGACACGCCCATTTGAAACGGCGGCTTTGATTTTCAGAGCCGCCGTTTCTTTTCGTCTACCTTAAACCAACGACGACCTAATACCGTGTAAATCCACGGCGGCATATAGGAGGATTGCCGCCGTGTCTATTTTTGCCTTTTTTCACAGTACACATGATCTACACCAGCTAAAAAAAGCGTAGCTCCCCCTCCGGGACAGTCTGGTTATAAATGTGAAATCAGGCAGTACATAAATGAATATGTAACTTCATGCGTTCGTGTGGCTTCATGCCGCCCGGGCGCTTTTGTGTTCTTATGGGGCTGCTTCGGGTCATGTTGGCCCGAAGTCATTCCCCGGTGCCGCTCCCCGCGCCTTCGTTTCGGTCACTCGTCAACCAACAACCGAAACGGAGGTCAATATGGCTATTATCAATTTGCGGGACTATTACCCATTCTATACATCGGATTGCTTCATGGAAGTATCGGAAGAAGTTGCAGAAATGTTCAAAGAGTTTGATCGTAAAGAGGCTGCCTACCGGCTGCGTACATACCGCCACAAAGCCTACTATTCCCTTGATCGGGATGACGGGCTGGAGCATGAAGCTGTCTTTGTTGCCTTATCTCCCCATGAACTGTATGAGCGGAAAGTGACCATGCAGGAACTTCACGCAGCGATTGCCAATCTGCCGGACAAACAGGCAAAACGGATTTATGCTCATTTCATTCTCGGCATGACCAAACAGGACATTGCCCGGGCAGAGGGCGTCCATGAAAAAGTGGTTCGTGTCGCAATCGAGCGAGGTCTGCGGCGCTTAGAAAAAATTTTGAAAAATTCTTTGTAAGGCGTACCGATTTAGACCGGAAAATGAAATGGTTTATGAGAGGCAAAACACTTCGGGTCACAATGACCCGAGGTTCAGACAAGCCTCATG
>NZ_JABWDK010000050.1:0-10517 GCF_013361255.1 Faecalibacillus sp. H12 | reverse complement strand
ATCTAATAATGATAAGTCACAATCTGATTCATAAAAAATTTTTGCCATTTTTAATATCCCCCATTAATTTTTATTACTCGATTTCCTTTTTCGTTACCCATTATACGTCTAATGTTGTCTTATGTCAATAGCGTTGTCTGCTCTCTTTGAACATTTTTTTAACAATCATCAATTATTTCTTTTCTAACTTTAATTGATTGATTGCCCTTAAGATGTGTATACGCATGGCGCTTTTTGCCCCTTCTGCATTTCGATCATTCATAAATTCAATAATCATTTTATTATCTGAGATAATATCTTGATTAGATACATGTTCATATTCGTAAAGAAAAACCCCTTTTTGAATAGATTCCTGTAACACTGGTTCTAATCTTGACATAAATTCATTATGCGTTGCTTGTGCAATAGAACAGTGAAATAACATTTCTTGTTTTGCATAACTTTTTTTATTTGTAATACAGTCTTCAATTTCATTTTTGATTGCATTGATTCTTTCCAATTCTTTATCCGTTGCTCTAAGTGTTGCATAATAAGCAATTTCTGGTTCAAAAATCAAACGGATTTCGTAAAGATCATCTGCTCCCATTTTAACTTCCGGAGGAATATTGAACTTTTCAAAAGTTTGATTATCATAATCTTCTCTAACAAAAGTTCCTTTTCCTCTTTTAATTTCTAAAACATGTCGTGTTACTAAAATACGTATCGCTTCTCTTAATGTAATACGACTAACTCCTAATTCTTTAGATAATTCAATCTCATTAGGAAGTTTATCTCCTGGTAAATATTTCTTTTCAACGACGATCATCGAAAGGAGCATCTCAGCAATATCATCCGATAACCTTTTTTTCTTATCCATAGTTTCCCTCGATTCCTTAAATTACTTGAAATTCTATCACAAAAATAATAATTATGCTATGACCTTTTGTCCATACACCTTTTTTTATTTATCATATATTACATTGAAAGGAGGTTATTTATGGACCCTGTAACAATCGCAAATGAAGCCACATTGATCTATGACAACATTACTAAAAACTCAAATGCTGTTGTCACACGTATTTTAAGTTTGTATGATTTAACAGCAACAAAAGAAGCGTTACTTGATAGTTATACACCTGGTCAAACCATCACTTATATTACGCGTGTAGAAAATACAGGTAGTGCTTCTCTTTATAATCTTACAATTGTAGATGATCTAGCAAACGGTACACTTCAATACATTGATACAAGTATTGAAGGTTATTTAAATGGTTCACCAATTGAAGTAGATGTACAAAAAACAGCAAATACAGTCACTTTTAAAATAGATAATGTGCTTAATCCTAATGACAATGTTTTAATTATATTTGAAACAACAACACCTACGACAAATCCTGAACAAATTACCAATACCCAAACAATTACAGCTAATGGTGGTTCAACAACAGGACCAATTGTCACTGCTAAACCAAATCCTAGTGCAACTGTCACGCTAGCAAATTATGTGACTCTAGATATTACGAAAGAAGTTGATAAAACAAGTATTTATAGTGGTGAATCTCTTGTTTACACTTTCAAAATTGTAAATAGAGGTAATGAAACAGCGACAAATGTTACTTTCAATGATATCTTCCCAACAGGATACAAAATCAATAGTATTATTTTAAAAACACCTGACTCTCCTGATCCGATTATTTATGATCCAGGAACTTATGTGCAATTTACAACACTTAGAATTGATAATCTTGTTATTCCTGTAGGAACAAGTACTCTTACTGTTACTGGTATTTATACAAGTTAAAAATGGATGCTTCGGCATCCATTTTTAATCATATAATTGGAAATTTAAATGATAGACAAGAGAATCAAACATTTTTGTATTAAATCCATAAGCAATACAATCATCTACTTCTCCATCCCAATCATTATTTAATTGATCTAAAACATCTTGTGCTTTTTCTTTTGTTATTTGACAAGTCGCAAAGAATTCAACAGCATCTTTTTCCATTTGTGATTCTTTGTAAGGAGATACTGAAAAATCAGGATAGACTTCTAATAATTCCTCTTTTACTTTTTGATAATCTTCTTCTTTTGAACTTGATATAACAACATATAATGTTCCTAACATTATTTCATCATCCTTTCTTTAAACTTTGATATATTTTCAAAATCATCATTTTGTCTTTTTTCTATATCATGATATAACTTACTTACCTTAAATGCAATCATGATAAAATAAAGAATAAGCATTACAATTAAAATGACAAACCACATAAAAATAAGCCAACCCATATTACATAACTCCTTTATCTAATTGATGTAAATCTTTATGATAAAAAATATAAAGCATGATTGCAGCAGCAGTCCAAGCAAGAACCTCTGCTAAATATATTCCATAAACACCCATATAATGCGGTAAAATAAGTGCTGCTGATACTCTCGTAATTAACTCAACAATTCCTGATACCATTGGAATAATCGTATTTTCCATCCCTTGAAGAGCACTTCTATAAGAATATAAAATATATAAAACTGGTAAACAAACAGCCATTGTAAATAAATAATCATAAGCATATTTTAAAACAATTTGTGTTTGTTTTGGTGTCGTAGATATAAAAAGTAATAATACTTTTTTACCAAAGAATAGAATAACGATCATAATAACAATGGAAATAAAAACAGATAAAATGTTTGCTTGAAAAACACCGGATTTCATTCTTTGATATTTTTTAGCTCCATAGTTTTGTGAAACAAAGGTTGTAATTGCATAACCAAAGGATATAGCAACAACTTCTAATATTCCATAGAGTTTATTTGTTGCTGTATAACCAGCAATAAATAAGAAACCAAAGCCATTAACTACAGATTGTAAAACAATTCCACCAAAAGCAATAATCAAGTTTTGAAAAGCTAATGGTAAACCTAATTTAATGAGTTGATAAATAAGTTTTTGATCTATTTGAAAACTTTCTTTTTTAATTTTAAAGGGTAATTCTTTTCTTATTTTAAAATAACAAAAAGTAGCTGCAAATAATTGTGAAATCAATGTTGCTATTGCTGCACCAGCAATTCCTTGATGAAAGATACAAACAAATAATAAATCGAGTATAACGTTTAAACAAGCAGCAATGAGCATTGCAATAAGCGGTGTACGACTATCTCCTATAGCTCTTAAAATACTTGAAAAACAGTTATAAAAGATCACAATTAAGGCTCCACCAGACATGATTCTTAAATAGGTAATAGATCCTTGAATTGTATGACTTGGTGTATTTAATAGTTTTAATAAAGGTTCGATAATTATTTGTGAAAAAATGATAACTAAAATTGCTATTACAAAACATGAAAGATAGGACATCGCAATTGATTTTTCCATTCCTTTTTCATCATTAGCCCCTAAACAATTAGATACACGAATTGAAAATCCTTGTGTAAAGCCCATTAAAAGTCCTAAAATAGCCCAGTTGATCCAATCTGCTCCACCAATAGAAGCTAATGCATCAACACCTACAAAACGCCCTACAATCATGGTATCTACCATGATATAAAGTTGTTGTAAAAAATTACCGAACATTAAAGGTAAAGCAAAGAAAAAGATAAGTTTTAAAGGATGACCTGTGGTTAAATTTTTCATAAATTCCCTCCATAGATTTAATTATTAAGAGTTTTTAATATAAAGTCAATCATATTATTTTTTTATTTTTTGATTTTAGGTTATAATGTATAGAGGTTAAAGGAGAGAGTAGTATGGCTAATTGTAATCATGATTGTAATTCATGTAAAAGTACATGTTCAAAAAAAGATTTTTTAGCACCAATGAATGCACATTCTCATGTAAAAAAAGTGATTGGTGTTGTAAGTGGTAAAGGAGGCGTTGGAAAGTCTTCAGTAACTTCATTATTGGCGCTTGCTAAACAAAGAGAAGGATATAAAGTAGCTATTCTAGATGGTGATATTACAGGACCTTCTATAGGACGTATTTTTGGCGTAGAAAACAAACAAGTTTTATCTAATGGTAAAGAATTCACACCTGTTGAAAGTAGTCAAGGAATTAAAATTATGTCTACGAATTTATTATTAGAATCAAATGACACACCAGTTATTTGGCGTGGTCCCGTACTTGCAGGAATGATCAAACAATTCTGGTCTGATGTAATGTGGGGAGATGTTGATTATATGTTTGTTGATATGCCTCCAGGAACAGGAGATGTTCCACTTACAGTTTTTCAATCACTTCCATTAGATGGTATAATCATTGTGACAAGTCCTCAAGAACTTGTAGGGATGATTGTAAGCAAAGCTGTTAATATGGCTAAAAAAATGGATGTCGATATTATTGGTATCGTTGAAAATATGTCTTATGTTAAATGTCCTGATTGTGATAAGAAAATTTATATGTTTGGTAAGAGTCATAGCCAAGAAGTGGCTGATCGTTATCAACTTCCATTACTTGGTCAATTACCTATTGATAGTGAATTGACTCAATTATCTGATCAAGGTTATGTTGAAAATTATCATTCTGATTGGTTTGATGAGTTTTCTCAAAAAGTAAAAGATATTTAAAAAAGCACTCACGTGCTTTTTTAATTTAGTGGTTCATTATTACGATTCATGAAGTCTTTTACGGCATCATTTAAAACATCATTTAAATATCTACTAAATTCATCTTTATCTTCTACATTAGATAATTGAATAGGCATGTTTACAACACCAACATGAACATTTTCATCAGCCATAAGTTTTTCAATATCACCTGATTGTCCAAACATTTTTGATGCTGCTTGCATTGTTTTACAATGTGACATTGTCGCATAATATATATAATCTTCAATTGTTTCCATTCCAGCAACATCTTGAATTTGTTTAAATTGTTCTTCTAATAATTCCATTTCTTCATCATCAAATTCTAAAACAACTTGTTTCATCTCAATCACCTCATATTTCGTGTAATATATTATCACAAACTTTAAAAAAAGATAGTCTTTTTATTATTTATTTCTAACAAGAAATAAACTTATAGATCTAAAAAATCCCAATGTTAAAACATTGAAAACAGTGATCCAATCTCCATATTTAGGATAAACCTTTTTTATAATTTGATGTGAAATATAAATATTCATAATAAAAGAAAGTAAAATACATCCTAAAAATAATAAAAAGATAATTGTATCTAATGACCCTAATTGAGCATTTAAAGAGAGATAAAAAAGAATTGTTCCCATAATTTCAATCATCATTAAAAATAATCCTTCCTTTTCCAATGCTACTTCTTTTCCTAGAAGATATTTACTGTAATAAGGAATACATGATTTCTTTGAATGTGTTTTATTATAAAGAAAAAGACTTTCAAAAATATAATTTTCAACAAGATAAAAGATGCTGATAAAGATCAAAAAAAGATATAACGCATAAAAAGACATAAATAAACCTAAAACTACTAACACACTTATTCCTCCCATAATCTTACCTCCTAAAAAATAAATTCATAAACAATGCCAAAGATTTCTCTTACAAAATATGTAGGAAATAACCACCAAGCAGTACGAGCACTTATAGCATAACTTTTGATATTTAATCGACGAGCTATTGTTTGTGCACGATATTCATGAAATTCATTTGTAATAATCGTGATTGCTTTAGGTAAATTTTCTTTTTTAATTAATTGATAAGAAAACAATATATTTTCTCTTGTAGAAGTAGACTTATCTTCTTGATATAAGCGATGAGGATCAATTCCTTTACTTACAAGATATTGATACATACATTTAGCTTCTGATATTTCTTCATTAGCACCTTGTCCACCTGATAGAATACATTGTAATTTAGGATTTTCATTTAAATATTGATATGTTTTATCAAGTCTCTCTTTTAATGCAAGACTTGGTTTTTTATTTTTAACACGACATCCTAAAACAACAACTGTTGTTTCTTCTTGAGGTAATATATTCATATTTGTAAGTATTTTATAAGAACACGTAGAAATAATTGCTAAAAGGATGATTATGAAAGATAATATTATTTTAGAAAAAATCAAATGATGTAATGGCTTATTAAAAAAGATAATAAGGAAACAACCTAAAGAAACTATCATTCCTGCTATATTTCCAATATTTAAGATTCCTTTTAATAAAAAAGGAAGTAAAAAAATAATAAAACTTATGATAAAAAATATCAGTAATAAATATTTTATAATTTTCATTGTTTCACCTACTTGGATTCATTCTAACAAAAAATAGAGATTTTGACATCTCTATTTAAAATATTGATCTATTTTATTTTTATTTAGTTCTTCACCGATAACAATTATGACATCTTGCCCTTGATTGATTTCTTGTATAGAGGTATTTTCTTGAGTCATATTGATTTCATACCAGTGTTTTTCTTTTTGATAAAAACCTTTAACTCTCATGACATGACCACAATCTTGATCTTTAAATATATGATTTATTTTTTGAATAAATTCATCTTGATTGAATCTATTATTCATATAATAAAGAGATTGAAAAGCATCATTTTGGTTAAACCATAATTTTTCAATATAATCATTTGTATATTGACTATTTAATAATTCTTGATAATCTTCTTGGGTCATTTCATCCCATTTTTTAATTTTTAATCTTTCTTGTAGAAGAGGTTTTCCATGAAATAAAGCAAGTGCATCATTCATTTGTTGAATTGTTTCTACAATTCTTTCTTTACTTGTAGTATCTACTTTACTTAAAATAATTTTTCCTGCACTTACAATTTGGCTTGCAAGTAAATAAGAAGCTTCTTTAGATAAATTTTTTTCTAATGAGGCATCTACAATTGCAAATACATTTCCTATTTCATACCAATTTGTAAGAGGTTCTTCATGTAAAACATCAAAAAATTCTTCTACATCAAAAATACCTGATGGTTCTACCAAAACACGATCAAAGTCTCTCATTCCCATAGATATCAATTTTGTCTTAAAACGTCTTTGATGACAATCCTTATCACAAGCTCCTGCTACCATTTCTAATTCACAATTTTCTGATTCTAAATCTTGTAATAACATCATATCAACATTAACTGCACCAAAATCGTTTTCAATAATTCCAATTCTATATCCTTGATCAATTAAATATTGAGCATATTTTTTTATGAAAGTTGTTTTACCAGATCCTAAAAAACCTGTTATTAAATCTACTTTTACCATAATCTTCACTCCTTGGTTTTATTATATATCTAAAGAAAAAAAAGTCTAATAGAAAGACTTTTTAATCTGTTCTTAACGCTGTTACAGGATCTTCTTTCGCTGCTTTTTTAGAAGGAACAATTCCTCCAAGTAGAGTTAAAATCACACTTAAAATAATTAAAACAATTCCTGCAACTGGTGGTAAAGAAGCATTAACAGCTGTTGTATCTGCAATATTGTGAATAACAATATTAGCTGGGATAAGAGCGAGTAATGTAATAATAATTCCAATAAGACCTGCAAACAATCCAATAATAAATGTTTCAGCATTGAATACTTGCGAAATATTACGTTTAGAAGCCCCTATGGCTCTTAATATACCAATTTCTTTTTTACGTTCTAAAACACTAATATACGTAATAACACCTATCATAATTGAAGAAACAACCAATGAAATACCTACAAAGGCTACAAGGACATAACTAATGACATTAACAATATCAGTTACCGAAGACATTAATGTTCCTACAAAATCTGTATACGTAATGACTTTGTCTTCTTGATTTGTTTTTTCCATTTTATGATTATACGTATCTAAAAAGTGAATCACTTTTTCTTTGCTTTCAAAGTTTTTAGGATAAATACTAATACTTGCTGGTTTTTTTAAATCAGCATATCCTAATTTCTTTATATTATTATCATATGAATCTTGTTCACTTGTCATCATTGATGAAATAATACTCATAAAATCATTTTCATCACCACTAAAGCTCATTGCTTCTGCAAAAGCATGACTATCAAATTGAAAAGCATTTTCCATTGATGAGCTCATAGACATCATACTTTTTTGAATACCTCTTTGTAGAGAGGATGATAAATTTTGCATAGATGATTGCATATATTGAGACATAATTTGAGAAATTTGTGTTTCTATGTTTGTTGATTGTATAATAGATGTCATTTCTTGAGTTAAAATATTCTTTGCTTCTTGTGAATTTAAATAGCTCATTAAATACTCATTTATTTTTGTAATATCTAAATCATTTGCGCCTAATTGTTTTTTATAATCGTCTAAGACTGCATTGATAATTTGTTGCATTTCATTTTGATCAATACCATCTTCAATATATTTCTTTACTTGTTCTTTTATAACTTGACGTGCATGATCTGTTTGTAAGTAATTTATAAATTCTTGTGTAGCTTGATTAATATTTACTTCTGGATGATTTTTTTCATATTCTAAATAACCATTTAATAAAGAATTAGCTAAATGATCAAGTTGATCACTTGAAACATTAAATTGAATTTGATTAATTATTTGATTCATGTCTAATGTTGGAAGTGATAGATTTGTCAGTTCTTGATTTAAATTCGTAAAATCTAATTGTAAAGCTTGTGTATTGAACTTAAATGCTGATTGCATTTTGTTTTGATCAATTGTAAATAATGAACTTAAATCAAATTGTGAATTTTTTTCTTCAAAAGCATTTCCTGTAAAAATATTCACATTTTTATTTTTTAATTGATCTTGAACAATTTGAGTTGTAGATGACTTTTCTATAATATGTTGTACAAGTGATGATGGATAATAAATTCCTGTTGATAACATGGTCGCTGTTTGATCATCTTTAGGTTGGACAATGCCTACAATTTTTAAATCTTCACCATTTTGAACAAGTTGATTCATATATGTTTGATCATTAGATTTATCTTTATATACATGATATTGTTCATCATATTCATAATAATCCGCCGATTTAACAAGTTTGAATGTTTTATTTAAAATATCTTGATAACTATAATCATCCTCTTTTAATGTCACATCTACATCTTCTTCATTAGCAAACTGTTGTACCATTTGATCTAATTCTGATGAATCTCTTAAACCAAGTGTATAAGCCATCATATCACTTATCTTTCCAGAGGAAGTAAGAACAACAACACATTCATTATATTTTTTTGGCCAATGACCTGCTTTCATATCATATTGCCCACTAAATAAGTTAGTGTTTTTAGGCATGGATTTAAAGACATCTGTAGACATCATGGAAGACATCATATTATTTGAACTTGTGGATGATCCCATTCCTAGGGAACTAAATGTTTTATCAGGATTAACTTGTCTATAAGTATTATCTTGATAGCGATATATTTGTGGTGTCACATTATAAGTATATTCGATTGCATTGGAATAATTTTTTAATTGTTTTTGGTTACTTTGAATATAACTCTTTAATGATTCTAAATCATTTGATCCAATTTTAGAAAACATTGTAGTCATCATATTAGCTACTTGAATATCATTTTTAGAAGATTGTTTTTTATCTTGATTATCATCTACTAATATTGATGACATATCTATACCAGTACTTGTAATTTGTAAAGGATATTCTGACAACGTATCTTCTTCGATTGTTTGAATATACGTATTAACACCATTTGATAAAGATAATATAAGAGCTATTCCTATAATCCCTATAGAACCTGCAAAAGATGTTAAAAAAGTTCTTCCTTTTTTTGTTTTTAAATTATTAAAACTAAGGGATAGTGATGTAAGTAAAGACATAGATGTTTTTCCCATATTACGATGTTGTGGGACAAAACTTTCAACACGATATGGGTTTGTATCATCTAAAATAACTCCATCTTTTAATGTAACAATACGTGTTGCATATTCTTTGGCAAGTTTTGGATTATGAGTAACCATAACAACAAGTCTGTCCTTAGCAACTTCTTTTAATAAATCCATAACTTGTATACTCGTTTCACTATCTAAGGCTCCTGTTGGTTCATCAGCCAATAAAATATCAGGATCATTAACCAATGCTCTTGCAATAGCAACACGTTGCATTTGTCCTCCTGATAACTGATTAGGCTTTTTATGAATTTGTTGTCCTAATCCTACCTTGGTAAGAGCATCAATTGCTTTCTCTCTTCTTTGTGCTTTAGAAATACCAGAAATAGTAAGCGCAAGTTCAACATTGGATAAAATTGTCTGATGTGGAATTAAGTTATAACTTTGGAAAACAAAACCAATTGTGTGATTACGATAAGAATCCCAATCTCGGTCTTTATATTTTTTTGTGGAAATACCATTGATAATTAAGTCTCCACTGTCATATCTATCTAATCCACCAATAATATTTAAAAGTGTGGTTTTACCAGAGCCACTTGGACCTAGTATCGACACAAATTCATTATCTCTTAAATTAAGGCTGACATGATTTAAAGCTTTTTGAATAAAATTTCCCGTTTTATACTGTTTACAGATATCTATTATTTGTAACATCTTTCCCCCTCCATATAGAATAAAATTATCATTTCAATTTGAACTTATTATTAATAGTATGTAAAAACATAAAAAAAAAGAAGGAACTGG
>NZ_JABWDK010000004.1:0-103253 GCF_013361255.1 Faecalibacillus sp. H12 | reverse complement strand
GGCTCGAACCGCTGACCCTCTGCTTGTAAGGCAGATGCTCTCCCAACTGAGCTAAGCCTCCTTGACTAGTGCTCACTTATAATAACATCTCTATACCTTTACGTCAACAGTTTTTTACATTTTTTTCATATTTTTTTATCAGTGATAATGTCATCTAATGGAATATCAAAATCTTCAGATTGATAATGCTCAATATATTGAAATGAATAAGCCAGTCCTATTGTTGGTGCATTAAAATCTTTAAGATATCGATCATAATAACCTCCACCATAGCCCAAACGATAACAATTTGCATCATAACCTACAAGTGGAACAATCATTAAATCAAGAAATTCTTTATTAATTTCTTGTTTATCTATCGGTTCATCAATACCATATTTATTTTTTATCATTTTATCTTGATATAAAGTAAAATACATTTCTTTACCGCAAACTATGGGAACATAAAATTCTTTTTGAGTTTTAAATTCTTCAATTAATTTCCAAGTATCCACTTCATGTTTATAAGATAAATAGATTCCTATTTTTTTACTTTTAATGAAACGTGGATCTTTTTTTAACTTTTCTATAATGAAATGAGATTGTTTTTGATAATCATCAAAAGCCAATCTCATTTGTATCAATTGTTTACGTAATTGTTTTTTATCCAATTCCATTTTCACCAAAGTCCATTTTAATCAATTGATTTAACTCAACAGCATATTCCATTGGTAATTCTCTTGAAAATGGTTCAATAAATCCCATAACAATCATTTCTGTCGCATCTTTTTTAGAAAGACCTCTAGACATTAAATAGAAAAGTTGTTCATCTGAAATTTTAGAAACAGTTGCTTCATGTTCAATTAAAGAATCATTATTTCTAGCATAGTTTGTTGGCACTGTATCACTTGTTGAAATTTGATCTAAGATCAATGTATCACATTCAACTTTACTTTTAGCGTTGATTGCCTTTGGATTATGTTGTACTAACCCACGATAGTTTGTTTTACCACCGTTTTTAGCAATTGACTTAGAAACAATACTACTTGAAGTATTTGGTGCTAAATGAATCATTTTAGCTCCAGAATCCATAATTTGATTTTCTCCAGCAACAGCAATTGTAATACAAGAACCTTTCGCTCCTTCTTCCATTAAAACACAAGTTGGATATTTCATTGTAACAGCAGAACCAATATTTCCATCGACCCATTCCATTTGTCCATTTTTATAAACCTTCGCTCTTTGTGTCACTAAGTTTAAGATATTATTAGACCAGTTTTGAATTGTTGTATAACGGCATTTAGCCCCTTCTAAAACAACAATTTCAACAACTCCTGTATGTAATGAATCTTTTGAATAATTTGGTGCTGTACATCCTTCTACATAATGAATATCAGAACCTTTATCAACAATAATCAATGTTCTTTCAAATTGTCCCATTTGTTCAGAATTGATTCTAAAATAAGATTGTAAAGGTTTTTCTAGTTTTACTCCTGGTGGTACATAAATAAATGATCCCCCAGACCAAACAGCTCCATTTAAAGCTGAAAACTTATTATCATTATAAGGAATAACTGTATCAAAATACTTTTTAAATAATTCTGGGTATTCTCTTAAACCACTGTCAATATCTAAGAAAATAACACCTTTTTCTTGAACTTCTTTCAACATATTATGATAAACCACTTCTGATTCATATTGAGTTGTTACCCCTGATAAATATTTTTGTTCTGCTTCAGGAATTCCTAGCTTATCAAAAGTATCTTTAATCGTTTCAGGGACTTCTTCCCATTTATTTGTTTGTTTATCAGAAGGTCTAATATAATACGTATACTCATCAAAATCTACTCTGCTTAAATCGACACCCCATGTAGGCATTGGCTTTTTCAAAAAACAATCAAGTGCTTTTAAACGATATTCCAACATCCATTCAGGTTCACCTTTAATAGCAGAGATTTCTCTAACGATATCTTCATTAATTCCTTTAGGTGTTTTAAAAACAGACACATCTTTATCAGGAATCATAGTTTCATCATTTTCCATGAGTTTCCTCCTTTTCACTTTCATCAATTAATTGTGTAATTCCTTTCCATCCAAGAGTTGCACATTTAATTCTATTGGCCTGTTTATGAGTGTTATAAAAAGCAATCGCTTCTTCTAATATTTCAGGATCATAATCTTTTTCAAAAATCATATTCATATAATTTTCAATAATAACCCTTGCTTCATCAATTGTTTTACCAATTAATAATTCTGTCATAATGGAAGTACTTGATGTACAAATCGCACACGCTTCTCCATCAAAGCGAATATCTTCAATCACTCCATTTTCTATTTTTGCTTGTATATCAATATTATCAATACAAGTTTCACTATCCATATTGACTTTTTTATAGCTATCGTCTTCAACTAATTCATGATTACGTGGATTTTCATAATGATCCATAATAATTTGACGAAGCATCATATTATCCAAAGAAGGCATCTAAAAAGTCATCCCCTTTCTTACATACTTCAATAAACTGATCTATTTCTTCTTTTGTATTGTAGAAATAGAATGAAGCTCTTAATGTTTGTGAAACATGTAAATATTCATCTAATATTTTTGCACAGTGTTGACCAGCACGAATGGCAATTCCATACGTATTAAATAAAGATGCTCCATCTTGAGAAAAAACATTTTTAATATTGAAAGCAATTGCTCCAACACCATTTTCATTGTAAATTTCAATGTTATCTAATTCTTTCATCTTTTCAACGGCATATTTTCTAAGCATTGCTTCATGTTCTTCAATATTTTTCATACCAATATTTTGTAAATATTCAATAGCACTACCAAGACCAATGACCCCTTCAATATTAGGTGTTCCCGTTTCAAATTTTGTTGGTGCATTTTTAAGCTTTACTAAACCACAGCTATTGTATCTTGCATTACTTCCTCCACCAAAACGTGTTGGTGTCATTTCTTCCAATAAATGATATTTTCCATATAATACACCTACTCCTGTAGGTCCACACATTTTATGTCCTGAAAAAGCAAAGAAATCAACATCTAAATCTTGAACATCAACAGCATGATGAGGTGCACTTTGAGCCCCATCAACACAAACAATAATATCGTGTTCATGAGCAAAATTACAAATTTCTTTAATTGGTGCTAAATATCCTAAAACATTTGTAATTTGCGCAAGTGAAATAATTTTTGTATGTTCAGTCACTGCTTTTTTGACATTTTCTAAAGTCACTTTCCCTTCTTCGTCTAGATCAATATATTTAATGATAGCTCCTGTATGTTTAGCTACTTCAAACCAAGGAAGCGTATTGCTTGCATGTTCAGCAAGAGTAATCAATACTTCGTCTCCTTCTTTTAAATGTGTCATCCCATAACCAAAAGCTACCATATTCAAACTATCTGAAGAACCATAAGTATAAACAACTTCCTCTGGTTTACAATGAATAAAATCAGCAACAATACTTCTTACATGTTCAAATTTTGTATCTACTTCATGTGATAAGTCATAATCTCCACGGTGTGCATTTCCAGAATAATTTGTTAAATAATCACAAACACTATCAATCACACATTGAGGTTTTAAAGTTGTTGCCCCATTATCTAAATAAATAAGAGGTTTTCCATGCATCGTCTTTTTAAGCATTGGAAAATCATCTCTAATTTTTAAAACATCTAACATTATAGTCCCACCTTTTCTTTCAAAACATCTGAAAATCTTTCTTTTAAAGATTCTACACTGATAAATTCTAAAACAGGTAAGAAATAACCATAAGTGACTAGATGCATAGCATCTTGTTTAGAAAGACCTCTAGACATTAAATAATAAAGATGATCTTCATCAATCTTTCCAACACTTGCTCCATGACTTGCTTTAACATCATATTCATCAATATATAAATACGGATTAGCTTGTGCTTTGCACCCTTCATCAAAAACAATAATTTTATTTGTTTGATGTGTATCTGATCCAGACATACCTTTATAAATACGTCCCACACCATCAATAATTAAACTTGCTTTTGATTTAACAATACCATAGTTATCCATATCACCATATGTATGTGGTGCTAAATGTTCTAAAGTCATTTCATAATGTTTATTTTCTTTTTCTTTGCTTAAAGAAGCTAAGCGAAGTTTAGCACTTGCTTCCTCTTCAAGTAAACGATATTTTATTTTTGATAAAGTTGTATAATCTGTTAATTCTACATAAGCGCAAGACACTCTTGCGTACTTATAAACATCAACATTTTCATCTAAATCAAGTTGAATATTTTGATGACTATTTTTTTCAACATATCTTAAAACTTCACTTGATTCATTGATTTTTATATTTTTTGTATAAGAACAAGACTTTGATGCTTCATACATTTCTACAAGATCTACATGTAAACGATCTTTAATTTCAATATTAAATTGATAAGTTCCTTCTTCTGTTGTCTTATAAATAATTTGTACTTTTGCATCTTCATTAATCATTAAAGTTTGATTTTGAATTTGAATATCTTGTTTAAAAGATGTTTCTTTGATTGTTCCATTTTCTAAAACAAGATAATTATCAATATCTACTAATCGACTCATTATTTAGCTTTAACCTTATTTCCGCAACTACCTAAAACAATAGGTTGTTTATCTTCTTCAGTTTCAAAATCAAAACCTAGTTCTTTAACCCAACGATAACCTTCTTTATCAATACGATCTATTAATTCTTGTCCTCCACTTAATACAATTTTTCCATCTACTAATATATGAACATGACTAGGTGGTACAAGTTCAAATAATCTTTCATAGTGTGAAACCATCACACAACCAAATGAATCTGATTTCATATCATTGATAGCTTCAGAAACAATTTTTAAAGCATCAACATCTAAACCAGAATCAATTTCATCCAATAATGCAAATTTTGGTTTTAATAATTTCATTTGCAAGATTTCATTTCTTTTCTTTTCTCCACCAGAGAAACCTTCATTTAAATAACGGTGTGCTAAATTTTCGTCCATTTTTAAATCAGCAATATTTTTATCCAATTCTTTAATAAATTTAAATAAAGATACTGGTTTTTCTTGATGAGCATTGAGCGCAGCTCTTAAAAAATCAGAAGTGACAACTCCTGGAATTTCTTGAGGATATTGCATTCCTAAAAAGATTCCTGCTTTCGATCTTTCATCGACTGACATTTCTAAAACATTTTGTCCATCCAAGTAAATACTTCCCTCTGTTACTTGGTATTTAGGGTTTCCCATGATAGCTGATAGCAATGTTGATTTACCATTACCATTAGGTCCCATTAATGCATGTATTTCTCCTGTATTGATTGTTAAATCAATTCCTTTTAGTATTTCTTTATCATCAATACAAACATGTAAATTTTCTATTTTTAAAGTTGACATAAATCAAGCCCCTTTCTACCCACAACATTTTACTAAAATGTCAAAAAAAAAACAATCAATGTGATAATCTTTTGTATTAACAATTTATATTATATCCAAAATATGGTATATTATTTAAACAAAAGGAGTGATAATGTGAAATTTTTGAAATCTTTATTTCAAGTCATATCATCTAAAAAAATTACACAAACCCTGTTAAACTTACTTATTTTATTTTTGATCGTTCTTTTATTAGATATTACAAAAGAAGTATGGGGTGGCGCTTTTAGTATTTTTTGGAAGATTATAAAACCATTCTTTGTAGCATTTGCAATCGCTTATGTTTTAAATCCGCTTATTGAATGGGTACAAAAATATGTAAAAAATCGTGGATTATCTTTAATTATTGTTTATGTAGGAATCATTGCTTGTTTAATACTTATTTTATCACTAGCAATTCCTCTTGTAATTAATAGCGTAACAGACCTCTATCCTGCTTTTGAAGACGGTTTGATTTTTATTTCGCGCTTTGTACAAAGTCATTTAGGCTTCAATATTTCTGAAATAACAACTTATATTCAAACAGAAGCAGCGAAGCTTTTACAAGATATGACAGTTATTAATACAACGTTTGATGTTTTAAATTCTGTTATTGTAAAAATTGGAAACGGCTTGATTTATTCAATCCTTGCAATCTATATGTCTATAAAATTTGATAGTATAAGAATTGCAATTAATCATTTTGCAGGAAAGTTTGATGAAAACTTACCTGTTTATTTAAAGGAAATCAATATTTCTTTAATTGAATATATTGAAGCTTTTGCTTTAAGTGCTCTTATTCAAGGTCTTACAACAGCTTTTGTCTATTTGGTTATTGGTCATCCAAACTGGATCTTACTTGGTATTTTCTCAGCTATCAGTTCGGTAATCCCTTATGTAGGTCCAATTGTTGCTAATTTACTTGGAATCGTCACTTCAATTACGATGGGGGCAACAAAACTTATTATTTTATTTGTACTGATTTTTATTCAATCAAATGTTGTTCCTTATGTCATTCAACCAAAAATATATTCATCAAAAATCGATTTATCGATTATGTGGGTATTATTTGGTATTTTAACTGGTTCAACTTTGTTTGGTGCATGGGGAATGATCATCGCAATGCCTATTCTTGTTACTATTAAAATCAGTTATCGTGTTTATCGTCAGCATAATCCTCAACCTAAAAATGCTTAGCAATTTGCTAAGCATTTTTTTATAACATATTACAAATAATCACTAATAAAATAAAAAGTACTAAAACAAGCGTAAAAGAATTTTCACACTTCATATAAACCCCTCCCTTATATCCTTTTAGTATAAATTATGTAATAAATATGTTTGACCATGTGTTTTTGCCCATAATATTGAAATAAGTGGGAAAAAATAGTATACTTTTTAAGTCTACAAGAAGGAGGAAAATTATGAAATTAAAAAAATGTGCTGCCTTATTACTTGTAAGTAGCTGCCTTTTGACTGGATGTACAACTTCATCAGCAAAAAAAGTTGATTCAAAATACGTTGTTGCATCTTTAGAAAAAGGAAATAAAACAAAAAATATCTTTGCTGATAATTTATATAAAGATATTATTGATAATTCAAGTAATAATTCAACAGTCTTTAATGCTGTATTACAAAATTTAGTTGATCAAAAATTCCCTGTCAACGATGATATGAAAGAAGATGCTGCTACAATTATTAAACAAATTAAATCAGCATATAAATCTAATTATGGTGATAATTATAAAGATTCATTAAATCAAGCTTTAACATCTGCAGGATATAAGAATTTATCTGAGTATCGTCAAAGAATGATCAAACAAATTCAATATGCTAATTTCTTATTAGATTATATTGATGATCATTTTGATGATGTCTTTAATGACTATTATCAACAATGTGCTCCAAAATATGTAAGTTTAATTAAAATTTCTGTATCTGATACAAGTTCACCTACAGATGATGAAACTTCTAAATTAAACGAAGTTAAAGAATTAATCAGTAATACGGATAAATCATTTGGAGATATTGCTCAAGATTACTCTGATGATTCTACTTCAAGTAAAAAAGGATCATTAGGTATCGTTGATAGTAAAGATACTTCTGGTATTGCAAATAGTTATGGTAAAGATGTCTTTAATGCTATTGAAGCATTAAGTGAAGGACAAGTTTCTGATGTTATTACTGGTGATGACGGATATTATTTTGTAAAAGTAACAAGTACTGATAAAAAAACTTTAAAGAAAGAATTAAAGAAAACTGATATTGATTCTCCTTTATTAGCTTATGATGATTATTTACAATATGTTGTCTATAATTCTTATAAAATCAATTATAAAGATAAAGACATTAAGAAAATCGTTCAAGAAGTTGTTAATAAAGCCTTAGAAGAAAGAAAAACAGAAAGAGGTGAAGCCTAATGAGTTCATTAAAAGATAAGCTTTACCAATATAGATTATTAGTTATTATCGTATGTATTTGTCTTATTGGTGGTTGTGGTTATGGTCTTTATAAAAGCTTTAACAAAAAAGATGATTCCTATGTAACCCATGTAAAAGATGGTGATTCAGCAGTTGTTAAAACAGGTGATGTAACAATTACTAAAGATGATCTTTATGAATATTTCTTAGATAATGATGGGTTAAATATGACTTTAAACAGTGCTATCAATTATGTAGCTGATCAAGAAATCACTGATGAAGACGCTATTAATTCTAAAGTTGAAGAATTAAAACAACAATACCTTCAATATGCTAGTACAAGTGATCTAGAAACTTACGCTAAAGATGCTGGCTATGAAAGTGAAGACGATTTTGTAAAACAAATTTTAGAACCTAATGCAAAAATTCAACTTCTTCAAGAAAAATATGTTGAAGATAATTTCAAAAGTTTAGTTAAAGAATATAAAGTAAAATATCTTAAATATTTTACAGTTGATACTGAATCACAAGCTTTAAAAATTATTAAAGATTGTACAAGCGAAGAATCTTTCACAAATTATTTTAATGAAAATAGTGGAACAGATGCTGGTTTAGTTACAAAAGAATCAAGTAGCGTTGATTCTAAAATCATTAAAAAATTAGATAAATTTACAAAAGATGGTATTTATGCAAAAGCAATTAAAACATCTGAATCTAAATATGCAATTGTTTGGGTTTATAATACAGATAAATCAAATTTAAAAGATGAAATTAAAGAAAGTTTAACTTCTATTTCTAATTTTTCTACAAAATGTGAAACTTCTTATTTAAGAAAGTATAACTTTGATGTTTATGAACCATCAATCAAAAAGAAAATAAAAAAATCTTCTAAAGATTATTTTGAATAAGGTCTCGACCTTATTCTTTTTTTGTTTTAAAATAAAGCTATGGAGGAAAAGAAAATGAGTAACTGTATTTTTTGTAAAATTATTAATAAAGAAATTCCTGGAAAAATCATTTATGAAGATGATGTATGTATTGCTTTTTTAGATTTATCACAAGCAACTTATGGACATACCCTTGTTATTCCTAAAAAACATTTTGAAAATATTCTTGAAGTTGACGCACAAACATTGGCTCATGTCATGCAAGTCACTCAAAAATTAGCTAAACAAATCGTTGAAAAACTAAACGCTAAGGGATTGAATATTTTAACAAATACAAATGAAGTGGCAGGTCAAACCGTTCATCATTTCCACGTTCATATTTTACCTCGATATGATGAAAAAGAACTTGTTATTGAATTTAATGATCATAGTCAAGATGTTGATTTAAATGAAGTTTATCAAAAAATCGTAAAATAAAAAGATGGTTTTCCATCTTTTTAGAATAAAGAAAGTTGTTCAAAGTCATGAATATCTTTCTTTTTTATTGGTGTTTTTTCTTCAAATTCTTGTAAATATTCAAATATTTCTAAGTAATTACACATCATTTGATATTCTTGGCATTTTTTAAAGAATAAATTCATTAAATCCCTATTATGTGGGCTATTAAGCGTATATTGATCATTATACGTCATTTGATACTTTTCTTTCATACCTGGGAATAAACGATCTAGTTGCTTATAATAATACTCTCTGCTTCCCTCTCTTAAAGTAACTCCCATACCAAAACAAATAATTCCTTTAACTCCTGCTTCATGACATTCTTCTAAAATCTTTAAAATATTTTCTTGGCTATCATTAATAAAAGGCAAGATTGGTGTTAACCAAACAATTGTGGGAATCCCATTTTTATGGAGTTCTTTTAATACTTCTATTCTTCTTTGAGTTGTACAGACACCTGGTTCTAACTTTTGACATAAATTTTCATCAAATGTTGTAAGCGTCATTTGAACAACACATTTTGTTTGTTGGTTAATTTTCTTTAAAAGTTCCAGGTCTCTTAAAATTAAGTCTGACTTCGTAATAAGTGTTACTCCAAAATGATATTGTTCAATAAGTTCTAAAGCTTTTTGTACATGCTTTAATTCTTTTTCTAAAGGCATATATGGATCACACATAGATCCCATTTGAATCATACATTTCTTTCTTTTATGTTTTAAACCATTTTCTAATAAAGATAGCGCATTTTCTTTAACTTCTATATCTTCAAAGTCATGTTCAAAATGATAACACTTGCTTCTTGAATCACAATAAATACAGCCATGTTGACATCCCCTATATAAATTCATTGTATTATCATTAGATAAAATTCCTTTTACTGTTTTATAATGCATATTATAACCCCCATTGCTTATTATTTTAACATAAATTAAAACAATAAGTTTGTCATATTTCAAAAAACACATCAAAAAATTGGATTTAAAAAACGATTTTGTATTTCAAAAATCGTTTATTTCTTCGTTATTCTCTTAATTTTATAATAAAGTGTTTTCATATAAGGAATTTCAAACAAATAAGCTGGATGTTCCCAATAAATATACATAATCATTACAAAATAAACAAATACGCCTACAACAACAGATAAAATAAGAGGTAAAAAGACTCTATGAGTAAGTGTAAATAAACCATAATAAATACCTAAAACAATCGCTCCCATAACCAATGAAGCTAATAAAGGAATCACATAAGTTCTTTTTATTTCTTGTTTATAGCCTATTTTTTGACGTAAAGCTTTTTGATTTAAATAACATACTTGAAGCGCATATGTACAGTTACCAAACACTAAAACATAAACCCCTAAAGGTGTAATAAACAATAATAAAGCAATAATGATGATGTGACAGACAAGTGAAAATGCTGCATTTCTTAATGGAACATTCACTTCTCCTAAAGCTTGTAAGATCCCATTTGTAAGTGTTGATAAACCATAAAAGATAATCGCTGGAGATCCTAAAGCAAGCAATAATGTAGCTGTCATAATTGTCGCTTTTTGAGGAAATAAAACACCCATGATTGGATAAGATAATACTGCCATTCCTACTGCCGCTGGAATTAAAATCAACATTGTTACTGACAAACCAGATGTAATATGTGTTTTTGCTTCTTTAACATTTCCAAGTGCCCAAGCAGATGAAATAGAAGGAATAGAAGCTGTAGACATCGCTGAAGCTAGAGCAACTGGCACATTTTGTAAAACAATATATTTTCCTGCATAAACGCCATAATTTGAAATATAAGTAATTTTATCAATATGATGAAATGATTGAGCAAAATAGAAAATATACATATCAATCGTAGTGACTAAATTATATACACAAGTTGCTAGAATGATGGGTGCAATAATATGCATGATCATTCTAAAAATTTCTTGATACGAATCTACTCGTTCACTCGCTTCTTCATCTTTTTCTTCTACAAAAGTATTTTTCTTTTTTAAATACATAAAAATCATGTAGATCAAACCAACTAAAACACCAGCCCCTGTTCCAAGTGCAGAACCAGCAGCACCATATGATCCTACTTTTGTTGCATCTACACCAAGATATGGTTGAATAAAAATATAGGCAGCTAGCAATGCAACAACTGCATTAAAGATTTGTTCAATGATTTGTGAAACAGATGTATAAATCGTTGTCTTATGTGCTTGAAAATATCCTCTAAATACTCCTAATAAGCCCGATAAAAAAATTGTTGGACATAGGACCCTTAGTGCAGGAACAGCATTAACATCCACAATGAATGGTGCCAAGATAAATAATAAAATTGCTGCACTTCCAGCAATGGCACAAACATAGATAAATACACATTTTAATATTCTTTTAACATTTTTATATTCTTTTAAAGCAATCTTCTCTGATATTAATTTAGAAATAGCTGTAGGAATACTATACGATGAAATAAGTAAAACTAACGCATAAATATTATAAGCTGTTGAATAATACCCATTTCCTTCGTCTAAAATCATCGCAGTTAAAGGACTACGATATAAAAGCCCAATGATTCTAACTAAAATTCCTGCAAGTGCTAAAATTGATGCTTGTTTAACAATTGAATTAGAACGACTCATAACGACCTCACTTTCCAAAATTCATTATAACAAATATTACCATAAAACAAAATAAGCAATCTTATGATTGCTTATCTTTTATTCATCAATACCTGTAATGATCCATTTGTCATTTTTCTTTTCTAAAGTAAATGTTGCTGTTAATTTTTCAGTAGGTGCGCTTTTATATGTATCTGTCATGCTTTGATAAAGAATAGGAGCAATACCATCATATACTTTAATTTGATATGCTGATAAACCTTCTTCTTTATAGACTTTAGCAAGTTCATCTTGATGTTCTTCTACATATTGTTGTGCAGTTGTGTTTAATTCACTTTGATCAAAAGATACTTGTGAGTAATCTTTTTGTTTTCCTGTCACTTTAACTGTTGTTTTATCCCCATCTGCTTTGATATCTTTAATTTTGATATCTGTAAATAAATCTTGAAAAATAGCTTTTTTGAATTTATTTGTTTCATCAACAAAAACTTTACCATATTCTTCTTCAGTATATTGGCTTAATTCTTTTTCCATTTTTTCAAGATCCATTTCTGATAAAACATCTTCACTCGCTACCTTTTTAAGTTTTGTAATGTCGCATTCCTTTACATAATCAAAAAAGTTTGTTACAACTTCTTTTTGTTCATCTGTTGATGAAGAAGCACCGCATCCAGCAACAAATACAAGTGCAAATACGCACATTAACTTCATTAACTTTTTCATACTATTCTTATCCCTCCATAAGATAATTATATCATAAAAAAAGAATGAGGACATCCCCATTCTTATAATTCTTCTCCGTTTGTTTCAATAACATGTTTATACCAATCAAATGATTTCTTTTTACTTCTAGAAAAATCACCTTCATGATTATTATTATAGTTAACATAGATAAATCCATAACGTTTATCATATTCACCAGTTGAAGCTGAAACGATATCAATTGGAGACCACATTGTATATCCAAGTAAATCAACACCATCATATTCAACAGCATCTTTCATTGCTTGGATATGTTCTTTTAAGTAATCGATACGGTATTGATCATCAACTGTACCATCTGCTTCTTTTTTATCGTAAGCACCAAATCCATTTTCAACAATCATCATTGGAAGTTCAAAACGGTCATTGAACCAGTTTAGACACCAACGTAATCCAAGTGGGTCAATTTGCCATCCCCAATCTGATGCTTTTAAGTATGTATTTCTTACGAAATCTTCAGGTACATAATCAAATGTTTTTTCATTACGTCCTTGATATTTTGTCGCAAATGACATGTAATATGAGAATCCAATATAATCCACTTTACCTTCAGCTAAGATTTTCTTATCTTCTTCAGTAATGAAATCATATCCTTTTCTTTCAAATTTCTTTAAGATATGACGAGGATAATGACCTCTAGCATGTACTTCTACGTACCAATATTTTTGATGCATTGCACCTAAAGCATTCATCACATCTTCTGGTTTTGGTGAAGCTGGATATACACCATTCATACCAATCATACATCCTACTTGTAAATCAGGATTGATTTCATGTGCAGCTTTTACAGCTAACGCTGAAGCTACTAATTCATGATGTGCTGATAAATACATTAAGTATTCTGCATCGTCACCTTCTTGAAGTAAAACAGCACCTTCTTGAATTAAGTTATGTTGTGTCACATCAGCTTGGTTATTGATTTCATTGAAAGTCATCCAATATTTAACTTTATGTTGATATCTTTCAAAACATACTTTTGCAAATTTAACGAACATATCGATGGCTTGACGATTTCTAAATCCACCATATTCTTTAGCTAATGCCCAAGGTAATTCAAAGTGTGATAATGTAATAACTGGTTCAATACCATATTTATGACATTCATCAAATAAATCATCATAGAATTTTAAACCTTCTTCATTTGGTTCTTTTTCATCTCCTCTAGGGAAAATACGAGTCCATGCAATAGAAGTTCTAAATGCTTTAAATCCCATTTCTGCAAACAAAGCAACATCTTCTTTATAATGATGATAAAAATCAACACCTACATGGTTAGGATAATCTTCACCTTCAATAACACCATCTGTTAAACGTCTTGGTGCACCTGTAACGTTATCTCCTGCTGTTTCTACATCACTACAGCTAATTCCTTTTCCGCCTTCTTGCCAGGCACCTTCACATTGATGGGCAGCAACTGCTCCACCCCATAAAAAGTCTTCTCTAAATCCCATTCTATTTCCTCCTTAAAATACACATTTATCATACCATTTTTTAGTACCATTTGCATTAGTATAATAAAAATTGGTAAAGAAATCTTTACCAATTAGACATATCTGCATATTTGCTCAACACTTTCTCCTTGATTAAATCTTTTACATAATTCATGTGTACATTTATGATATTTATCAAATGTATGCTGACAATTTTTAACATGACTATAAACTTTCCAATAACCAACACTTAAATATTCTTTCCCTTCAATAAAACCTAAAACATCTGTCATAGGATATCCTAAAAACAAACCGATTTCATGAGGAAAATCATAATCATTGAGGCGTTTTTGTAAATCTAGGATAAGAGTATCTAAAGATGTACAATTATAATTATATTTTTTAAAGATATTTTGGATTTGTTTACATGCACATAATTTATTTAACTTTTCTTTTTGATAAACATAAATCATAGAACGCCCTTTTATTTTAAGTACTTTTAAATAAATATCTTTTTTATTTAAAAGTTCATTATAATATTGGATACATTCTTCTAAATCATCAAGATCATTTAAATTATAAATACATGCAACTTTAAGTTTTGTAAGTGTTGGTGAAGCATAAAAGATTAATCTTCTTTCAAATTCGTGAGCAGACAATGGCATAATTAAGCAATCACTTTTTTGATAGCTTCGATATCTTCGTCACTACCATCATTTTCTACTTTATATAAGCATGGTACATTATATTGTTCAGCAATGACATCTCCTGCTTTACAATAAGCTTCTCCATATCCAGTATCACCACTTACAACAACACCTTTTAGATGTTCACTTTGACTTTGTAAGAATTCATCTACTTCGTAAGGAACATCTCCGAAACCATCAGTATAAGTAAATAAGATATAATCTTCTTCTACGGTTTCACTTCCATCTTCAATTTTTAAAGCATCTTCAATTCCTAATTTAGAAATAATACTTTCAACATTTCCTGTTCTTGATGCATATACGACTTTCATTTTTTTCCTCCTTTAGTTAACTAAAACTAACTCACGATATTATGTTAGCATAAGCTAACTTAACTGTCAAATATTTTCATTTATAGTTTATCTTATCTAATAAAATATATACAAAAAGCTATAAAGAATTTCTTGATTGACAAGATTAGATTCTTTATAGCTCATCTTTTAATTCATTAAATTTAAAACATCTTCTTCACTATTAATATTAAAAAGATATTTAATGTAAGTTCATTCAATTTTTCTAGCGATGTTTCTGTGAGTTGTTTTTCTAAAGGACTTGATAAAGTTCCTAGTTTCACTTTAAGCAGTTCTTTTAAAGTACTTTGTTTTTCTTCTTGTCTACCTTTTTCAATTCCAATACTTTCTCCCTCGTTTCTCATTCTTTGAAATAATTGATCCATTGCTACACACATATTGATTTCATCTCCTCCTAGTAAGTCTTCTTCTTTAATGTCTGTATGCGTAAAGATGGCTGCCATCTTAAAACTCTCTGCACAGATCATTCGATTTTTTCTTAATCCTTCATAGTCTCCTTTAAGCATACTTTGACTGATCTCTACTACTTCTTTTAATCGCTGACTTTTAAGTATTCTAGTATCTCTTTTTTTATATTGATGTAAGGAATTTTCTTGATTTAATTGTATTATATGTTTAATGATAATTTGTCTCATATTTGTTTCATTTCTATTATTATTTTATCTTTTTTTCCTTCTTTCAATGGACGGATAGTCCAATAAAAAAAGATGCTTACATTTAATTGTAAGCCTCTTGATTTTCATCTTCACCTAAATAATCTCTATAATCTATACTAAAGAAACGATGATGATTCATTTTCCATAAATTTGGATTAAAATCATCTAATTGATGATTAATAATAATTTCATTAATAAGTACAGACAATCCTAAAACATCTACTAATAAATCTGGTTGGTTTAATATTTGAATCGTATTAGCAACAAATATTTGAATCAAATCTGTTGGTTCATCTTGATCAAAGAATAAATCAACAGCTTCGTTTATTGCATCAATATCACATTTTTTTATAGTTCCTACTGTTTCTACAAATATTTTATTTAACTCATAAGCAGCATCTTTATATGTGTCTAATTCCACAGAAATCATTTCTTCATTTAATTGTGGATTAAGCCTTATAAACTCTTGAATATATTCTTCTTTGTATTCATTAATTGTATTAAAGATCGTATTCGTATATGCCGCTAAAGCGGGTGCATCAAGTCCTATATGATGAACAAGTTGATCAAAAATATAATCAATTCTTTCAACATCATTATTTGAAATACGATCATGATACATAATTTCTGTAAATTCATCTGTTAAGTTTTGGATACGTTCTCTATTATTTGCATACGTACTGATTTCGTTTAATACTTTTTGATTGATATTATTCATTTCATAACTGATAGCTGATTTTTCAACATCATCCATCATTGTTTCAACTTCACTTTTTTCAAATAAATCATTAATATTAATTTTAAATTGTTTCATGATTATCCCCTTTCAGTTATTCTTATTTAATCATATATTTAAAATAATGTGAATATTATCCGTATACTATTATATAACATTATTTCTCGATAATCATTAGCTAAATAATCCAAAAAAAGGGGATGTTACGAAATAATTTAAAATCATAACATCCTTTTTTGTTATAATTTCTAACTAGAAATAGGATATTGATATTTTACCAATGATATTTATTTCCTACTAATTAATTTCTCAACGATAACGTTTGAGGAATTATTGTAATTAGAAACAATTGCTTCTTATAGTAGAATAATTTTATTATATTTTTATTCTACAAAAGAAAAGGCTGTATGAAATTAATTGTTTAATTTCGTAACAGCCCCTTTAATATCTATTATAATTTTAAGCCAACTTCTAAACCTTCTTTAGTTGCTGGAATAGCGCCATCTGCTTGTTTAGCACCACCAATAACATAGACTTCCTTACAATATTTTTTAGCAATTTCTTCTAATGGATTATATGATTTATAACCAAAAGCAGAGATAACTTGTACAGCTGGAATCGAAACTGTATTTCCACTTGCATCTTCTCCAATAACAGCAGTTTCTGTAATTTCTTTAACTTTAAATTGTGTTTTTACTTTAATACCTGCTTTTTGGATCATTTCTAATAGACATACTTTTGTCATGATCATCATATCATTTAAAATATCAGGTTGCATTTCTAACAATGTCACATCATGATTTTTTTCAGCTAGATAGTGAGCAGTTTCACCACCAACTTCTCCTCCACCACAAACAACAATAGGACCGTTAGAAATATCATATTTACCAAGTAGCATATCTTCTGCAGTAAATACATTTTTACCATCAATACCTTTAATTGGTGGAACCATTGGTTTAGCCCCTGTTGCAAGAATAATAGCATCTGGTTTAATTTCTTGAATCATTTCTTCACTTACTTCACTATTTAAATGTACAGGAACATTAAGAGCTTCTAAATTAGCACGATAAGAAGAAGTTGTAGTAGATAATTCACCTTTTCCAATTGGATATGCAGCTGATCTAAATTGACCACCTAAATGACTACTTGCTTCATATAAAGAAACATCATGACCTTTAATGGCTGCTGTTCGAGCAGCTACTAAACCTGCTGGTCCTCCACCAATGACCATTACTTTTTTAGGTTGAGTCGTTTTTGTTAAATCTGTTTCATATTCACGCCCTACTCTTGGATTAACTAAACAAGTGACACATCCTCCTGTTAATAATGGACCTTCACATCCTTGAAGGCATCCAATACAATAATTAATTTGATCAAATTTTCCTTCTTTAGCTTTTACTGGTAAATAAGGATCTGCTAAAGAACCTCTAGCCATTCCTACAAAATCACATTTATCCATTTCTAGTAAAATATCAGCCATTCCCGGTTCATTAATACGATTAGCTAAAATAACAGGAATTTTAATGACCTTTTTAACATTAGCAGCAGCTTCCATATTTAATGCATGTTTAGTAAACATTGGTGCAATAATTTGATCAATTGGTGCTGCAGCATAAACTCCATTTGAAACATGAATTGCATCAAAACCAACTTCTTCTAAATGTCTTGCAAGTTGATATGTTTCAGCTTCTGTACGTCCTCCTTGAACATATTCATTAGCTGAAATACGTACTTGAATTGGAAAATCTCCTACTTCTTTTCTCATAGCAGCAATAATTTCATCAACAATTCTTACTCTATTATCAAAACATCCACCATATTGATCTACTCTTTTATTGACATAAGATGATAAAAATTCAGCTAATAAATAACCATGAGCACAATGTAATTCAATTCCATCAAAACCAGATTCTTTACATCTTCTTGCTGCTTGACCAAAATCTTCAACAAGTGTATGAATTTCTTCAACAGTCATTTCTCTTGCTAAATCCATACAAATAGGATCTTTTGTTCCTGAAGGTGCTAATGGTTGAACATTACCATTAACCGCATGTGAACTTTGTCTTCCTGGATGATACATTTGACAGAAGATCTTAGAACCATGTTCATGTACACGACGTGTTAATTCTTTATTTAAAGCAACATGTTCATCTTTATAAAATCCTGGAATATATTGATATCCCTTTCCATGAGGTGTAACACTATAATCTTCAGTAATAATCATTCCCCATCCACCTTTTGCTTTTTCTTCGATATAGGCCATATATCTATCTGTTAAAAAGCCATCTTCATCACAATAATTTGTAACCATTGCTGGTACGACCAATCTATTTGGGATCGTACAATTTCCTACTTTCATAGGTGTAAATAATTTTGTTATCATTCCTTTTTCCTCCTTGTAACCACTTATAGTATACGCCTTGAAAGCATTACAAGGTCAAGTACTTGTGAAATAATACACAAATAAGTAAAATAGCTTAAAAAACACAAAAAAACATTGAAATGATTTCAATGTTTTAAAGCAATTGGTATCTGTATTTCCATAATCCTTTGAAAATTTTCTCCTTCATAACCCCTACCTACAATAATTCCTCTAGGAGTTCCTACTATTTGATATTCATCTTTGATTTCATTTAATATATTTTCTAATTGATTTCTATTAAAACAACCTATTTCACCCATATCAATCATTGTACATAGACATAATTGCTTCTTTAAATACTTTTCATCTTTAAAAGAAAGCTGAAGGGATTCTATGTATCTCTCTTCCATTCCATACCACCAAGTTTCTTTCTCTTTTTCAAATAAGACCATAGATTCCACATAAACCATTCTTTCCTTGGAAAAAAGCAAATTTCTATTTTCAATAGATATTTGTAATTTATCATAGTCATCACCTTTTCCATTAGTTAGAAACACAAGTTGATATGCAGGAATATTTTTGACCCAATACTTTCCTAAATTAAATTTACATGTTTCGATTCTTTCTGCTAATTCTTTAACACGTTCTTTCAATAATATTTTTTTAATAATATCTTGATCTATTTCTTGATAATATTGATACAAATGTTGTGCATAGTTTTCTAAATAATGTTCATTTAATAATTCAGAGATATCTTTGATTCCAAAATGAATTGATTGATAGCGAATAATTTCCATTAATAAAAAAACATCCATGACTGAATATGTACGATAATTATTATCTTCTTTCCTTGATGGTTTTAAAATACCTTGTTTTTCATAATAACGAATCATTTCTTTTGAAATATTCAATATTTTAGATACTTCACCTATTTTATATTCCATACGCAATTCCTCTTTCCATTTATATTATTGTATCATAAAAAAATATTCAATAAGCAATAATTGCTTATTGAATAATCTATTGTTTTAAAAATGGCGGTACTAATGAGATTCGAACTCATGATCTTACGTTCCGGAGACGTACGCTTTATCCAGCTAAGCTATAGCACCAGCAAATATATTCTATCATATTAGAGATAAATAATGTATCAAATATAGTATTTTAAATCAATATTTGTTAGAATGTCATCCATGGGGTGAGGTTATGAAAAAAGGAATTATTATTACATTATTAGGTGGTACATTTTGGGGTATTTCAGGAACCATGGGACAGTTTCTATTTCAAACTTATCATTTAAATACAATGTGGCTTACAACATTGCGTATGATCTTTGCAGGAATCATTCTATTAAGTGTTTGTTTTATCAAAGATACAAAAAAGACATTAAGTATTTGGAATAATAAAAATGATGTCTTTCAACTTATTTTGTTTGCACTATTAGGATTAATGTTTTGTCAATATTCCTATATGACAGCAATCTATTATTCAAACAGTTCAACCGCAGCTATACTACAATACTTGAATCCAATCTTTATTATGTTCTATACATGTCTTGTTTGTAAAAGACTTCCTTATAAAAAAGAACTTCTTTGTGTTATTTTAGCTTTTGGTGGAACCTTCATCCTAGCAACACATGGAAATATTCATGAAATGATCTTATCTTTTGAAGGATTGTTTTGGGGAGTGATGGCAGGATTAGCTGCTTCGTTTTATTCATTGCTTCCTCGACATATCATGAATAAATACGGCAGTTTGATTCCTACAGGATATGCCATGATTATAGGTGGCGTCATATTAGGAATAATTGGACGTGTTTGGAATATCTCTGTTTCTTTAGATATCTATGGCTATTTAGCAATGGCAGGAATTATTGTTATCGGAACTGTTTTAGCTTTTTCAATGTATCTTATAGGAGTCAATCTTATTGGACCTATGAGAGCTTCATTAATTGCTGCAGTTGAACCATTAAGTGCAACGATTTGCATGTGTTTATGGTTACATTCTCCTTTTACATTAATGGATGTATTAGGTTTTATTATGGTTATGTCAACAATCTTCATATTATCTTATAAAAAGAAAGCATCATAAAAATGACATAAAGTATTTAACTTTATGCCATTTTTTATGATTTAAAATATTTTTCTATTTCTAAAACTTCATCTTCAGAAACTTTTAACAATTCAACCGCTTTTGAAAATGAAATACTTAAGCTATTCATCAAATCTGTAATCAGTTCAATATTTTTCTTTTTTGTCCTTGTACTAATCCTTTTTCTATATTTTCTCTCGCTATCATTTCTCCTAAATTACACATCTTTTCAACCTCCTTCTCTATTTCTTCAAATCCATATTCTTTCATGATCTCTTTCTTTTTCAAAAGATCATATGTATTATTTAAAAAGATGACTAACGGTGTCTTGATCCAATCACTACCCTCATACTTCTCTTTGATATCATAATCTTTATTTAAGTATACCATAATCTGTTCGCTTTTATCATAACTTTCTAACCTTTCAATAGTACTTCCACTGATATTTTCTAATTTAGAACTTATTCGATTGACATGTCCATCTCCTTTTTTAGCTGCCTGTGGCAGTATCCATATCACATAGGCTTTTTTCATCCCATCATAATTTCGATAATCCTAGTCTTTACCATTTTGACTGGTAATTATTCTTGAAAGATAATCATTTCCTCTTGTAAGCAAAGCATAGCCAGGATTCTCTACATTTTGTATTTCTACATCTAGTTAGATTCTTTTCATTGTTCCATCAACTTGTGACAGATTGATATAACAGAAATAATCAAATTCTACTTTTCAATGATGAGGTATATCAATAACATTATTGAGTTGTTGAAAATAATAATTTCCTTCCTGATCTTTCTTTCCTTTAATAATTTCAATGATTTCTTCTAAAGAGACATCCTTAGCTTCTTTAACAAAGCCTTTGGTGATTCTTCCTAAAGTTTCTGGATGTCCTAATATTCTTTTACAGAGTTTATCGAGCATGATAATATGATCATTTGATGTAATTTCTAGTACTTGGTCCATTTAATTTATCCCTCCTATTATTATATAGACAATTTTTTGACGTTTTTCTTTAAAAAAAGAAAAACTTTCAAAGCTTTTACTTTGAAAGTTAAATCAAATCTAAATCTTTTAAAATATGAAGTCCTTCTTGAATAGCACCATTTCCACCTGTTTTAGTAAGTGTATAGGTTGCTGCTTCTTTAGCCTCCTTACATCCATTAGCTGGTGTAAAACTATAAGGGAATCCTTTTAACATACATACATCATTTAAACCATCTCCAAAAGTTGCTACTTCATCAAGAGTCAATCCTTTTAATTTTAAAACTTCTCTTAACATAATTCCTTTATCATAATCATCACAAGTAATTTCAATATTATCTTCATATGATGAAGAAATGTTTAAATGAGGTATACAATCTAAACGTTCTCTTACGCCCTTTGCTTCTTCAGGATTTAAATGTCTAGCATCTACTTTTAAAGGAAGTGCTCCTTGTTGATAAATTTCATCAATTGAAGAAACCGACGTACAATCATTTAAATATCCCCATCTTCTAAAGAATGTCGTATTTGGAAGGTCTTCTAAAGTAATGCCCTCACGACCTTTCATTAATAATTTAACATGTAAGTCCCAATAACTTTCAAAATCTGTTAAAATATATTTTCCTTTTGTTGTATGAATAGAAATATGATAATTATGTTTTTGTAAAATAGGAATCATCTTTCTAAAAGCATCTTCATCCATTGGATGCACAATATTTTTAGTTCCTTCAATATTTCGATATTGTGTCCCATTATTAATAATCAAATCTCCATCTACATGAGACTTTTCAATCATATCAAGCATCATATTCATATCTCTACCTGAAGCAAACATAAATTCAATGCCCTTTTTTTTATAAAAATCAATCTCTTTAATATCATCATCATAAAAATGATTATCTCTATCAATACTTGTTCCATCAACATCTAATACAACTAATTTAATCATTCTAATTCCCTCTATTTTCCAAATCTATCTTTTAATTTATCAAACAAACTTTGTGAAATACCAAATTTTTTACACATTTCTTTAACATATTGATCAACTTCTTCATTAGACATATTCTTAAGTCTTTCTTCATCAATACCTAAGTTTTCCATTGTTGATTTCATTTGATCATACATTCCTGTATCACCATTTTGATAATTACTCATCATTTCATCGACCCAACGCTTTGCTCCTTCTAATTGTTGGTTTTCTTGACTATCTTGTTGATCAAAGAAACTTTGTGCTTCATTTAAAGCATCAATTTCATCACTATCCAATCCTAAACTTTCAAAGAAATCTAAACAATAACGACATAAAGAACGACATTCATCTTGATAATCTAAATCTTTAAGTTCTTTTGCCATTTCTAATTCATGTTCAATATCTTTAATTTGTTGGAAGTGTTGTTCGTTAAGTTCTAAATCTTCATAAACATCTTCTTTTAAATCATTTAAAACAATTGGTACAAAGTATTCTACTTTTTCATAAGCTGACATTTCATAATGAACAGGCATTTCTAAAATTTCACTTAAACATTCAATAAATCCTTTTAAATTTAAATATTTATTTTTAAAAACAAAAGTATTTGCTTTTGTTTTGATTTTCGCATAAAAATCAAAACCTTCTTCTTTTTTTACTAGTACTAATTCTTCTATATCTTCATATAAAAAGGAATGAGGCTCTTTAAAACAAAAATAAACACCTTGATCTGTAAAAATCATTCCTTGACTTCCATCATCGCTGGCATCAACAAATCCAAGTACTTGATAATCTGTGGTACTTCCATATAAATAAAGTGCTTGAGAGATTTGTGACGGTATATTTTGTTGATTGTAAAATGTTGCTTCATTTACAATATTTTCATCTAAGTTTTCTAATATGATTTCTTTTTCCATTTTTATCACCTTCTAATACTTTACTATAAATTTGAATGAATGCAAAGAAAAAATCCTTAATTGCTTAAGGATTTTGAATACATTTTCTTACTTGTAAAAAATGCGACAACTAAAATAACAAAAGTGATATCAAAAGGACTGTTATAAAATAAGATTGAAATCAATAATGATATAACAATACTTACTATTTCAATGATAAAAGGTTGAAATGAAACTTGATATCGTTTAATCAATTGTCTTTGATTTAAAAGCTGCTTAACACTTATAACAAGCATAATGACTGCTACTAATAAATCAATATAATAATTAATTAAATAATGATTTCCTACCAATTCTTTAACAAAAAGAAGCACAATATATATACACATGGTAAGTAATATTCCAGACATTTCATATTTATTAGAATCTCTTTGTTTTAATTGATTGATTTTTTCTTTGTAATTTATTTTTCTATCTATTTGATCAACAAATGCTTGACTTCCTTTAGTCATCACTTGTTGAACTGTTTTTCCTTGATCTTGAAAAGATTTCATTTGATCAAGAATTTCAGAAAGTAAAATATTTGTCTTTAAAACATCTTTTCGTTTTTTAAACAAGCATTTTTCAATTTCTTGATAACATTTAAAATAATCATCATTTAAACTTTTTACTTTAACACTATTTTCAAAATATAAATCATACTTCTTTTCTTTCATCTTAATCTACCTTTAACGAATGACTATTTACTTCGCTAATATGACTATTAAAGAACTCTGTCATGACTTGAATCATATAATAAGTATCTTTAATACCAGCAGTTTCATATGTAGAGTGCATTGCAAGTTGTGGTAAACCGATATCTACACTATTCATAGAAACTTGTGCCATTGCGATATTTCCTAAAGTACTTCCTCCCGCTTCATCTGAACGATTTGCGAAGAATTGTACAGGTACATTGGCTTTTTTACATAAATCTTTAAATACTGCAACACTTACCGCATCGCTTGTATATTTTTGACCTGCGTGAGATTTTACAACAATTCCTTCATTCATATAAACACAGTTTGTTGCGTCTGTTTTTTGTGGATGATGTGGATGAACTGCATGTGCATTATCAGCAGATAACATAAAACTTGAAGCAATTGCACAATAGAAATCTTCTTCTGTTTTTCCAAGTGCACTGTTAGCACGTTTTAAAACATCATATAAAAGTGTTGAAGCAGCTCCTTGTTTTGTTCCTGAACCAACTTCTTCGTTATCAAAGCAAGCTAATACATCAATTGATTGATCATTTCCACCAGCTAAGAATCCTTTTAATGAAGTAAAAGCACATTGTAAATCATCTAAATGTTGGCTTGAAATAAATTCATCGTTAGCTCCCCAGATAGATGGCGCTGTACGATTATATAGATATAAATCACTACCATAAATATCTTCTACTTGAACTCCTGCTTCTTTAGCAACGAGTTTCATAAAGTCACCTGGTTTACAATCAGCCCCGCCAAATAAAGGAAGCATATCAATTTGTTTATTATATGCATAACCATCATTGACCGCTCTGTTCATATGAATAGCCATATTTGGAATTAAAACTAAATCACGATCAATATTAATTAATTGTGTTTTTAATTCATTTCCATCTTTAACTAATAAACGTCCAGCTACAGATAATGGTTTATCAAACCAAGTTGAACAAATCATTCCTCCATAACCTTCTGTATTTAATTGTGTGTATTTACCCTTTACTTCTAATTCAGCATTTTCTTTTAATTTGAAAGTTGGGCAATCACTATGTGAAGCAGCAACATTAAAACTATAATTTTCTAAATTGCTTCCGACCTTTAAAGCAATAATACTTGAATTATTACGAGTAACATAATATTTTCCACCTGGAGCCATTTTCCAAGGTTTTCCCTCTAATAATTCAACAAATCCATCTTTGTTTAATTCTTTTTTAATGTTTTCAACAGCATGGAATGCTGTAGGACTTTTTTGTAAAAAATCTAATAATTCTTCTGAAATTCCCCTATACATTTTCTAACACCTCTTCTATATTTTATCACAATTATTCTGTAATAGCGTTGGCTTTTTCTCTTTTAGCAATTGCTGGTAAAATTAAACCTAATGCTGTTAATACAATTGGCGTAATAATATTTAAAGCTAAAGTAAATAAATCAGTTGAGTATACACCCATGATACAGCATGCTGCTGTAACAAAGAAACACCAACCACCAAAGAATAAAGCAACTGGTTGACTCTTAACAAAGCGATAATCAGCTGGGATCTTATCATAGGCTTTTCTTAAACCAATATAAGCTAAGAATACCCAAACATAACGCATTGGCATACATACTGAATTTAATTTATTTAATTGGGCTAATACTCCAGCAGCCCCTTGTCCACCAATGATTTGAATTAAAATAATACTTCCAGATAAAGCCACAACCATTTTAATTCCATTAACATAAGCACCATATTTGTTTTGTTTTAATAATTTAGATGGAATGAATTGTCTTGCATCTTCATTATCTAATAACATTCTAAGTGGTGCATCAATACTTAATACTAATGTTGAGAATTGCCCAATCATATTACATAATGCATAAATAATTAGTAATGCATCTCCCATATGATAGTATTGACCTAATTTTTGGAATGACCAGTAAGCACCATTTGATACATATGAATTGAATGATTCTGGTGTTGCATTGATTACAGTTGGATCAAACATCATACCCATAGCAAATGTACCTAAAATAGCACATACCATAACCATGATTGCAAGTGCAATCATCCCTTTTGGGAATCCTTTTGAAGGATTTTCTACTTTATTTACATAAGGTGAAATCTTTTCACACCCACCAACTGCAAATACCAAAATAGAAAGTGATGTAAAATAATTGACATTAAATTGTGGAACAATTTTGTCAAAACTAAAATCTAATGATAAATATCCCCCATTTGGATTAATTGCTGGTGCAGCAAACATCATTAAGATATATAAGATTGACATAACGAACATACTTGTTCCTGCAACTGTTGCTAATTGTTTAAGTGGGTTTAACCCTCTACTAGCAAACCAACAGAAAAATAAGAATACTGCAAGTGTAGCAAGTTGCACATATAATGTTGGAAGTGAATCATAAACTTCAGCATTTCTAAAAATTGCCCAGCTTAATGCTTTTAAACCTCCACTACCTTTACTTGCAATATAAGTAACGTGACATGCCCAATATGTCCATCCAGCATAGTATGCAAGTTTAGGACCAAATGTTTCATGTACCCAAGAACTTACTCCTCCACCAGAATTTTTAAACGCAGACCCTAGTTCTCCCACCATTAAAGCGTAAGGAACAAAATAAAGTGCGAACATTAATACCCAACTAAAAACTACTTGGATACCATTGAAGTAGATAAAGCCATTTAAAACGTTTCCAAATCCCCAAACAGTAGAAAACGCCATGAAAGCTAAACCATACCACTTGATTTTTTTTGAATCTTCCATGATTTTACCTCCGTATTTTTTGAATAACTTAGGTCGTTTATTCTTAAATAAAATACAAACATTGTACTTCACAATACACAATTATATCGTATTATGTCGATAAATGCTATATATTTTATTTCATTGTGCTCTTTTTTAGACATTTATCCGTAAAATGTCTAAAAAAGCATACATTTATCCCAAAATATAATATTCTATTTTTATCATCAATAAACTTTTATTATTATTCACTTCTATTTAACACCAAATATTTACCTTTTAAACACCTATTTATTTCATCAAATACATGCCCGCTTTGTTAATATAAATCAAAAGAGGTGACAAATATGGAAAATACATTATATTTTAAAGACATGATTCATTGTGATCAAAATAACTATCCTAAAAAAATCTACAAAGTAGAATATTCTAAAATGTTGATAGAAATTTTAGATAGTGATCACATTCAGGGTAGACCCTTCTATTTTAGCAGTCCTCATTCTAGAGACAATTTCATCAAACAAATTAAAGATCATATTTTAAGAATCAATCATGAAGAATTAGAAGATATCCAACTTTATTGGAAAAAAAGCAGATCTTACTAAAAAGAGCATCTGCTCTTTTTAGTATTTTATAATTCCATGGATATCTTAACGATCTTATTAAAATAAGTATCAAATGAATCATCTTTTTTTAATAAATGATCTTTTATTTTACCATCTTCAATATAATACATTTGAGATGAATAAGCTGCATCTAAAGGGTCATGCGTAACCATAATAACTGTAATATTCTTTTCTCTATTGACCTTTTCCAAATATTGCATCAACTGTTTAGAACGTACACCATCTAAATTACCTGTAGGTTCATCAGCAAAAATAATCTTTGGATGCATCACAAGTGTTCTTGCCACGGCCACTCTTTGACTCTGTCCTCCAGAACATTCAAATGGATATTTATCTAAAAGATCATCGATTTCTAAATCTTTGATTATTTGTTTAAAATCTTCTTCATCTATTATTTTACCTGCAAGTTTTAAAGGTAAAATAATATTTTCTTTAACCGTTAAAGTATCTAATAAATTAAAGTTTTGAAAAATAAAACCAATATTTTCTTTTCGAAAATGAGCTCTTTCAGTTTCAGACATTTCATAAATATTTTTACCATAAATAAAAAGTTTACCTTTTGTTAAATCATCAATTGTTGATAAAATATTTAACAATGTTGTTTTCCCTGAACCGCTTTTCCCCATGATCGCAATAAATTCTCCTTCTTTAACATCTAAAGAAACTTGATCTAATGCTAATTTAGGATTTAAACTTAAAGGATTATAGATTTTTGTAAGTGATTCTATTTTTATAATTGTTTCCATATGACTACACTTCTCCCTTCTTTATATCGAGCAATTAAATACATCATCAACATTGGGATGATATAAACAAAACAGATAAATAATGCATTTGTTGATAAAACACCTTTAATAATCAATGAAATTGTCAATGTTAAAATATACAAACTAACACAAATAAAAAGTGTTATATAAAAGAGTGAAATTTCTTTTTGTGAATACTTTTTAATTGTTTGCATGTCATATCCTAAGGTATATAACTTCTTATAAGTGTGTTTATTTTCTAAACGTTTGATATTCAATCTTTGATAAATAATATAATTTAAAATCATACTTGTAAAAATATACATGAATAGAAATTCTATAAAGAAACCTGCTTGATCAAGATAAATATAAATCATTAAAGGCATCATGAGATTGATCAAGATACTTAATAAAATCAACATACCCATTTGATTAATAATAAAGATATAGTTTTTTAACATGACCAATGTTTCTCCTTTAACATCTTTTCTTAAAAGTATGACTTGAATCATTCTAGGTAATGTATATTTAATAATTCCATTGATTCCAAAAGTACAAAGTGAAAGTGGAACGATTAGATTTATCTTTAAAGTAGAGGTTAAGATAATATATAAACCATATAAAAGTAAAGCAACATACAAAAATTCTTTAAACAAACTTTTTGTTTTTATTTTATAAGAAATCGTTTCATCTCCCTTTATTAAATGAGTTGTCGGTGTTTGGATAATATATCTAAACTCTACAAAAACAATAACTAAAATCGTTAAAAAGAAAAAAGCAAGTGTATCTAAATAACTTTTTTCAAAGAAAACAAAAACCATTTTTTCTTGTAAATAAAATGAAATAAATTTAAATAAGAGTGGTGTAACAAGCATACTTAATAATGTAAATAGAATAAAAGAAATACTTAAAATTATAGTGATTTGTATCATAAAAAATAAAACAATTTCTTTGGTCGTATATCCAAAAATCTTTAATAGACCTAATATCTTAGAATGGATCTTATTATAATAATTCGTAGAATAAACAACCACATAGATACAAATCAACATAAAAATTAAAATCACTGTCAATCTAAAAAGTTCCATAAAAAAGGCTGCTAAATCATCTGTCTTTAAAGGTGGATTAAGCGTCGTATTATAAAACATACTTAAAATCAAACTCAGTAATAACATTGCTCCTGTTATCACTCCAATCATACTGATATTCTTTTTGATTTCTTTAAAAAAGTATTTAAGTGTAAAATCAAACATATTTTTATCTCCTTTCCTTGATTTTCTTCTCTTTACACCTTCAAGATAAACTATAGAGTCCCTCTATACTCAAGTGTTTATTATAAAAAAAGCTGAGATTTTTCTCAGCTTAACTGTTTTATTGTTCTTTTCTTTTAATAAACCATAATAATATAATTCCTACTAATAAACTAATTGCGAATCCAATCGCCATCAATTGATAATTAAAATAAGCATATACTGATTGATCAATAATCTTTGTAACAGGATTCATACTTGCTATTAGCCAACTGAATACACATCCTATTAGTACAACAAATACTGGAACTTTTTTCATAGTAATCACTCCTCACTTGTTTTTAACATATTTCCTTCATTGTTTATTTTCATTAAAATGATAAATGTAACACATGGTACAAAAAGAATAATTAAATTCACAATCATCAAAACACTTAACGCTCTTTCTATAATTATACTTGCCAATGTATGGTATTGTAAGTAGAAAATACCCATTACTGAAACTTGTGCTAAAACAATAGATAGTAAACAGTAATTAATCCTTTCTTTTAAAATAAGTTTTAAACATTGTTTTTTATTGAATCCATTAACAAGCAACAATGCGTATTGATAACGCCTTGTGACAACATCAAATATTCCTATGATAAAACATGAAAGTACAAAGAGTATAAATATGATTTTTGAAAAATTGTAAATCATTTCAAAGCCAAATGATGTTGTTTGACTTAAAATCGTAGAAGATACTGGGTTGTAGACTTTAATTTGTTGATCGTGTTTTTTAATAAAATCTGTTACTGCCTGTATGTTCTTATAAGAATTTATTTTTAAGATATAGACATTTGATTGATACGAGGCATCAGGTATACATTGATTGATGATTTTTTGATAGAGATTTTGTGAAATATAAATAATATTTTCAGTTGATTTCGTATAGCGATTACCAATATCCTTATCAACAGTATCTACATTTGAAAGTTCAAAAGGAATTTCAACAAATTCAAATTCATTGTTTTTTAGCACCTGCATGGTTCCAGTCAAATGAATATGACCTTTTATTTTTTGATAAAGTGAATAAGAAATATAAATCTTGTCTGTATTTATTTTTTGTTTATCAATTGAAAATACAGGGTTGCTGTTTTTTTTGACTGTTTTCATTTTCTTATAATAGGGTTGTATGACCACTGTTTCTTTAAAAGATGAATCATTGACTGTCATATGAGCCGCATTCCATTCAAAAAAGGGAGAAATATTTTGAATCATATTATTTTGTGATAAATCTTGTACAAGTGTTCTAGAAACAGGCGTTCCAGCCATATCATAAGCATTTCCACCATCCTTATAAGAAATCCTTAATTCATTATCGATTGCTTTATTAATCATTCTTTCTGTTTCTTTTTGATAATAGGCTTGAAAACACATCATATATGCCATAATGATCATCAAAAAGGAAATGATGATATTTCTTTTATAATGTATTTTATTTGATTTTTGTGCATGTAAATAATAATTAAGCGGGAATGTTTGAATTGTTTTTCTTGCAATTAAATTCTTATTTTCTTTAATGATATTTTTCTTTAATAGAATTTGTCGACTTTCAATATGATAGTGTTTATCTGCAATCTCTAACATATCTAAATCATGAGAAGCAATGACAACTGTCTTATGATATTTATAGCATAAGTCATAAATGATTTTTCTCATACGTCTTCTGTTTTCATCATCTAAATACGCTGTCGGTTCATCCAAAAAAATGATTTCAGGTTCTTTCATCATACAGCATAAAATCAATAGCCTTTGTTTTTGCCCTCCTGATAAAACTTTTACTTCTCCATTTAAATCAATATTTAAATCAAGTTCATCTAACAAATTCATCATTTTATCTTTCTTAAATTCAACCTGACCAAGTTGACTAAAGAATTCAATATTTTGAATGACTGATAGATCGTTAAAAAGTCGACAGTCTTGAAAAACAATAGCAATTTTTCTTCTAAAAGATTCTTCATCTAAATCAGACATTTTTTCATTTTTATAAATATATTCTTTATTTGCATAATCTGTAAGTCGTGCAAGTTCAAATAATAGAGTTGATTTCCCCGAGCCACTCTCTCCTGTAATCAATGTAATTTTCCCTGAATCAATTTTAATTTCTTGATCAGTAAATAGATTTTTATCTTTAAAAGATAAATTGATATGTTTCATTTCAATCATAGTTTCACCTTCTTAACAAAATACTTACTGTAGAATAAATACAAGATGTAAATGATGATAGAAACAGCTATTTGAATACTAAAGAAAAGTAATAAGCTGATGATTAAACTTTGATCATTGACTGCAAAAAATCCCATCTTTCTTGCGACAAAGAAGCCCGGTATACCGAATATTATTGTCAATAATAATTGAACAAAGCCATTTTCATTAATCAATGAATGAACATCCTTATCATTTAGTCCATAAAGTTTTAATAGTTTTACTTCATTTTTACGATCATCAAGTGCATTGATTTGTACCATTGCATAAAGTACAATGGCGACAAGAACCACCATAATCATGTAGATATATCTTCCTTTTCTTTCTTCTTTATAGACATCCGTTGTATCAATGACTGAATTATATTGATCATATGTTACAAGATTTTTAGAAATCTTTGTTATTTCTTTCTCTACTGTTTTTAAATTACTTATACGATCTACTTCTATAACATAGTTTTTACTATGATAAGGTGTAATTGTTGCATTTAATTCTTTAGCGTCTAATAAACTATCTGGTGTCTGATTATTGTATTGATTCAATAAACTATAAAATGATTTTTCTGGCATTAAAATAGTATATCCTGCACTCAAAAACTCATTATAGTAATCATCGACAGAAATGATATGGTCTACTTCTAAATCAAGTTTTACTTTTTTAGTAAGGACTTGCGACATCTCTGCCTTTAGCCCTGATTCATTCATTTCTCCTTGATAACTGTATTGTTGGACAGGTATATAGACCTCTACAGAAATCTTAAAATTCTTTTCATTCTTATCTATTCCTAGCTTATTAGCCAATGACTGACTGATAGCATTTCCTTTAAGCTTTTTACCATTTGATTTGATATTTTGAAAAGAATAATAAGGAGCTACCAGTGGACTGCCACTTTTAAAATAATCAAAATTTACTTTATCCTCCTCACAATAGACACTTGTCGTTGTAACATTTTGCATCTGATTGATCGTATCAAAAACATCGAAAGGATAAACACCTTTAACATGTTTGATTGCTTTCATTTGTGCGAGTTCATCATCACTAATATCAAGATTATCTTCTTGATTAGCTATATAATAACCATCATTTCCTAAAAAAGCATCATTCACTTTTCCTGTATAGACTTCTGCTTTATTGGCTCTTTCTATACCGTTTGCAAGCTGATTTTCCTGTAAAATACTGTCACTTATATTGGTAGAAATAGAAACTGTCATAATAAATCCCAGTAACATCACCAATATAAATTGAAACCATTGTCTTTGATTTTTATAGAAAAAATACTTTTTTATTCTTTGATGTTTTGTATTTTCTATTTTTAAATCCTGTTGAACTTCTTTTATTTCCTGATGACAGTAAAGCTGCTTATTTTCTATTTCATAAACAATATCCAAATGTTCAATCAAAAAATCATCATGTGTCGTAATAATAATATATTTATTGTCTTTTTTTAGCTTTTGTAAAATATTTAAAATAATTTCTTTATTTTCTTGATCTAAAGATGCTGTTGGTTCATCAATGATAATGATGAAAGCATCTTTAAACATTGCAAGTGCTATTAAAAATCTTTTTCTTTGCCCTATAGATAAAGACGAAGGATAATTTTTTAAATCAATGGTATCTAGTCCTACTAAATGCAAGGTTTCTAACATTTTGTTTTGATTAAAATTTTGTTTTTTTAATTGACTGATAAATTCAAAATGTTCAATTATTTTCATATTTTCAAAGAATGTTCCAAATTGATCAATATAACTGACACAATGCAATAAGTAATCTTCCTTATTTTTCTCAGTGATTACTTGCTTATCAATAGAAAGTATTTGATTCTTGTATTGATAAATCAATGCTTTTAAAAACGTCGTCTTTCCACAACCACTTTTTCCTATAATTCCTGTTATTTTCCCTGGACATGTTTTAAAATTAGCATTTTTAAAAATCACTTGTTGCTTAAATTGAATATCTAAATGTTTTATTTCAATCATAAGTCTCACCTCTTTTCTAATTTCATTCTAACAAGCTTTAAAAAAAAGATAAGAGGTTGAGGACGTTTGACTTATTTTAAAGGATAATTAACAAAAAATACCCATTATTGCATGGGTATAAGAAGTGAAAGAATTAAATTTTGATTTTCATGAATGATTTTGATACTGCCTTGATATTTTTTTAGTAGTAATTTGAGAGTATCATATTTTACTGGATCAATATTTTCAATTCCTAAATGCATGGTCATTGTTATTTCAAAAACACATGTATCTTGAATAATTTTAACTTGTAACTCTTGATGATTGACACAAAGAGCTGCTAAATCAAAAAGATAATTAATAATGATATTTAAATGATCATCTTGGATAAAGGAAATATCTTGAATAGAAATAATCATCGTAGGAATGATTTTTTTTAATTGTAATTGTTCAAGTTTCATATTAATAAATGAATCCAGCAACTTATTTCCTGATGTAATCAACATATCTTCTTGATCAAGTAAGGCTATTTTTTGATCAACGATTTGATTTATTGTTTCAAACTCTTTTTCTTTGATTGCCTGTTTCATTTGCAGATAATCATATTTTAAATCATGTTTTAATTTATAAAGTTCATTATTCTTTTTTTCAAGATAAGCATAATTTTGTGGATCATTTTTAAAATAAGTAATAGCTTGATTCAATAATTGTTGTTCATGATTTAATTTTGTATATTTAAAAAACATATAATAAGAAATCATCATTGTAATCACTAGTGTTGTAAGAATAATCAAATGTCGATTAACTCCTAAAATCTCAAGAAAATCATAATAAAGAATATGGTAAATACAAAGTGTACTTAAAGAAATCATCATTAATAAACTCCAATAAATATTTTGATTATCTATTGGATAACGTTGTTTTATATAAACAAGTAAAGCCATAACTGTCATATAAATTATGAATGATATAAGTGTATAAAATGGAAAAATAATAATAATATCTTTAACAACCAATAAAAAAGAAAGATAAAATAAAATTTCTGTTATCCTTCTTTTTAATGAATAAAACAAGAAAAAACATAAGCTCTCTAGAAACAAAATATCCTGTAATAATAAAGAAGAACTGATCATCATCACTACACCATTAACAAATAATGACATACCAATATATCTTTTAAACAGTTCTTTAGGAATATTTAACAGGTAAATTAAAGCAATTTCTATACAACTTAAATATAAAAAAGTCATTATTGAATATACCTCCTATAGGTATGATATTTTTCGATGAGATCTTTTGCTTTTCTAGAGACATTAAATGTTTGTTGATTTAAAAGAGTTACTGATTGATGATTAATTTTAGTCACATATTTAAAATTAATAATCGTATAGGAATTGATTTTATAGAAAGCAATATTTGAACAAAAATATTCCGTACATTTTTTTAAAGTCGTATATTGTTGAAATTCTTGATCTTTAGTATAAAAAGTACAAACATTTCTATGAGATTGAATATAATAAATATCAACGCAGCGAATATATTGATGATTTTTTTCATCAAGCAAATACTGTTTATTACTTTCTGCCTCATCTTTTTCTATCTTCAAAAGCAATCTCTTAAAATCTTCTTCATAAAAAGCTTTTCTAATAAAAAAATAAAGATGAATATCAAAACAATCATAAACTAACGCCTCATTAGCAGATACAAAAATGATCTTTGTCTGTTTATTTTTAACTTTTTTAGCAAGTTCAATCCCACTTGCTTGTAATAACATAATATCTATAAATAAATATTCATAATCCATCAAATCTAATGTTTCAAATTTTTCATTAAAAACAACAATCTCTGCATCTTCAAAATATAAACTTGTTTTTATCTTATTTTTTAATTGTGTGCTAAAACTAACATCATCATCTATAATTCCTATTTTCATATGTAACCTCTTTTCATTTATTATATAATAATTAGATTTATTTTTAAAAGAAAAAGATAAGAGAAACCTCTTATCCTAACTTTACTGGATATAATTTAAATAATCCCTCACCAACAAAAATCATTGATATCAAAATAGCCACAAAAATAATAGAAAGATTTATTTCACTAAAATGATAGTTAATTTCTATTGATGTAAACAGCCTTTAAACAACATCCCATTAACTTGTACCTTTTAACAATTGTTTAAAAAAGGCACCTTCATCTACTAATTGTTGATAACTTCCTGCTTCTTTTAAAGAACCATCTTTTAAAACGAGAATTTCATCAAATTTACTTAAGAGTTCCTTATCTAATTTATGAGTAATCATAAAGCATGTTTTATCTATATTTAAAAGAATACTTTCAATTTCTTTTGCAGTTATATGATCTAAATTAGATGTAGGTTCATCATAAATCAACAAATCTGCATCTTTAAGTAAAGCTCTAGCAATACTGATTCTTTGTTTTTCACCACCTGAAATATTATTTCCATTTTCATTAATAACTGTATTTAAATCCTCAGGTAAGGCATTGACAAAATCTTTTAAGCCTGCTTTTTCTATGACTTCTGTGATTTGATTATCTGAATACTCTTTAAAGTATGTGATATTATTTTTTAAAGTATCATTTAATATTGGCGCATTTTGATGAACGATTGATATATGTTGATAAATATTTTCAATATTTATTGTGTTGATATCTATATCATTAATATATAAAGTCCCTTTACTTACTTCATAATTGTTTAAAAGTAACTTGATGATCGTTGATTTACCAGAACCGCTGTTTCCAACAAGAACGTATTTTTTATTTTTATAAAAAACATGATTAAAATCATGAATAATTTCTTTACTTTGATCATAACTAAATGAAACATCTTTAAATGAGATATTTTCTATAGAATCAATTGAATTTATTCGATGTTCGTGGCTATTTTCAAAATATGTTTCTATTTTATTTTCAATTGGTTTTATACTTTTTAATAAAGGAATTTCATTTGATAATCTTCCTAAAGGATTAGCAATATTATTGACTAATTGTGTAATTGCCAGCATTTCACCTATAGTAATCCTATTTATAATTACAAAATAGAGAGAAATAAGTGTTGTCATTACACTTACTCCTAAAGAAGATAATGTTGAAAAACCTGAAATAATTCCTTCATCGTAGCGATAATTTTGCATACTTGTTTCATATTCATTTTCTACATAATCAAATTGATGAATGACATGATGTGTGATTTGAAAACATTTGATAAGTTCAAAAGAATTGAAGAAATCTTTGATTTTGATATTTAATTGACTATATTTTTGCGTTGAAATCATTTGTTTTTTAGATAAAACTTTTCCAAATAAAATAGGAGCAAATATGGCAATAACATTGATCACAATAACAATAATAGCTAAAGAAAATTGAAATGAAAAAACAGCTACTAAACAAATAATAAATTGTGAGAGATCTGCACTAATCGTTAATAAATTATCAAAATAGTTTCTTTCAATAATTTTTAAATCATTATTAAAAATACTTAAATAGGCTGATGAGTTTTCTTGATTGAACTCTTTGACTGTTTTAAAAAAGATTCCTTTAAATAAATCATGATTCAATGAAAACATCACATTTTTTAAATATTTAGCTCTAAAAAAACCTCTTAAAACATAGATTAAAAAATTAATGATAATAAACAAAACTGCTAAGATCATAACATGATAAAATTGGATGATATTTTTATCAACAGATGTATCTACCATTTTTTGAACAATGCTTGCTAAAAAAACAGACATGATTCCTGCTGTTGAAAATAAAAGAACACATATCATAAAATAAAATTTATTTCTTTTTAAATATTTTTTCATATTCATCTCACCCTTTTATCTATTGTAACATTTTTCATAAATAAAAAGCTATTGGTTGCCCAATAACTTAAAGTATCTTTTTAAAATACAAAACATCATCCATCGGATTATGATAATACGCCTCACGTTCAACAAATCTTACCTTTTTATAAAGATGAATTGCTGATTGTAAAGGAATAATCGTATCCAACACCATTTCCTTATATCCTGCTTTTTTAGCATACTCTAAAATTTCTAAAACAAGCTTTTTACCTAATTTATTTTCTCTATATTTTGGTTTTACATACAAGCGTTTCATTTCACAGCGACTCTTTGAATGGCAATGATAGGCAACCATTCCTATCACCTTTTTCTTTTCTACAGCCACTAAAAGTTCTCCTTCAGGAGCTGTATATTTTTTTACTGGATTTTATAATTCCTCATCAATATTTTAAAAAGATAAATCACGTCCCAAACGCTTTGTATATTCTATAATTAATTCTTTTACTTGATCTAAATAATCAACACCATTACATATTTCCATAAAATCCTCTGATTTCAAACTAATTTTTTTCATATATATTTTCTATTATCTTTGTATCATCCCATATTTTTGAACTTTCAAAAGTGATTACTCTTTCTTTTCCCTTTAATATAAAAATATGTTTTTGAATATCTACAAGAGATTTATTTTGGTAAAAGAAAACAACAACTTCCCCATAACATTTCTTTTTATCATTTTTTGTTTTCTTAATGCATTCATTTAATTGTTGTAAAGAAATATCAGTTATACGATCGATATCAAAATTATTATACTCTTGATATTGAGTACTTCCTTTTGCTTTTATTTCATCATAATAAGCATCTTTAAATTCATTTTTCTTAAAAATGAAAACACTTTGTTTACTTGCAGGTAAACATTTAATTTTTTGAACTTTTAATGATAGATCAATTGGTTTATTTGAAGTATTTTTTAAAATCAAAATAACTTGATCATCTATTTCCTTTGTTTCAAATGAATATAGTTTATTTTATTGATGACATCCTGTAAAAAGTGTTATCAAAATCATGAATGCACATATTTTTATAATCAATTTTTTCATAACTTTTCTTCCTTTTTATATAATCTACGTCGAAGTAAAACTTCTAAAATAAGATCAATAAATACTGTTACAAGATATATTGGATAATAATTCCAATATTTATCTTTTACTCTATTCATTTCATGAATTGGATTTTGTATAAAAGCTAATGTAATCAACAGTATTCCTAAAACATTAGAAATTCTAATAATGATCAATCCATAGTTATTTTCCTTATTTAGCAATTGTATAATTTGTCCTACAATACGTATAAGAAAAATAATTTCTATCGCTATCCAATAAAACATAAAATTTCATCCTTTCCTTTACATGCAGGCAAGAGAAAGCCAAATCAATGAAAGACAAAATACAACTACTGCTATTAAAAATAAAGTAACCCATAAAGCATATTTTCCAATATTTCTTTTCATATTTTTCTCCTTATTATAATTTTTAAAAGGTTTTATTATATATTTACTTACTTTTCAACAATACAATGGTTATTAAAATATTATTTTTCTATCAAAAAGTTTATTGCTTCTTTGGCGTTTGAAATAGGATAATAGGGTGTGCTTTTCTTTGTATTATCTTTATATTCTATTTCTAAACCTTTTTTATTTCCTTTTTTTGGTAAACTTCGATAATAATATCCTGAATAATCTTTTGCATTTTGATTATTAAACTCTAAAAACACTCCTTTTGCATAATAAAATACATAGCCTTCAAATTCTGGAGATACATATCGAAAACCCTCTAATTGTCCATCTTTTAAAAAACGTACTGCCACAAATTCTTGACAAGCTTTTTTATTGTCATCTTTTGATAAAAATATGTGATATTCAAAATAATCATCTAAACTACTTCTGCCTCCTATCAATCGATGATCTCCCATATATTTTTTAACATCTTCTTCTGTAAAATTGCTATTCAAATCCATAAACATTTTTTGATAAGGGCTATATTTTATGATTGTTTTAGTATCATCTAATAAAATATCCTTATTAGATTTTACACTACATCCACCTAATATTACTCCCATAACAAACAGTAATAAAATCATTTTTGCTTTCATTTTATTTCACCCTTCCTTGTTAAAACTACTCAAACATTTAATTATTAATTATATACGTACGATATTTTAAATATAAAACCATATTAATGATCAAACCAACGCACATAAAAGTTATGGCACTTGAATAATGAAACATTGTCATAATTGAAAAATGATACATAACCAAATCAATTACAAGTAATCCAAATAAAAGAAAAGTATTTCTTTTAAGATCAATACATTCTTTAGAAACAACCTTTTTAATCATCATAAAAAAATAAACAAATATTATAAAATAAAACAAATAATGTATGACAACTGATAAATTATAAAGCAAGCCTACTTCCCCATAAATGGAATTTCCATCCGTTCCTATTGTAATCCAATAGGTAGAAATGTAATTATCAAAGTATTTAAATGCTAATAAACCTATTATTTCAAAAACATAGCTTAAATAAATAAGACAAACATCATATTGTTTCTTCATTTTCTTTTCCTCCATCCATAATATTATGAATCAAGGAAGCGCTTTCCTTACTTTCATTATACGTCTTTCTACCATTATGTCAATTATACTTTTATTATAATAGTATCTTGTTTATAATAATTCATATGTTATAATCAATTTGGGTGATAAAAGATGGCAAAATCTAACAGTTTCTTTAATATTGATATGCTTGTTTTAAGTTTGTTGAAAGTAAAGGATTGTTATGGATATGAATTAGTAAAATTAATTAAAGAAATTTCCAATGGCTCATTAGATATTAAAGAAGGTACTCTTTATCCTGTTGTACATAATTTATTAAAAAAAGAATATATTTCATGTCGAGATGAGATCGTTAATAAAAAAATCAGAGTTTATTATCATATTGAACCAATTGGAAAAGAATATTTAGAACAAACAATTATTGAATTTAGAAAGAATATGCAAGGTGTATTTGAAATCATTGCATATGGTGAAGGCAAAAAAGATGAGTAACGATATAAAAAAATATATAAAATACGTTAAAAAAATTATTCCAATCCATTCAAAAGATAAAAAAGAATTTATACAGTTATTAACACAAAAAATCATTGAATTTTCTAATGAACATGACTCCTGTAGTTATCAAGATATCGTAGATGAATTTGGTAGTCCTAATGAAGTTGCTGGTTCTTATATTGAAACTTTAAATAGTGACGAAATTATAAAGAAACTTAATAAAAAGAAAATTATAAATATTTTTATTTCTGTCATAATTATTTTATGCATAAGTGTTTGGGGATTTGAAAGATATCGAATCAATCAATTGATTGATGAAGCAAAACATACAAAGATGAAAACATATACAGCTGAAGAATATAAAGAAAAAATAGCAAAAGAAAAACAAAAAAAATAAGTATTTAAATTAGGAGTAAAAAATGAATAAAGAAATCAAAAAATATATAAAATATGTTAAAAAAATTATTCCTTTTTATTCTAAAGATAAAAAAGAATTTCTAAAGTTACTAACACAAAAAATCATTGAATTTTCAAATACTCAACCTAATTGTACTTATCAAAATATCATAGATGAATTTGGTAGTCCTAATGAAGTTGCTGGATCATATATTGAAAGTTTAGAAAACGATGACATAATAAAGCAACTTAATAAAAAATATATTTTTAAAACATTAGTAACCATTATTATATTTATATCTATTGGTATTTGGTGTTTAGAAATTTATCATTTCAACAAACTCTACCAAGATGCAAGAGACAGTATTCATGGATATTGGGTAGAAGAAATCACTGAAGATAGTCGCATAGAAAATGAATAAGGCTCCTTTCGGAGCCTTATTTTTTTATTCAACATTCTTCAACGCTTCATCCATTGGGATTTTCTTGATTTTTCTCATTTGAATCATCATGACAAACAAATAAGAAATAACTGTCATAATAAACATCTTGATATAAACACTACCTTCTACATAGAAAGGAAGCCATCCTGCATATTTTTCAAAAACAATTTTGAAAGCATAAGATAGGATCCATGTTGTTATTCCAAAAGAAAGTAACGTTGAAATCATAATAACAATCGTTGTGGCATGAACATACATTTTTTGTATTTCTTTTGATGTATAACCAAGAATTTTAACCATGGAAATCGATACTTTATTATTTTCAATAATCATCTTTGTAAGAAGATAAATAAGCATAACAAACATCACAATTGCAAATCCTTCAACTAAATAAAACATTTCTCCCATTGAAACATTTAATTGTCTTGATACTTTTGTTAAATCATCTTGAGTAATGGTTGATGCGATATAGTCATCTTTTAAATCTGTTATTTTTTTATTAGAGAAATAACCATTGAAGTATCCTTCTTGACAGTTAAAAACTTCATTAAAATAAGACTTTGACATATAAAGTGCCATACTACCAGGTGCATCATAAATACCTTTAATTTCAAAAGTATAACGTAAATCTTTATAGCTTTCTTTTAAAGAAATACGATCTCCTTTTTTTAAATTATATTTATCAGCAACATCTTTTGAAATATAAACACCTTTTTTTGGTAATGATTTTATATGAATATATTGACTATTATTTTGTAAACCATAGAGACTAATATCTTCTTCTATTGTACTTTCTGGAAGTGTTTTTAATGAATAAAGTGAAAAAGCTTCTGCCCCTTTGGTTTTAGTTTTATAGTTATCATACATTTCATCATATTGATCATCAATCAAACTTAAGAAACTATCTCTAAATTCTTGAGGAATCGTTTGAAAAACTTGTTCAATGGCTGTGGTATCAACTGATTCTGGTGTATTTAAAATATATTGATATTTAGCTGTCATATTATTAACAACAATATCTTGATAATGATCGAGAACAGGATGCATATCCATTCCAAACATTAATAAAATAATTGCGAATAAAACACCCACAAATAATGTAATATAGCCTGATAAATTATTTAAAATAACACTTAATCTAAATTGAGAAAAGAAGCCCAAACGATGCAATACCAATGTTTTTTTATTCTTTTTAACTTTTTTAATATCTCTTTTCATAAATTTAAGAGGTGATAATTTTAAAGATTTCATTAAAATACCATAATTAATTAAAACCATCATAATAAATGGAATGATTGTCGTTTTAATGAAAGCATCCCCAGACCAAATCGTTACATAAGTTGGTAAGCTATAACTTCCATAATACATACCTGCCATGACATCTTTAAAATATGTATATCCTAAAATATTTCCTACAATACAAGCAACTAAGGAAACAAGAATAGGTAATGTCATATATTGAATCAACATTTCTTTTTTTGTATATCCCATAGCGCGAAGTGTTCCAATCATTGGTGCTTCACTTTCAATAGTATTTTTAGTAGTGATTGCAAAGACAAAGGCAAGAATTCCAATAATGATATAAAGTAAAACCGTCATCATTGCCTCATCACCACCCATATCATCACCTGTAAAGTGAATAGCTTGGTTAGCATATTGAGGAATATAATCGTCAATACCTGAAACATTTTTAACAAGTACATTTAAAAAATCATTACTGACATTAACTTCATTATCAACCTTTTTATTATATGTCCACGCATAGTTATAGTAGATTTTAGCATCTTTAAAGCGTTCAAACCCTTCATCAGAAACAATACCTACACCAAATTTAATAGCATCAAACATTAGATCACTGTTTTTTGAAAAGAGAGCACTATAATCTGATAAAGCGACGAGTCCCGTAATTTTTAACTTCTTTTTACCTACTTTGATGGTTTGGCCTACTTGGTAATTATTATTATCGGCATACATACGATCAATCGCTATTTCATTTTTACTTTGAGGAAGTTTTCCTTCCATAATACATACTTGATTGACTTTGTTTCTTGGTTTAAAGAGACGAATTGTACTTGTAGATTCTACTTCTTCTTCAATGTAATTAAGATCATAAATTGTGACACCTTCTTTTTCTAAAGCCTTTTTATTTTCTTTTGATAGAGAATCATTTAAACGAAAATGTCCATCTTCAATATTGTATTTATCAAAACTGTCATTATAAGCTTTGATCATTGAGCCATCAGCAACTAAAAACCCTGAAATAAGACCAATAGACCCTGCCATAAATAAAAATATAATTAAATATTTCGCAATTTCATCTTTTAAAATATATGGTAATCTTTTAAATAATGGATTCTTCATTTTACCAATTCAAATCCTTTGCTGGAATTTTATGTGTATTTTTAATATTTTCACGAATACGCCCGTCATGTAAATAAATCACACGATCAGCCATATCTTTAATTGCATCATTATGCGTTACAATAATAGTTGTATTACCATATTTTTTATTAACATCTTCAATCAATTGTAAAATATCTTTTGATGTATGATAATCTAAAGCCCCTGTTGGTTCATCACAAAGCAATAAATCTGGATTTTTAATGATTGCACGTCCTATTGAAGTTCTTTGTTGTTGACCACCAGATAATTGGTTTGGTTGTTTATAACGATGTTCTTTTAAACCAAGTGTTTGTAAAAGTTCTTCTTTATCTAATGGATTTTTACTTAAATATTTTCCTACATCAATATTTTGTTCAACATTTAAATGTGAAATCAAATTATACATTTGAAAAACATATCCCAAATGATTACGACGATAATTTGTTAGATCTTTTTCTTTTAATGTTGAAATTGTTTTCCCTTGAATCATAATTGTGCCACTATCTGGTTGATCAATTCCTCCAATAATATTTAGCAGTGTTGATTTACCAGAACCTGAAGGCCCAAGTAAAACACAAATTTCACCTTTTTCTATTTCAAAATCAATACCTTTTAAAACTTCTGTCTTATATTCATCTTCACCAAAGCTTTTTTTAAGATCCTTGATTGATAAAAACATAATATCCCCCTCCTATAGTTAGCCTAATCTAACTAACTATAGAATACTATCCCTTTCCTTTTTTTTCAAGTATCTCAAAGAAAAAAACGGATTTCTCCGTTTTTATAACTCAATATGTTTCATAATGGCTTTGGCAATACCATCATTATTATTTGTATCTGTAATTTCATTAGCTACTGCTTTTAATTCATCTGAAGCATTTCCCATAGCCACACCTAAGCCAACATATTCAACCATTGATTTATCATTTTGAGCATCTCCAAAAGCCATCATTTCTTCTTTTTTATAACCCATAGGAATTAAAACACTATCTAAAGCTTTGGCTTTATCAACACCTTTTGCAGTATATTCAAAATAGAAATCAGATGTAAACATACAGTTTAAACGATCTTTAAATGGTTCCATCATTTCCTTATAATGTGCTTGTAAATAGTCTGGATCACCAAATGTAAGAATTTTATTGATTTCAAAATCAACAAAGGCTGCTAAATCTCTTTTTTCACATAAGATGTAGTTATTTCCTCTTGATTCATATTGCATCACATTAAATGGTTTTCCTTTATATGTAATTGTATTATCAAAAACATCATTAACATACATATATTCATCTTTATCAAACATTGGTCTTGCTTTAAAATTCTTTAAATGTTCTAAGACAGCTTTACTATCTTCTACTGAAATCGCATGATTATAAAGTGTTTCATGACTTTGACAATCAACTACTTTTGAACCATTGAAACATACAAATAAACCATGATGATTTTCCATATCCAATTCTTCAGCAAGTTTTAATAATCCACTTGTTGGTCTTCCTGAAGCTAAAACCAAACGTACCCCTTTATCTTGTGCTTTTAAAAGGGTTTCTTTAGTAAGTGGTGTAATGACTTTTTCATCATTGACTAAAGTCCCATCAATATCCATAATTATTACTTTAATTGCCATAATCTATCTCCTTTTCTATTAGTATAATAAAGCACTTTTACAACTTCAACATACTTTCATAAAAAGAAAAAGAAACAGAAAATATCTGTTTCTAATGTAATAATGAACGTGTTGAACCTGAAGCAATTAAGAATGTACTTCCATTATGAAGCATGGCGAGCATTTGTGGTGTAAGTAAACCTAATGCTCCTAAAACAATAAAGGATGTATTTAAACCAACAATCAAACGATATTGACTATGAATACGTTTAAATAAGCCTTCTGAAATCATTCTTAAAGCGACGATATCATTTAATGAATTTGATACAAGTGTAATATCTGCAAGTTCACGTGCAATATCTGAGCTATCTTGAAGTGAAATCGAAACATCTGCCATGGATAAGGCCGGTGTATCATTAATACCATCTCCTACCATCACAACGGTATTTCCTTCTTTCTTTAAACTTTCAATATAACTTGCTTTATCTTCTGGTAAAACTCCTGCTCTAAAATCATCTAAATTTAATTGTTTCGCAATTGCTTTTGCACAGTTAGGACTATCCCCTGTAAGCATAATGACTTTATCAAAACCAATATCACGAAGTTCTTGAACAACTTCTTTAGCTTCTGGTTTTAAAGGATCATAAATACTAATAATACCTGCAAGCTTTTTAGCAATAGCTAGATAAATAAGGGAACTTGAACCTTTACTTTCAAGTGAAGAAATCAAATCTTTAATTTCTTGTGTCATTTCTACACCTTCATCTTCAAAGACAAAATGACTGCTTCCAATAATAACATCTTCACCATTTAAGCTTGTCGAAATACCATGAGCAATCACATATTTTACTTCCGCATGTTCTTCACGATGTTTTAAGTTTTCAACTTCTGCTTGATGAACGATGGCATTAGCCACACTATGTGGGAAATGTTCTTCTAGACAAGCCGCAATTTTTAAAACTTCTTCTCTTGTATAATCTTGTAAAGGAACGACATCTAGTACAACAGGTTTGGCATGTGTTAAAGTTCCTGTTTTATCAAAAACAATCACATTTGCATCCTTCATGCTTTCTAAATGTTTTCCACCTTTAACTAAAACATTATGCATTGAGGCTTCTTGCATTGCTGAAATCACTGAAATTGATGTTGATAAACGAATCGCACAAGAATAATCCACCAATAAAAGAGCAGTAGCTCTTGTGAGATTTCTTGTAAATGCCCAAACACCAAAGAATCCTAAGAAACTATAGGGAACAATGGCATCAGCCATATGTTCTGCTTTTGATTGAATAGATGCTTTTAATGATTCATTGGTATCAATCATATCAATAATTTTAGCAATACGACTTTCATCTTGTAAGTTTCTAACTTTAACAAAAATCTTTCCTTCTTCAATTAACGTTCCCGCATAAACCGTATCATTTAATGTCACACGTTTGCTTAATGGTTCACCTGTAAAGCTTGATTCATTAACCATGGCTTCACCATCAATGATTTCCCCATCAATAGGAACCATGCTTCCTGTTTGAACAATAACAGTTTGTCCTTGTTTTAAATCAGACATCGCAATTTCTTGTTCTTGTCCATCTTTATAAATCCAAACTTTATCAAATTTATTCATCAAGCTATCACCTAATTGTAAAGTAACTTTTTGACGTGTGTAATCTTCTAATAATTCAGAAATTTTAAGCATCAACATAATATTGCTTGCTGTATTAAATTCTTTGCGTAATAAAGATATCCCAATACTTGTTGCATCTAAAACTGGAACATCAATACGTTTATTTCCAAGTGAAGCAATCCCCGCTTTAAAATAAGCAAGTGCTTTATAGATGGCAATTCCTTTACCAACAACATTTGGTAAAAAGAGCTTAACAGCATATCTCTTAGCAAAAATTTTAATTAATTCATGTTTAAAGCTTTGATCAAGTACTTGTAAATTTTGAGAACAATTTTTAGGAATTTCTCTATTTTGTAAAGTACTTAAATCATAACTTTTTAAATAACCAAATACTTCATTTTTATAATTTTCATCGAAAACCAATAGAAGACTTCCATTTTTATAATGTGCTTCTACATATCTTACATATTCAAGTTTTAAAAAATCGCTTTTTAAAATAGTTGCTTGTTCATTTGTAAAAGCATATTGTCCAAAACGGACACGTAATCTTCCATCGATTTCATGAACTATTTTAAAATTACTCATCATTATTGTGCCTTACTTTTTTCTACTGCTTCAGCATAGACATCTTGAGCATCTTCTTTAATAGAAGTAACAGTTGCTTCTACGTTATCTTTTACTTGCATTCCACTAGCTAATCCTTTAACAGCTAATTCTCTTGCTTTATTGCTTTTAGCGAACTTTGAAGTGACAACAGCAGTAACTGCTCCTCCTACAAATGTCCATAATTCTTTACTTTTAAAAAATTCTTTCATCTTAAAATCCTCCATTCTTTTTTACATTATACGATATTTTCTAAAAAAATAAATAATTTTTTATTTCGTTTCTATTTTTTTATCATTCCTTGCTCTATTTCAATAATTTCATCACATAAAGCAAGAGATGACTTTCGATGACTAACAATAATAATCAATTTTTCATCTTTAATTCGTTTTAAACTTTCTAACAGGGCTGCTTCATTTAAACTATCAATACGACTTGTTGGTTCATCTAATAAAAGAATCGGTGTTTTTCTTAAGAAAGCACGTGCTAGACCAATTCTTTGTTTTTGACCACCCGAAATATTTTCATCATAAATCGTTTGATAGCCTTGTGGTAAAGACATAATAAAATCATGAATTTGTGCTTGTTTACAAGCTTCTATTACATCTTCTTGACTATAAGCAGGATTTAATAAAGTAATATTATGATATAACGTATCTTTAAATAAAAATGTTTCTTGATCAACATAGCTGATATTTTCTTTTAAAGTGTGGCTATTGATATTTTCAATGGATTCATGATCAAATAAAATCTCACCTTCACCTTGATAAATACGCATCAATAATTTCAATAAAGTTGATTTACCACATCCACTTTTTCCAAGAAGACCATAGGTTTTACCAAATTCAAATGTATAATTGATTTGATGTAAAATTTCAGTAGACGTATTTGGATAATGAAATGATAGATTTTTTACTTCGATTGGTAAATTTAAAGTAGTATTTTTATTTGTAATTTCTTTAAGTAATGGTTCTTCATCTAATAGATTTAAAATACGTCTTGCACAAGGGAATACTTGATTCAAATTGTTTGCGAGATTTGCTAGGGCAATCGTTGGTCCAAAAGAAGATGATAGAGCCATCATTGGAATCAACAATTCTTTAGAAACATGATTCTTGATCAATAAAATAGCAATAACAATCGATAAAATAATCAGCCCATCAGAAAGTATTTGTTGAAAACTTTGATGTTTGATTAATTTTTGATGTGTTTGGGTTAAATTATTTTGATAATCCATCATCTGTTCAAAGCGTGTTTCTTGTTGACTAAATTGTATAATTTCTCTTTTTCCTAAGACTGTTTCCAAAACAAAAGTATTATAATTAGCAAGTAAAAAACGATAATTACTTCCCTCTTTTTGACTCACTTTATAAGTGATATATGGAATCAATATACCCATGATACCATAACAAACAAAAGCAAGTATCCCAAAAACAAAATGATAAGAATCTATAAAACAAATCATAATTATACTATAAATAAAGGCAATCATCACTGGCGAAATAGTATGAGCGAAGAAAACTTCTAAGAGTTCAACATCACTTGTCAACATTGCAATAATATTTCCTTTATCTTCATTTTCTAATTTAGCTGGTGCCAGTTCTCTTAATTTTTCAAAGACTAAATGCCGAATATGGGCCAATACTTTAAAGGCAATATAATGATTACATGCTTGTTCTATGTATCGTAAGATTCCTCTTGAAAATGCACAAAGAATAATTAATTTAACAGCAAGTGAAAAGGAAATTACTTTACAAAAAGCGAGAATGATAAAAACGGTAATAAAGGTTGCTGTTAAATGCCCTAACACACCTAAAATAATTGCCAATAACATAATCATAAAAAAAGGACGTACTAATTTTAATAAAGAAATAATTAATTTTGTCTTATCTTTCATTTTCAATAATCCTTTCTAAATTCTTTTGATTTTCCACAAGCTCTCTAAATAAATTAGCTTGTTTAAATAATTCCTCATAACTTCCTTGTTGAATCAATCTTCCCTCTTTCATCACAAAAGTAAGTTGACTTTCTTTACAATGAGCCATGCGATGTGTAATAAAAATAACAATTTTATCTTTAGCTAAACGTTTCATAATTTTTAAAATAATCTCTTCACTTTCACGATCAACATTATTCGTTGCTTCATCAAAAATATAAACATCACTTTCACGCAATAACGCTCTTGCAAGAGCTAATCTTTGTCTTTGTCCACCTGATAGATTTTTAGCTCCTTCATTAAGTTGAAACCTTAATCCTCCTTGATTTTCAAAGACCTCAAATAGTTTTACTTCTTTTAAAACAGCCATCATTTTTTCTTCATCAATACATCCTGACATTGCAAGATGATCAAAGACTGTCCCTTTTAAAATATATGTTTCGTCTTTGATCAACGTTATTTTTTGATAAAGTGTCATTGTTTCTGGTATTGTTTCTTGATTATAAAGAATTTTACCTTTTTGAATTGGATATAAATTCATTAGCAGTGAAGCAATCGTACTTTTCCCTGAACCTGATTCTCCTACAATCGTTAAAAACGTTCCCTTTGATAAAGAAAATGAAACATCTTTTAAAATAATTTTTTCATCATAGCCAAAAGTTACATGTTCAAAAGATAAAGTTGAAATCGATTCTTGATAACTTTCTTGAATATCATCCAAGCTATCCAATAGTTTAAAAATTTTATCTGCTGCCGCGTTTCCATTTTGTCCAATATGAAAATAACTTCCTAACATTCTTAAAGGTAAAAAGAATTCAATAGAAATCATTACAATAAAAACAAACATCATAAAAGTAATATGTTGATTTAAATATTCTTGTAACCCCAAAACAACTCCTAGGCCAAAACCACCATAAGCTACCAGATCCATCACACTAATCGAATTCAGTTGCATAATTAAAACACGCATGGTTTTCTTTCTAAAATCTTCTGCTTCCCTATCCATTTTATCTTGATAATATAAATCACTTTGATAATATTTTAAAGTTGTAAGTCCTTGTAAATTTTCTAAAAAAGAATCCGCTAATCCTGTATAACTATTCCAATATTTCGCTAATAACCTTTTAGCTATTTTTTGTACAACAACAATAGAAACAGGAATAAGTGGTACACATAAAAGCAAGATAAGCGCTACTTTTAAAGACATAAAACCAACAACGATAAATAAAGTAAGTGGTGCCAACATGGCATAAAAGAATTGTGGTATATATTTAGAAAAATAAATTTCTAATTGATCAATACCTTCACTTGTAAGTTGAGTAAGCGTCGATTCTTTAAAAACTGTTGTTTGTTTTTGATGATATATCTTATCAAAAACACTTTTTCTTAACTTTGTTTTAATCGTTTCAGTTAAAGATAATGCTTGTTTATTTTGTGTTGTTTGTAAAAAACATTTTAAAGCAAATAAACAAATCACACTTAATAAATAAAAAACAAGTGAAAAAGATTGTTTTAGATAAAGACAAGATAAAACATAACTATGTAAAAATGTCAGTAGAATATGACAAACTAAAACCAACCATTGAATCAAAACTAACCCATAAACATTTTTCATTTCCGCTTTAAAAGTTTTTAATAATCTTTTATTAAACATTTTTTCTTCTCCTTTCTTTAAGTGAAAGCCATCCATGTTTGATTGTTAGAAGTGGATAGTAAAAAAGCATATATTTTCCAGAAAAGCGCATCACTTTTTTTACTTGGCTTCGATATTCTTTTTGATAACAATGAACTTTACATCCACTACAAAAAGTTTTAGTTTCCATAAAAGGACATTTATCAATACGCAAACAAGCGTACTTATAAAGATCTTCACACATCTTACTTTCTTGAGGATGTTTTCTTTGATAAATATCAATCATTACCTTTAATATTCTTTTTTCATTTTCTCTTTTTTGATCTATTTTATTCATTAATAATCTCTACTTTCTTTAACATAATAAAATGATGAATACTCATTACCATCAATAAACATATCTTTCCAATCCATATAGGTGTAATCATTACAGCAATCAAAAAAATAAGTGTTACTGTAAATAATGACTGATTCCTTTTCTTTTTGGTTGTCTTTCTTTCAATGACCATTTCATTGATATATTTTTGATAAAGTTTTGTTTGAATTAAATATTCATGAAATCTATCTGAACTTTTTGAAAATAAAAAAGCACTTAAAAGTAAAAATGGGGTCGTTGGCAATATTGGTAAAACCACACCAATCGCTCCTAAAATAAATGATATAATTCCAAATATAATAAATAATATTTTCATGTTTCCTCCTATAGTTAGTTATACCTAACTGCTATCATCATATCTATTTAAAATAAAAAAACAAGCATTTGATTTGTTTCACCCATGAAACAAAATGCTGTTTTTTTCATGTTTTATAATACTTTTTCGTGTTTCATCAATGAAACAGTATTTTTAAAAGGGCAAGATTTTCTGGCATATGTCCTTTTAATAAATTAACCTTTAATTTAACCGTAAGCGATGTTTGCATCAATCTTTCTTCTTTTGTATAAAAGAAATTTAAATCTGTAATAGGTATATAGAAACAATCATTTTTTTCAAAACAATCACATTCCTTATTCTGAATAAGATATTTCATCGATTTTAATTTAGAAGAAATCGTAATTCTTTCTTTTAATAATTCTTTTTTCATTTCAATTGGTTGAAATACAAGAAATCCTTGATGGTGCTCAATTAAAAGATAGGCAGGATGCTCAAAACCTCGATTAGCCATTGAATGAACATTTGCATCTTTATAATGAAATAATGTAAAAGAAAAATTATATTTACCTGGTTCTAAATGATGTTCTAAATAATGTCCTGAAAATTCTACAAGGTCTCCCAGTTGATCAAAAACTTTATTAAAATGAATACGACTACAAATGCGTTCAATGGTTTCATCATTAAGTGTCGTATAGAGTTTGATAGCTTCTTGACGAGCCTCTTCTTCATTTAGGTGACTTGTTTCTTGTAGCCAATAGGTTAGATTCTTTATTTTTTCTTGAATTTTTTCAATATATTCTTGTCCTTTTTTTGAAAGCTGACATTTACCTTTATCTAAAGTTAATCCTTGTTCATAAAAAGTATTGATCATTCTTGACATTGTTGCTTTTGAAACATTCATTTTTTTAGCTAGTAATGTGACTGTTATTTTTTTATTTTCATTCATTAATAATAAGCTTTTTATTTTTTCTGTTGTCATTTTAATCCCTCATATTGTAAATTAGCATAAGCTAACTAATATGTCAATGTTAATGATATTAACATTTAAAGCTCTTACATTTTTAGTAATTTGTTAATGGGATTTAAAATGATATCTAAATGCTTTATCTTTTTTATCATTCATTCTATAATATACTTGTATTAAGAAAGAGGGAATAAAATATGAGTATCAATGAAATTAATGAACAAGCAAAAGAATCTTTAAAAAAATATTTTAAGGACAGTCAAGACATCCAACATGATGATGACACTAAAAAACAATTAACAATTGAAGAAATGTATCAATCAGTTGATGATGAAATCAAAGAACAAGAAAAGAAATTAGAAGAATTACATCAAATGCGTCATGCATTACAACATAACGCTAAAGAAGCTTATGAAGCGGTTTATGGGAAAACTGATGAAGCAGCAGAAGTAAAACATACTACTGTTGAAGAAATGGAAAAAGAACATCACGAAAATGTTGAACATCAAATGGAATATGTCAATGAATTAAAAAATAAATCTTTAAAAAAATAGGTCAACTCGACCTATTTTTCATTTATATATTCATCTTCACTTTGACGATCATCAACATATGAAGCAACTACAATTTTCGTTTCTAGATTCTTTTTATAATCATACGAAAAGACACCTGCATATAAAATATCAAATAAATATTTTAAAGAGGTTGTTGAAGCAAAATCACCTATTTTAATATGTAACATTTCTCTTGAAGAAAGATACAAATGAACATCCGCCAATCTTGAAATAGAATTTTCTGCCATACAAGTAATTGAAATAAATGGAATATTTCTTTTATGATAAATTTCTGCAACTTCCACCATTTCTCTTGTTTGTCCTGAATAAGAAATAATGATTGCACAATGACTCTCATCGGCAAGACAGGCACTTCTTTTTTGACCCGTTACTTGATCAATGACTTGAACATCTTTACCAATATACATCATTAATGTTTTAAAATGTTTCGCTAGTAAAACATGATCGAGAACACCATAAACATCAATAACTTGTGCTTTTTGTAATAAGCGAACCGCTTCTTGTAGATCATCATGATGATTAAGTTGCTGTGTATCTTGAATGGTTTCTTTTTCTAATAAAGCAAGATTTTTTGTAATTGTCATCAAATCATCACTTAATAAAAAAGGAATAGAAGCATCTACATCTGTTTCTTCTAACATATAAGAAAGTTCTTTTAAATACGCACTTTTAAATTCATTAAAACCACTATATCCTAACTTCTTAGCAATTCTTACAAGCAAAGGAGCGCTTGTAAACGTATTCCTTGCTATTTCATTAGCAGACATTTTTTCAATATTCATTCCTTGATCAATAATATAATCAACAATTTCCTTCTCTGTTTTTGAAAAATGTGTATTTTCTATTTGATTGACAATGAGCATAAAAATCTCCTTTCTATAATTCTATTGTTTCTAAATCATTAGGAACATAAATCTTCCCACTAAAATAAGCTTTTCCTTCTTTTGTATAAAGTTCTTTACGATTTTCAATATTTTGATCTTCGCTGTGATATAAAACCACATTTTTTACTTTTAATTTTTCAGCAAGCTGACACGCATCTTTAACTGTTGAATGATGTTTTTCATAAGGATGAAAAATATCTGCTTGATCATATAAACAAAAAGCTTCATGTAATAAATAATCACTCTTTAAAGCATATTTTTCATTTTCTGCGTTATAAGGTTCATCCCCACAACATGTTAATTTTCTTTCTTGATCAAGTTCCATCATAAAACCAAATTGTTTAGCTTTCGTTGAATGAATATCAAAGAAAGTTACTTTCTTACCAATAATTTCTTTCGTTTGACCATCGTTTACAACCACAAGATGTAAACGGTCATGAATAAATTTTGTTTGCTTACTTTGTAAAAGCATTTGAGAAATCGTTTCTAACATCTCAATCACTTCTTGATGACCATAAATATAAGCTTCTCCTTCATATTTACCAGCTGCCATATTTTGACAAATCAAACGAATCATCCAAATCATCCCTAATAAATGATCAATATGTTTATGTGTGACAAAAATATGTTTTACATCTTTCCAATTGATCCCTGCTTTTTCAAGTTGATTTAAAACTGTATTGCCCCCACCAGCATCAACCATCAAATAATCATTTTCATTTTCAATGACAAAACAAGTATTATAGCACTTTGTCACAAGTGCATTTCCTGTTCCAAGCATTGTTAATTTCAAGTAAATCCCCCCTCATCCTCTTTTATTTTAGCGAAAGAATTTTTCTTTGTAAAATAAAAATAGAGCCTAAGCCCTATTTTCTCTAAATATTTTTCCAAAGACAAATCTTACGATTGGTCCAGCAAAACATAATTGTAAGAAAAATGCCATTGGGAAATTTAAAACTGTTGTTTGTAACCAAACAGCAATGATTTGACTTCCTGCATTTTTAAATAAAAGTGTTGCTGCAAATGACATACATGGACACATTAAAATAATAGATACCACTGAAATCGCAATTACTAAATGAAATGGATGACCATTTTCTAAATCAACAATTTGAAATGCTTTCTTTTTAGCTAAATGTCCAATAATGAAAAAATCTAAAATAAAAGCAATGGGTCCCATAATCACTAATTCATGAAAAGCATCTAAGAATACTTGATTTGTCATACCTCCTACATTTAAGGCAATGTTATAACAAATCATAAAATAAACCATCATGAAAACCATCATAATTGTAAAAATAATTTCTTGAAATTTTGTTTTTGGCATAAAAAAACCTCCTTATGATAATGAATTGTGTTGTTCGTTATCACTCAGGGAGTGTGCGTTTCCAATAGATACCAAATATTTAATTTAAAGCCGAGTGTTATTCTACAAAAATATTTTTTTAAAGTCAACAAAAAATATTGACTTCATCATATAAATGATCACTATACTTCATAGTGTTTTACTATGATTAAGGAAAACCAATTTTCAAGAACACAATTATTATATGGAAAAGAAGCCATGAATAAACTTCAAAATAGCCATGTAGCCAGTTTTGGTCTAGGTGGTGTCGGCGGTTATGTAGGCGAAGCGCTTGTAAGAAGTGGAATTGGCTCTTTTAATTTAATAGATGATGATAAAATTTGTCTAACAAATCTCAATCGTCAAATCATCGCTACATTTGATACAGTTGGTCAATATAAAACAGATGTCATGAAAGAAAGAATGTTAAAAATCAACCCAAAAGTCAACATTCAAACACATCAATGTTTCTTTTTACCAGAAAATGCTACTGATTTTTCATTTGAAGATTATGATTATATTATAGATGCAGTTGATACAGTTTCTGCAAAAATCGAACTTGTTTTAAAAGCCCAAGAACACAATATTCCCATTATTTCAAGTATGGGAGCTGGAAATAAAGTTGATCCTACCCAATTTAAAATCACAGATATTTATAAAACAAAAGTATGTCCTCTAGCAAAAGTCATGCGTAAAGAGCTCAAAAAAAGACATGTTAAAAAATTAAAAGTTGTTTATTCTGAAGAAAAACCAATTCGCCCAATTGATGATTTATCCATCAGTTGCCGAACACATTGTATACGCCCACCAGGAACAAAACGTAAATGTACAATTAGAAGAGATATTCCTGGAAGTAACGCCTTTGTTCCTTCCACTGTAGGATTAATTATTGCAAGTGAAGTTGTTAAAGATTTAACAACTATTTAAAATGGAAGATACTTAATCTATCTTCCTTTTCTTTTACGTTTATTTTCATACATCTTATAATCTGCAATCTCGATCATTCTTTGTAAATCAGTACTTTCTGTTCCATAACAAACACCATATGAAAATGCTAAATTTACACTATGATCATCTGCTAATAAAACGATTTGATCTCTTATTTCATTTAATTGATTAATATCATTATTTAATTTTTCCATTGAATCATAATGATGGAAAAAAGCAATAAATTCATCTCCACCCAAGCGTCCTACCAAACATTTTTCTCCCGAAATAGTTTTTAAAACATTTGTCATTTGTTTTAAATAAAGATCTCCACAATAATGTCCATAGACATCATTTATTTGTTTTAAGCCATCTAAATCTATAAATATCAAAGCATATTGAGCTATATTTTTATCTTCTAATAACTTATTGATTTTTATTTTTAAACCATTTCGATTATATATTTGTGTTAATTCATCGACATCTCTTTCTATTTCTATTTTCTTTCTTTTTATATAAGAGGTTGTGATATCTATCATAACGCCTAATGTATTATCTTGATCTTTTCGATCATTTATTTGTATATAATGTTTCATTTGAGGAAGATAATAAATATCTTTTTCAACTTGATGTGTATTTATTTTATTTAAAAAATCAATAAAATCATTAATATCTTCTTTAAATTGTGTGCATTGTTGTGAATTTAAAGAAAATATTTCTTTAAACCCATCTGATAAATACAATGTATTTAATTTTTGATTATATTCATAGAACCCAATAAGTTGATTTGTTTGGGTTAAAATATAATCCATTTTTTTATTATTAACTAATAAGCTTTGTTTCATTTCATTAATATAATGACTTAATTTTTGAAATTCTAAACTATTATTAATCGATACTTCCTCATCTAATTGACCTTTAGAAATCTTAGATAATTGATGATTAATTTGATTTATACTATCAATCACATAAACACGAATATACTTAATAATAAGTAATCTAAATAAAATAGATATAATAATTAAACAAACGATCATTTCTAAACAATTTTTAGGTACTTCCTTAAAAAGAACTCTTACAGGAATAATACAATAAATATAATTATTTTTTATTTTCTTTGAAACACAATAGGATAATTGTCCATCAATTTCAGTAAAAAAACCATTTTTTACTTCTTTAATTTGTGTATCTTTCAATCCAATACTAGAAGCTATATCTCCTATATGATGATGTGTTGTACCAACAATCTTATGATTTTTAGAATTGATTGCATAATATTGTGCTTCATTATTTACTCTAAATAATTTAAATAAATAAGATAATTGATTCTTTTTAGTTGCTTTAGAGGCATTTTCATGATTCATACCTACTTGTACAATAAATTCTTTATTCTCACTCCATAAAGCAGAATATTGCATTTTTATATGAGAAGCAGTATTTTCCATAATTTTTTGAGTCAGTTGTAAATTTTGATTAGAAAGTAATGGTTTAAAAAAGCTTAGTTGTTTACCTGAATCAAATGAATAACCATAATATTCAGGATGTGTCCCAGAAATAATAACACCTTGCTTATTAAAAATATGAATTTCATCAACTTCAACATACTGTGCTATTTTCTTTAATTCATCAATATTATATAGAGCATCTGGATTTTCTTGAAGACTATATGCAACAGCTTGAGCATTATCAATACAGGTTTGTCGATATTCTTTCTTTTGTTTATTTAAATCTTTTTGATTTTCATTTAAAATTTGTTCAATATGATAAAAAGTCGTTTGTGCTGTATAATTTGCTTCTTTTTTAGCTGTTATACAGTTAAAAAAAGTAACAATAATCATTAAAAAAAAGATAATAAGTAATGTGATTTTTTTACTTTCCTTTTGAATCAATTCCTTTAAACTTTGCATATTCATGACTTCCTTTAACTATTAAAAAGTATAGCACAACTCATTCTTTTTTACAAAATCAACTCTATAAACAAAAAAGAGATTTGCTTTTGCAACTCTCTTTATAATTCTTTTCCATTAGACTTACATACTTTTTGATCCCCATAGAATGAATCTTAAGGAGGAAGTATGTTAAATCAATTTTCAAGAACACAATTATTATATGGAAAAGAAGCCATGGATAAATTAAAAAATAGTCGAGTTTCTATCTTTGGTTTAGGTGGTGTTGGCGGATATGTTGGCGAAGCTTTAGTAAGAAGCAGAATTGGCTCATTTGATCTAATTGACGATGATAAAATCTGTTTAACTAATCCAAATCGTCAAATTATTGCTACTTATGATACTGTTGGAAAATATAAAACTGATGTAATGAAAGATGGAGTATTGTTAAATTAATACTCCATTTTGATTATTATTCATGAATCATCATCTTTATAATTTCTTTATTTGTTTCCTTCATTCCTTCTCTACCTAATCGCCCGACACTTTGAATCGTTGCCTCAACATCTTCCATCACAAGTCCGTCCCCTGATTTAAATTCTTGTCCATTTTTGTACATATGATAGCCTAAAATAGCCGCATCAATACTAGAAGCAATTTTTGCTGCACAAGAAGCTTTAGCTCCATCACAAACTATCCCCGAAACATTGGCAAGTGTATTAACAATTGTATGAATGACAGCTTGATAATCTTCATCGTATAAATAAGCAATTCCTGCACCAGCTCCAGTAGCGGCACTTACTGCCCCACAGTAAGCTGATAAAGTTCCAATACCACTTTTTTCATGAATCGCCACAAGGTTAGATAGAGCTAACGCTCTAAACATTTTTTCTTTTGAAACCTTTAATTCTTGAGCATAGATAATAACAGGCAAAGAACATGTCATACCTTGATTGCCACTCCCCGAATTAATAACAACCGGCAATTCGCAACCATTCATTCTCGCATCACTACCAGCTGCAGCATAAGCCTTCGCTTTATTTTTTACATCATTGCCAAAAGATTTTAAAAGAACTTTTCCAATATTAGCTCCATAATTATCATTTAAACCTGCACAAGCTATCGCATAATTATAATCTAGTTGTCTTTCTAAAATTTCTTGAATATCAATCAAATCGACAGTCGTTATAAAGTCATAAATATCTTTTATATCTAATAATGAGCGATCTGCTTTTTCCTTTTTTATAATACTTTTCTCTTTTTGAAGTATTTTTCCATTTTTTTCTATACAAACAACATGCATATGAGAATCACTTATTCTCACTTTTACATACTCTTTTTTATTCCAAACCGTTATTATGTAATCAAATACTTTTGAACTATCCAAAAAATGTTCTTCAAAATCTACTTTTTCTATATATTGATCAATTTCTTTCTTTGTTTTTTCATCAATTTGACTTAATACTTCTAAATATTTATCATCATTGCCTCCTATGATTCCAGCACAAACAGCTGCTTTAATTCCTTTTAAATGATGTGTATGAGGAACAATGACACTCTTTACATTTTTTATAATACTCCCACTTGCTTCTACAACAATTTTTGTAGGTAGATGATTTAACACTTTTCTAGCAAGACTTGCTCCATACGCTAATGAAATCGGTTCTGTACATCCCATAGCAGGAATCAATTCTTCTTTTAATATTTGAACATATGTTTGATATTTTTGTTCTGTCTTTTTCATATAAATACTCCTTGATTAATTGATAACTCTAGTTTAATATGAATGTGTTATCAAGTAAATTAAATGATTTTAATAGATATGTTTAATTTTTTTAATAGGAGACTCTTATGGAAATACAAGAACTTATTTCATTTACAACAATTGTTCAACAAGGTAGTTTTTCAAAAGCTTCTAAAAAGTTAGATTATTGTCAAGGATCTATCACCGTTCATATCAAAAATCTTGAAAGAGAACTTGGTGTACAATTGTTTGATCGTTTAGGTAAAAAGGTTACTCTTACAAATCATGGTAAAACATTTTATCAGCACTGTTTGAAGATACTTGATGATATTTCATGTGCGAAAGAAGCCGTTAATCCTTCATTAGAACTTAATGGTCATCTTACAATTGGAACTATTGATTCATTATGTTCTTCCATAGTTCCTCAGCTTATTTGTAAATATCATCAATACCACCCTCATGTATCTGTTTCAATTACAACAGATACAATTGAAGGACTTTTAAAAATGCTTAAAAATAACGATATTGATTTTGCATACTTAGTTGATAAACAACTTTTAGATACAGATTGGCTAAAAATATATCAATCTAAAGAAGAAGTTACTTTTGTAGCATCATGTCATCACCCAATCTGTAAAATCAAACAGCCAACAATTCAAGATATCCTAACTTATCCCATTATTTTAACAGAAAAAAATGCCAGTTATCGTCGCCTTCTCGAAGAAAAGCTTCATGAAGACAATTTAGAAATCAAGCCTTTTATCCAATCTAAAAATACAGATTTGCTTTTAGAACTATTGAAACTTGATCAATATATCAGTTTTTTACCAAAATATATTTTAGAAAATGATTTAAAAAATAAAACAATCATTCAAATTAATATTCCTGATTACCAAATTGATGTCTATCGTCAACTTCTCTGCCATAAAAACAAATGGCTTTCTCATGAAATGAAATCATTCTTTCAATTAATAAAAGAAAAATATTAAAAAAGAATTGCATTTTGCAATTCTTTTATAATTCTTCTCCGTTAGACTGACATACTTTTTGATACCAGTAGAAAGAATCTTTACGTGCACGGTGCAAATCACCATTTCCATCATCATCCATATCTACATAGATAAATCCGTAACGTTTTCTCATTTCACCAGTTCCTGCTGAAACCACATCAATACATCCCCAAGGCATATATCCCATTAAATCAACACCATCTTCATCAACTGCTTTTTTCATTTCAATGATATGTTGTCTCATATAATCAATACGATAAGGATCATGAATTGAACCATCTTCTTCCACTGTATCGATAGCTCCTAAACCATTTTCTACGATCCATAATGGTTTATGATAACGATCCCATAATTCATTTAATACAATACGAAGACCAACTGGATCAATTTGCCATCCCCAATCATTTGCTTTTAAATAAGGGTTTTTAACAGCACTTTCTAAGTTAGAAGCTGTTCTTTTAGCATCTACGTTTACAGTAGCAACACTTGTTGAATAGTAAGAAAATCCAATATAATCTACTGTACCAGCTTTTAATGTTTCTAAATCTCCATCTTCCATTTTTAATTCAATACCAGCATTTTTATATTCAATAAGTTTCCATTCTGGATAGAATCCTTTATTTTGAACATCTGTATAGAATGTACGTAATCTTTTTTCAGTAATACGTTTCCACATATTTTCTGGATTACAATCTTCTGGATAAATTTCTGAATAATTGATCATCATCCCAATTTGAAATTCTGGATTGATTTCATGACCACGAATTACTGTTTTTGCTGCAGCAACAAGCATATGATGAACAGCTTGTGCAACTTTATCTGGTCTAGATAAAGCTTCTGTAATTCCTAAGTTTGTGTAATCTTTACAGAAATTGATTTCATTAAATGTTAACCAATATCTAACTTTATTTTTATAACGATTGAAAATTGTTTCTACATAATTCATATAGAAATCAATTGTTTTTCTATTATACCAACCATCATATTCTGTTGCTAAATGAAGTGGTAAATCAAAATGTACAATTGTTACTTGTGGTTCAATACCATATTTTAACATTTCATCAAAAACATCATCATAGAATTTTAAACCTTCTTCATTAGGTTCTTTTTCATCCCCATTTGGGAAAATTCTTGTCCAGTTAATAGACAGACGGAATGATTTAAATCCCATTTCTGCAAATAATGCAATATCTTCTTTATAATGATGATAGAAATCAGTTGCCACATGGCTTGGATAATATGTATCTTCATCCACATATGGTACAGCACCATCAGGTACTTCAGTTCCACGACGATCAATAAATTTTGTTGATCCATCAGCAAGCTTTAAAGCCATACGTCTAGGAATATTATTTCTTCCATCTCCACCAGTGATGACATCTTGAATAGCAAGACCTTTACCACCACTTAAATATCCACCTTCATATTGGTTAGCAGCTGTTGCGCCACCCCAAAAAAATCCTTCTTTAAATCCCATTTGAATTCCTCCTGTTTGTTCTTTACTTATTATATTCATTTTATTGTATTCGGTTTCATTTTTTTCATAAAATGAAAACTCATTTTTCAAATGAAAAAGAATTCGTTATAACAAAAACAAAGGTAAGGGGTGATAAAAATTAAGAAATCAAATAAGAATGTCCCGCATGAATTTCTATTGCATCAAAACCAATGGTTTGTGTCTTTTAGCAGCCGTTGCATAATCATCTGCAATACTATAAATTTCTTCTACTGTTAAAGCACGAGAAATCGCTCCTCCTGCTTTATTAGGAGTTGCACTCGCAGAAACAGGTTGTATTCCAATACGACTTTCCATGGCACTTGCTCCTGCATGGTTTAATTGAATAGCTATTTTCGTACCATATTGATGAATGGTTTCACATAGTTTATAAAGACGAGGTATATAATTATCGGCATCTATACGTAATTGTGTTGTTCCATTACTTCTTTCTGGATATTTCACACAAGCATTTTCTACAATTAAAAGACCATCGCCTCCTTTAGCACGTCTTTCATAATAATTCATATGTAAAAAACTCATCTCACCATTTTGTTCACCAAAGTTTGTTCCCATTGGTGCCATGACTAATCGATTATCTAATGTCATATTTCTAATAGTGATTGGTTCAAATAATTTTTTATATTGATTCATATCATCATCCTCCATCAGTTAACTCTAACAAATTAAAAATAAGAGATAAATATAAAAAGCATTATATATGTTACAAAAAAAGATATTTCAATTTCTTTCTTGAAATACCTTTTCTAACACTTGAATAATCACTCCATGATCTTCCTGTGGTCTTAATCCCGTAAAAGTAATTGTTCCAACAAATTCATCATTTTCATAAAGAGGAAAACTTCCTCCACAGATCCCATAACTTTCATCATCAATCATATAATCGTAAAGATGAAATTGCATATTATCTAAGAAGATATAATACGAAGAATGTTTCGTTTCATAACAAACTTTTTCTTTTCGATTTAACCACGACGTATTTTCTAGTTCACTGTATTCAGCAATGATTTTATCTCTATAAACAATTCTTGATGCAAAAGGTTTATCATACGCTTTAGCAGCCTCTATGATTTGTTGAATAATTTGAAGTGCAGTATTTTGATTAAATGTTTTAAAGCGATATTCTTCTTGTTTTAATATATTATTTTTATTTAGATGATTTCCCTTATTTACAAAATAGTGATAGTAATCTTTCATATCTCTTTTATTCCTTTGATTTCTATTTTAAAAGGAATCATAAAAAAGACAATTTCAATTACATATCAAATTCATAAGTAAAACAAAAAAGAATATGATCAGCATCATATCCTTAATATTTCCCAAAAATTTCCTAAACTATTTATGGAGGTATTTTGGACTAGGAATCTTTGGAAAATCTATTATTTATTATTTATTTCTAATAAATCCTTAAAAGTATTTAAATGATAGTCTGCATAAGGACTTCCATAAGCACTGGAAATAGCTGCAACGTGCATTGAAGCACTCTTAGCTGCGATACATCCTGCAAGAGCATCTTCCACAACTAAACAGTTCTTATAATTTTTTTCTAATAAATCAGCAGCTTTCATAAATACTTCTGGATGTGGTTTAGAGTATTGTATCATTGTTCCATCACAAATAGCATCAAAATAGTTTTCTAAACCAAGTTGTTTTAAAATAAGTTTTGTATTTTTACTTGATGAACCGATTGCTAATCTATATCCTTTATTTCTTAATTGATCAAGTGTTTCTTTAACTTCAACAGAAAGATCACTAGGTGTCATTTGTTTAAGATATTGTTGATATAAAGTATTCTTTTTATTCGCAAATTCTTCTTTTTCTACTTGAGAATAAGTTTGACTGCTTTTTTCTAAAATAATATCTAAGCTTTCCATACGTGAAACTCCTCTTAATTTTTCATTATCTTTTTCATCAAATGAAATATGAAGTTCATCACTAAGTTTCTTCCAAGCCAAGTAATGATAATGATCTGTTGAACAAATCACGCCATCTAAATCAAATATAATTGTATCTATCATCTTTTGGTATCCCACTTTCCACAAAATGCATCAACTGGACTCACACCTACAAACTTTTCTTTACCTACCAGTTTATTAACTAATGATTGAATAACTACATCATTATGACTATAACCATTGATATATGTTTTAATCATTGGAACATCTAATAAATGATATGGATTGGCAAGCGAAATAAAGAGCGTTGGTATATCTTGTACAAACCAAGGAGCATTGGCAGCCATTAATTTAATCCACTCAACACGTCTTACTGTATAATTACTTGCTGTATCAAAATCAGCAACATAAATAACTAAATCATATTTATCTTTTAAATATGAAACACCTGTTTCAAAAATTTCATGGAAATCAAGTTGATTTTCATCATAAACATCTACATTAAATCCTAGATCATTTAAATAATCTTCTATTTTCTTTTGACTTCCAGATTCTTTAAAACCACCCTTTGAGGTATCTGTTAAATGATACAAGCGAATATTTTTATACTTTTGAGGTGTTATCGGTAAAATATCTTGCTTATTTTTAACTAAAGTAATTGCTTTGCTTGCACATTGATAAGCAAGTTCTTGATGTTCTTTACAACCAACTACATCAATCTCATTTAATGGTTTTTTATTTTCAAATACACCATTTGCCATCTTTGTTGCCAAAATTCTAAGAACTGCTTCATTTAATCTCTCCAATGACAAGAGACCATTTTCTAAACCTTTTTTCATAAATGTATAATCTTCATCGATATCTTTATTAAAAAGAATCATATCACATCCATTTTCAATACTTAAAGGAATTGCTTGACTTCGAGGTAAAGCAACATTATACCCAATCATCGCCGTTGCATCTGTTACAACCATTCCATTAAAAGAAAGTTTTTCTCTTAATAGATTCGTTAAAACTTCTTTTGATAAACTTGCTGGTAAAATATCTTCATCCTTAATTGTCGGATTAAAATATTTAACATAATGAGGTAATAACATATGACCGACCATAATAGTTTCTACTCCTTCATCAATAAACGATGAATAAATATTTCCATAGCTTTCATCCCATTGCTTTACCGTTAAATCATTAACACTACTTACTAAATGTTGGTCACGCATATCAACACCATCTCCAGGAAAGTGTTTGATACAAGGGATAACATTATATTCTCTCAAGGCATTGATTTGTTGTTTAGAATAAGCAATTACTTTTTCTTTATCAGAACCATAAGTTCTAATATTCGTAATTGGATTTAAATAATTAAAGTCAATATCTACAATAGGAGCAAACGACCAATTACATAAAACCGCATTTGCTTCCTTTCCTGCAATCATTCCTAAATGATATGCTTGTTTTAAATCATTCGTCGCAGCAACACCCATTTGTCTAGAAAAATAAGTACCGTCTATACAAATTCCATTTCCACCACTTTCCAAATTAGCAGCTAACATTAAAGGTATTTTACTATAGTTTTGAATTGTTTCATGAATCTGTTTAATTTTTGTTGATTCCAGAGGTCGATACATCATCGCTCCTGGTTTATATTTTTCAATAAATTCTACAATTTCTTTTTCTTCAAAAGATGATCCAATAGGACAAAATACTTGTCCTATTTTTTCATCAAGTGTCATAGAATCTAAAATACTTTGTACTTTTCTAATTTGTTGATCGTTAAGATAAAAAGGTTTACTTTTTAAATCTATCATAATTTTTCACCATTACTTTCAATAACCTTTTGATACCAATAAAATGAATCCTTTTTAATACGTTTACAATCCATTACATCTTCATCTGTTCTATTAACATACACTAAACCATACCTTTTAGAAAATCCTTGATGTGAACTTACCACATCAATAAATGACCATGGACAGTATCCAAAAATTGGATACCCTTCTTCTTTCGCAATTAATACTTCTTTAATATGAGATTTTAAATAGTCAATTCGATAATCATCGTGTATTTGATTATTTTCTAATACATCACTATAAGCCATTCCATTTTCTGTAATAATTATCGGTAAAGAATATCGGTTATAAATTTTATAAATAATACTTCTTATTCCTAGTGGATCTATACCATTTGCCATCCATTTTGTTTTCTTTAAATGCTCATTTGGACATGCTTCAAACATAGAGCTTCTAAAAAATGGTGGTAATTGATAATTGACAGTAGCTGATTTATTTTCCTTTACACAAATAGATGAATAATAATTGATTCCTATAAAATCTGGTTGAGAAGCATGTAAAATCTCATCATCGCCATCTTCTTTAACAGGAGAACAATTCATTTTTTTTAAAATATTTTTAACTCTAAACGAATATTCTCCTTTAACAGACATATCTAAAAGCATATACATCATAAGTTCTTCCGCATCCATCGCTGCCAAAACATCTTCTGGTGAAGAACTATAGGGATATACATTTTGTACAGCATTAACAACACCAATCTTAGCTTTTGGATCAATTTCTTTTAATAATTTCATAGCTTTTTTTTCTGCCAAAGAAGCATGATAAGACATTTGATACATATTTTTTGTTTGTAATACTTTATCACTTTCATGATTACCATTTAAATCACTTGCTGCCATAGCAATAAGTTGTTCATTAATCGTTACCCAATAATTAACAATACCTTTCCATTTTGTAAAGCATATTCTCGCATATTCAACAAAAGCATCAATGCATCTTCTGTTTTTCCAACCACCAAATTCATCTACTAATGCTTGTGGCATTTCAAAATGATAGAGAGTTGGAATAGGTTCTATGTGATTTTCTAAACATAAATGAATAATTTGATCATAAAAATCCAATCCTTTTTGATTAACATGATGCCCATCTGGCATAATTCTTGCCCAACAGAATGAAAAGCGATAAGCTTTTAAACCTAATTCTTTCATCAAAAGAATATCTTCTTTAAAATGATGATAATGGTCACTTGCTACTTTGCAATCTGCAATACCTTCTTTTACTTGTCGAACATCTGTTGTTGATAATCCTTTTCCATCTAAGTTATAACCACCTTCTACTTGAAATCCACTTGTAGAAGCACCCCATAAAAAGTTATTCACCTTGTTCACCTTTTTCCTTTGCTAATGCTTGATTGTCAATTGTTTTAAAGAATGGATAATAAATAATAATTGAAATAACAACAGCTACTAATTGATAAATTCCCCAAGATAAACTTCCTTGCATGATTCCAGAAATAAGTGGTGGCATTGATCCTAAACCTAAAATTCCTATTGGTGCTGTTACAATTCCAAATTGAATTAAAGCATATCCTAAGCAAACTAAAACAATAGGACAAATAATAAATGGAATAAGCATAATTGGATTTAAAATAACTGGTAAACCAAAGATAACTGGTTCATTAACACTAAAGATACCACAAGGCAATGTTAATTTACCAAATGATTTGTATTGATTACTTTTTGCTTTAAAGAACATTAAAATAACGAGTCCAATTGTTGCACCTGATCCACCTAAATTAGCTAAATCCCATAATCCAATATTTAAAACATGTGGAATTGTTTTTCCTGCAGCCATTGCTGCTGTATTATCACCAATATAACTTAACCAAATTGGGAATAAAATTGGTAATACTGTCATTGAACCATGAATTCCAAAGAACCATAATAATTGTGCGATTAGAATAATAATGATAAATGCAGGTAAGTTACCAGTTAATGATTGTAATGGTGTTTGAATAATTGTATAAATACAATCTGTTGCATTTCCATAAGGTGTCACTGCAAATAAAGCTCTAAAAATTAAGAAAACAATCGTAATAATAACTCCTGCTAATAATGATGATAAAGATTCACTTACCATTTCAGGTACAGAATCTGGTAATTTAATAACAATGTTTTTTTCAGTGATTAACGCTAACAATCTAGATACAATAAGCCCTGCAAGTAATGCCACAAAAACTCCTTTTGTTCCTAAATAAGAAATATTAAAGAAACTAATTCCTGAGTCAGCTAATGTTGTTGTATCTAAAGGTACAAGTAACATATATGCAAATAAAGATAAAAATCCTGAAGTTAAAGTATATTTTTTATTTTCAAAAACAGTTGCTCCTCTATAACCAACAGCAAACGCCATATAAACAGCTAATAAATTTGTTGTTACATTTTGCACTCCTGTAAATAATTGATCTAATCCTGTTGAAGCTAATAAATCTGTATAAGGTTGCCATGATATATTTGTTAAAATTGTAAAAACGGCACCTACCATAATAATTCCTAATGTAGACATACATCCACCACTAATCGCACTCAAATATTTATTTTGAGATAGCTTATTAGCTACTGGAACAAGTGTCTTTTCAATAATTGATATTAATTTTTCCATTTTCCTTCTCCTTGTATGTATATGACATTGGCCTTTGTCTATCGTTAGTATAACAAGAATATGTAAAGAATAAGTCGTCAAAAAAACAGTGCGATTTTCAAAAATACACACTGTTTTTCAGATATTGAAAATAAGAATTAATATGTAAAATAAATACAATAATACATGATAATAATTTCTAAACTATATAATAATGACATCCTAGATTCAGTATTTGTATTATCCTGGCTACATAAAATGACTTCTTTATCAATAAATTCATTAATCATCTTATTATGATTATTCATCGTTAAAACAATAAGTTTAATATTTTTTTCAAGAAGTATTTGAATAACTTCACTATGTCTATAAAAATAACCTCCCTCTACACTTAAAATAATCACAACACTATTTTCTTTAAGATTATGCGCCGCTTCTAATTGTTCATCATTGGAAATTGCTACCGTAATATATTTATTCATCAAAGCAAATCTATTTTGTATATGTTGTGCTAGTAATGTTGAAAACTCTAAACCTAACACCAAAACTTCTAAACTATCATGGATATATTTACATACATGATCTAGTTGCTCAAAATCAAGATGATCATATGTAAATTGAATATTATCAATAACATGTTTTGTATAATTTTGAAAAATTTCTTTAACATCTTTTTTATCAGCTTTTATAATTTGAGGAGAATAATCTGTTTTAGATATATCAAGTGTATTTAAACAAGCATTTTTAAATTCTTGAAAAGAATGAAATCCTATCAATTTAACAAAACGTGAAATTGATGCTGGTGATACAAAACATAATTCTGATAACTCATTAATTGTTTTTTCTGGTATAACACTATAATGAGTAAGTAATGCAAGTGCTATATCATAATTCGTATCTTTTTTATATTGTCCATTTACATATCTTAGCAATGTTGATAATACTGAATCTGTATTCATAACTTTCCTCCATCTAACATATGTATTTTAACACAATTTCTATTAATTATAAATTTTCAGCTACTAATTATTGGCTGAATATCACCTATTTTAAGTCATCTTTTACAAACACAACAATTAATTAAAACATCACTTGTATAACATTTAACCCATTCTTTCATCTTTTCTTCTTGTATTTTTGCTACTAAGATTGGAAATAGTTTTCTTTTAATCGTTGCATTGTTTCTATTTTTTGAACAATAAACATACTTCTAACCTCTTTTCTTTAATTGATTTCCTATTTTTAAATAAATGATTTCACCTAAAATGCCTATTACAATACCCGATAGTATACCAAAAAGCATTAGATACGGTAAATAATACATAAATACTGTTGAACTAAAAAAAAGCATTGCTACCAATAATTGTCCTACATTATGAAAAATACCACCCATAATGGAAATAATGATATCAGAAAATAAATTTGTTTTTAAAAATAAATACATGATTATTAAAGAAAGCAATCCTCCTGATAAACTATATAAAAACATATAGAAATTCGTAAAAGTCAAAGAAACAATCAAAATTCTTAAAAACATGACAATAAAAGCCTCTTTTAAGCCAAAACAAAGAAGTAATGTCAAAGTAACGACATTTGCAAGCCCTAATTTAGCTCCTGGAACGCCTAAATAAAGAGGTATTAATGATTCTATATAACTTAAAACAATTGCTATTGCACAAAATAAAGCCAAATAGCATAATTTTTTAATAGACTTTTCCATCTTCTTTTCCTTCATTTCCTTCAATCACTTCCACAACTAAATGATGAGGCAAACAAACAATCGTTGCCCCTTTTTTATTTATTTTCCCTTGTTTAATACATAAATGATCTGGACAAGTTGCTTTTATCATAAAAACCTCATGATTTTTAATTTGTATTTTATTTTCATTATCAATATTAATGATTTGATCATCATCTAAAGAATAATAACCTTCAATTTGATCATTTCTTTTTATGACAATTTTTGCTCCTTGTTGTTTTGATTTAAAAAGAAAAAGTCCTCCTATCAGAACAACAAGAATGCCAAGAATAATCAAATCATTTCTTAACGTTTTATTTTTCATCTTCTTACTCCATGCTATAATATAAAAAAAGGAGGTTACCTATGAAAAAATCAATACTTTCATTACTTATTTTTTCATTTATCCTTTGCGGTTGTAAAAACACAACTCCTCTTTCTAATAAAGAATTTTGTCTAGATACAATTATCCAAATAACCCTTTATGATTCTTCTTCTAAAAATATTTTAAATAACTGTTTTGATTTATGCAAGAAATACGAGCGTATCTTTTCTGCCAATAATAAAAAAAGTGAACTCTATAAAATCAATCATTCTTCCAACAAATTAGAAGCTCAAGAATTATCTGATGATCTCTATAAAGTGATTAAACAAGGGCTTTATTATAGTGATTTATCAAAAGGAAGCTTTGATATTACCATTGGTTCGATTTCTTCATTATGGGATTTTAAAAAGCACACACTTCCTGAAGATCCGTTGATTCAACACCATCTTCACGATGTTTCTTATAAAAATATTATTTTAGAAAATCATAAGATACGTTTTCTAAATACAGAAACAATGATTGATTTAGGGGCAATTGCAAAAGGATACATCGCCGATCAAATCAAAAACTATTTACTTAAAGAAAATGTCAAGAGTGCCCTTATTAATTTAGGAGGTAATATTTTATGTGTTGGTAAAAAACAAGAGAATCCTTTTATTATTGGAGTTACCAACCCACAACAAACATCTGATTCATTGTTTAGTTTAAAAATCAATGATTTATCTGTTGTTACAAGTGGAACTTATCAAAGATTTTTTGAAATTGATTCTAAAAGATATCATCATATTTTAAATCCAAAAACAGGTTATAGTTATGAAAACGGTTTAAGCTCAGTAACGATTATTTCTAAAAAATCAATTCAAGGAGATGCTTTGAGCACGGTTTGTTTTTCTTTAGGAAAAGAAAAAGGACTTGAATTACTTAACTCACTTGAAGGTGTTTCTGGTTGTTTTATTGATGAAAACAATCAAGTAAGTTATAGTAAAGCCTTTAAGCACTATTTAAATAAGGGCTAATGTCCTTTTTCTTTTTATTCAATAATCTTTCTTGGACATTTTTCTTTGCATTTACCACAATGAACACATTTAGAATAATCAATATGTGCTAAAAAGTTTTCAACTGTAATTGCTCCTGTTGGACAAACTTTTTGACACATCATACACCCTAAACATCCTGCCTTACAGTTTTTATTAACTACTGGTCCTTTATCATGGCTATTACATCTTACATGACATAAAGATTCATAAGGAACCATTTCAATAAGATGCTGCGGACAAGCATCCATACATTTTTGACATGATTTACATTTTTCTTTATCAACTTGAGCAACACCATCAATAACATGAATGGCATCAAAAGCACAAGCCTTTACACAACTGCCATAACCCATACAACCAAAACGACACTTTTTATCGCCACTTCCTGGGACAACGGCTGCACTTAAACAATCATGAATACCATCGTATTGATATTGTCTTTGTATTTTATCACACGTTCCCTTACATTTAACATAAGCTACTAAATGTGTATTCTCTTCTACTTCTAAATGGAGAATTTCTCCTATTTTTTTAGCAACTTCATTACCACCTACAGGACATTGATTAATTGGGGCTTCTTTTTTAGCAATTGCACATGCAAGGCCATCACATCCAGGATAACCACAAGCTCCACAGTTATTTCCAGGAAGAACCGCTCTAATTTTTTCTTCATCTTCATTGACTTCTACTTTAAATTTAACACTGGCAAGTGAAAGGAATATTCCAATAAACAATCCTATACTCCCAACAACAATAACTGCAATAATGACTGTATTCATCGTATTTCCTCCTTAAATCAAGCCTGAAAAGCCAATAAAGGCAATAGCCATCAAACCTGCTGTAATTAAAACAATTGGTGAGCCTTGTAAAACATGAGGAATATCATTATCGGCAATTCTTTCTCTTATTCCTGCTAAAATTGTAATTGAAATTGTAAATCCTAAAGCTGTCCCAAAACCGGCTACAACACTTGTTACAAAATCATAATTATTTTGTACATTTGTTAAGGCAACACCTAAAACAGCACAGTTGGTTGTAATAAGAGGTAAATAAACACCTAATGAATTATATAAAGGTGGAAAATATTTTTTTAAAAAGAGTTCTACAAATTGAACAAGTGCTGCAATAATTAAAATAAAAGCGACTGTTTCTAAATATTCAACATGTAACAAAACAAGTAAACGATACAACAAATGAGTTACAGCTGACGCAATTGTAATTACAAAAATAACTGCACCACCCATAGACATTGCGGTTTTGGTTTGTTTTGAAACGCCTAAAAATGGACATAACCCTAAAAACTGCGATAAAACGACATTATTAACTAAAGAAACACTAATCAGTGTTAAAATAAGTGTTTTCATTTTTCAGGATCCTCCTTTAACAAAGATTTATTTATTTGACATTGATTACCGTGACAATGCATACAATCTCCCCCACACTTTAAAGATGAATGAGAAACATTCGTTGCACTAGGTAATTTTAATTTATTTTGAATAGCTGTTAGCAAAGCAAGTATAAAGAATGCTCCTGGTGCCATCACAAAAATCGTTATTGGCTCAAATGAAATTGGTAATGACATTGAAAAGAATGTTCCTGCACCCAATATTTCTCTTACTAAACCTATACAAGTTAAAGCAAAAGTAAAACCAAGCCCCATACCAAGACCATCCATAATTGATAAAAGTGGATTATTTTTAGAAGCAAAAGCTTCTGCTCTTCCTAAAATAATACAATTGACAACAATTAAAGGAATATAAATACCAAGTGTATCATATAAAGATGGAATATATCCTTGTAATAATAATTGTACAACTGTAACAAGAGAAGCAACAATGACAATATAAGCAGGAATACGCATACGACTAGGAATAATATTTCTAAGTGCTGAAATAACAAAATTCGACATAATTAAAACCGCCATCGTCGTAAGTCCCATTCCCATTCCATTCATTGCTGAAGTTGTAACCGCAAGAGTTGGGCACATACCAAGCATTAATACAAAGGTAGGATTTTCTTTAATGATTCCATTATATAAAGGTTTTAAATATTTCTTCATATTTTCATCTTCCTTTCAATAAATCATAAAAATCTAAGGCTCCATTGATTCCATTTGTCATTGCTTTAGAAGTAATGGTTGCTCCTGATAAAGAATCTACTTCATCTTCATTTTGTTTACCATTTTTAACGACTTGGAAATGATCTACTTTTTTCCCTACATACTGATTTCTAAACTCTTCATTTTTAGCATTCATTCCAAGTCCTACTGTTTCATCAATTGATAAAATTTCAACTCCTGTAATTTCTTTTTGAAGGTTGATACCAATAATGATTTCAATATCACCACCAAAACCATCATGATCAATCACTTGAATAATATAACCGATAGTTTGTTTTTGATGATATGCTTTTAAAGCATTTTCTATTTCAAGACCATTTTTACCATAATCCCCTTTAAGCTTTTTAGATAATTTTTTGATATCATTTTCTTTATAAGCTTTAAAAGAAGTTGCTTCTTTCATCACTTTTAAATAAGCATCTTGTTTACTTTGTTGTGATTGGTGTTGAATAGGATTCTTTGTTATTTGATAAACATAACCAAGAAGTCCTCCGCAAATAATAGTAATCACGCACAAAATTAAAATATCTTTTATTATTTTTTTCATTTGACAACACCACCTTTTAATGTGAGTTTATCAATTAATGGTACTAATAAATTAGAAATAATAATGGCATAAGAAACACCTTCTGCACTTGTTCCAAAAAAACGAAATAATCCTGTTAATACACCTAATAAAATACCATAAATAAGTTGTCCTTTTTGATCCATTGGGCTTGTTACATAATCAGTAGCCATGAAAAAGGCACCAAAGATCAAACCTCCACCACATAACTCACAAGCTAAATAATAAGCATCAAAAGGACATGGTGATAAAATCAATGTAAAAATAGAAAATGTTAAAAGATATGTTAAAGGAATGGTTACTTTAATAACTTTTTTAACAATCAAATACATTGCACCTATTAAAAGTGCAATTGCAGAAGTTTCTCCAATTGTTCCAACAGTATTTCCAATAAACATCCTTATTAAATCAAAGCTTTCTCCATTTTTTAAAATTGCAAGTGGCGTTGATGAAGTCATCCCATCAAATACAAAATTTGTCATTCTTCCAGTAAAGGAAATCAATAAAAAACATCTTGCAGCTAACGCTGGATTCATAAAATTTTGTCCTAATCCTCCATAAAATTGTTTAACCACAATAATAGCAAAGAGACCACCAATAACAGGAAGCCATAAAGGAACTGTTGATGGTAAATTTAAAGCAAGAATAAGTCCTGTGACAACTGCTGATAGATCTTTGATGGTAATTGTTTTTTTCATAAAACGTTCATATAAATATTCTGCTAAAACACATGTTGTTATCGTTGTTACAATAATCAATAAAGCATTTATTTTAAATTGAATAATTCCAAATAAAGTAGCTGGTATTAAAGCAATAATGACATCTAACATAATAGAAGATGTTGTAACACGATCTTTAATATGCGGTGAAGCAGAAACATGTAGTAATTGATTCATGAATAACACCTACTTTCTTTTATTAACAGAGACTAAATATTTCATCTTCTTAAATGCCTGTGTCATATTTCTTTTTGCTGGACATGTATAGCTACAACAACCACATTCTATACATTCCATTCCACCATTTAAAATAAAGGCTTCTGTATCATTTTTTGTTGCTATTTGATAAAGTTTTTGAGGAACTAATAAACTCGGACACACGTCTTTACATCGACCACAACGAATACATGCAGAAGGTTCAAAAAGGGATACTTCATCTTGTACAAGTGCAAGTAAAGAACTTGATGTCTTAGTTACAGGTATATCTAAATGAATAAGGGCGCTTCCCATCATTGGACCTCCACAAATAAGTTTTTGAACTTCAGATTTGAAACCTCCTAATTGTTCAACGATCCGTTTAAAACTCGTTCCTATAGGAACTTCAATATTGCTAGGTGTTATTCCATCACCCGAAATCGTCATTACTTTAGAAATTAAAGGTTGATTATAACGAACCGCTTGATTAATAGCAATCACTGTTGCTACATTATCAACAATACATCCTACATCTAAAGGAAGCATTTTAGAATTTAATGTCTTTCCTGTTAAAACCTTAACAAGCATTCTTTCTCCACCTTGAGGATATTTTGTTTTTAGTTCTTTCACAGCAATTCTTTTTTCATCTTTACACTTTTCTTTTAATAAATGAATAGCCTTTTTTTTATTATCTTCAATGGCAATATAACAAAGAGCTTTTGGAAACATTTCTAATAAAACATGAATTCCTGCTATTAGTTCATCTGTTTTTTCAAGCATCAAGCGATAATCACTTGTAAGATAGGGTTCACATTCCGCACCATTAACAATATAATATTGAACTTGATTTGGATCTTTAACAGATAATTTTACATGTGTAGGAAACCCTGCTCCTCCTAGACCAACTATACCTGCTGCCTTAATTCTTTCAATTTTTTCTTCATAAGTTAATTCTTGTTTATTATTATTATTTTCAACTTTTTGATATAATCCATCATTAGCAATAACAATTGATTCTTGCATTTTCCCACTGACATCCATTCTTTCTTCTATTTTTTTTACTACACCTGAAACTGAAGAAATAATAGGACTTGAAACAAAAGCATCACTACAAGCAATAACTTGCCCAACTTTTATCTCATCTTTTACTTTAACAATTGGTTGACAAGGTGCACCAATATGTTGTTTTAAAGGAAATACAACTTCATCACTTGCTTTTATTTTAATAATAGGCAAATCCTTTGTATATTGTTTTTGATCTTTTGGATGTATGCCTCCAATAAATGATTTTAAACTCATAACTTCCATCCCCTTTAACCCTATTTTAGTCCTATTATTTTCAAATTGAAAGCGTTTACAACAAGTTAAAAAATTAACTTGTTTTCTTTGAAATATATGAAATTTATGTGATTTTAATCACATTTAAATATAAAAAAAAGATAGCTTTCGCTATCTTAAAAATACTAATTTTGTTCATAAAATTCTTCATCATCTAGCATTGGGTAACTAGTAAGATGTTGACCATCTAAATTTACTTTATGCATATTAACGGCAGTAATTTGTCTTCTATTATATGTTGTATAATAATAGATTCCCTTTTGACTATTCCAACATGACGTATAAATCGTAATTTCATATTTTCCATCATCTACTTCACAACACCCTCTTTGTTGTTCTACAGAACCTAAAATATGGAAAAATTGGTTAACACTATCTCTTTCATTATCTTTTGATTGTCCGTTCATTTTAGTAAATGCAACTCTTACAAAACGTGACATTGAAGATAAATCACCAGGTAATCCAAGAGCTCCCATTCCTCTAGAATAGGATTTTAAATCTAGTTGTTTAGAAAAATAATTTTGTGGTTGTTTAGGTGATAAAGACATATAATTATTTAAATTAAATAATTGTTTATCAAATGAGGGATTGTTTGCAAGAACACCGACTGGATTTTCATAGATTTTTAATCCTTCTTCGACTGACTCAACAGTTATACATCCACTTTGATCTGCAATGATCCAATGTAATGATGCGGCTGGTAAATGTTCGTTATAAGGTGTCTTCACTAAATTGATTGTTTGAATAAGTTGTTTGGCTTCTTTAAGCGTTGCACATTGACTTAAAACCCAAGGAATGAATTCATATTGAGCAACGTTGACTGCTCCTTCTTTAACCTCTTGATAACAAGCATTTCCGACAAAATTTAATCCTGCCATTCCTAAACCTTTTTCATTAACAGCGTCATAATATAAAGGATATTCATCTAATACATGAGCCATACCAATCATGGCATAATGTTCAATATTTTTTGATCCATGTCTATATTGTAAAGGATAGTTTCTCGGCATAATAGCTATTTTTTCACCATAGGAAAATTCATAATCCAAAGTTCTACCCATATAAAAATCTTTTGTTTGATAAGTTGCTGCTGTACACATATAAAATCTCTCTTTCTTTTCATTGTTTTGCTATTATATAGTATAACCCATTTATTTCATCTTTATGAATTAGAAAAGAAAAACACTCCTAAGAGTGTATTTCGAATATTATTTAACTTCTACAAGTTCTAAATAGCTTGTTGCACCTTTAACTCCTGGTGTTCCACCAGTAACTAAGATTTTTTGACCAGGTTTTACACCATTTTCTCTAGCAATAATACTTGCATAATCAATCATTGAAATACGTGAGTTTAATTGTTTACAAGGTACTGCTTTAACACCCCAGTTTAAAGCTAAAGCTTTAACAGTTTTAAGTGATGGAGTTGCAGCAATAATACGAGATTTTGTACGATAACGAGCCATTTTACGAGCTGTAAATCCAGATTCTGTAAAGGCAATAATTGCTGCTACATTGAATTTATAAGCAATTTCTGCAACAGACATACAAATAGCTTCGCTTGTATCATCTGGTGCTGTACGAATGGCTTGTCTTTGTAAGCTTTGATAATCTAAACTAGATTCAATCTTATGAGCAATTTTTGACATCATTAAAACTGCTTCTTGAGGATATAATCCACTTGCAGATTCACCAGATAACATAATTGCATCTGTACCATCATAAATCGCATTAGCCACGTCAGATACTTCCGCACGTGTTGGTCTTGGATTTTGTTGCATACTTTCTAACATTTGAGTGGCAGTAATAACGATTTTACCACGTTGTTTACATTTTTTAATAATTGATTTTTGAATAAGTGGGACATCTTCAGCAGGAACTTCTACACCTAAGTCACCACGAGCAACCATGATACCATCAGCAATATCAAGAATTTCATCAACGTTTTCAACACCTTCTTGATTTTCAATCTTCGCTAAAATTTGAATATCATTTCTACCATTTTCAATTAATAATTTTTTAATATCAATAATATCTTGTGCTCTACGACAGAATGAAGCAGCAACATAGTCAAAAGGTTGATTTGCACCAAATGTTAAATCTGAAATATCTTTAGGTGATAAATAATCAAATCCTAATTTAATTCCTGGAACATTGATTCCACGTTTATTTTTTACTTCTCCATCATTTGCTGCAACACAAACAATATCTGTTCCTTCAATATGATCAACTAATAATTCAACTTGACCATCGTTTACTAAGATGAAACCACCTGGTTTAACATCTTTATATAAATCTTTATAAGTAATTGTAAATCTTTCACTTGTTCCTTCAATATCTTCTACACAAATAGTTGAAGTTTGTCCTTTTTTAAAAGTTGTTTTTCCACCAACAAAATCACCAGTTCTAATTTCAGGTCCTTTTGTATCTAATAAAATAGCAACATTTGTCGATAATTCTTTATTAATTTCTAATAAAGTATTGATTTTTTCTTCATGTTCTTCATGAGTTCCATGAGAAAAGTTTAATCTCATGACATTCATTCCAGCTTTTACTAATTTAGTAAGCATTTCTTTACTTTCTGAAGCTGGTCCAATAGTACATACAATTTTTGTTTTTGACATAATCTCGTTTTTGTTCATAATTCTTGCCTTCCTTTACTCTCTACATCTTTTAGTATAAACCTATTTTTTTAAGATAACAATGCATAAAATCAATGTAAGCACATCCACTTAAAAAATATTTTTTCTTTCATTATTTTATGAAAAAAGAGTTACAAAAAAAGATAAAATAAAATAAATTAATTTTTTGAAACTTATTTTTATTTATTTTCAGGTATATACCAATAAGAATTCATCTGATATAAATAGGTTCTAGCTCCTTTAGGCATTTGTGTAAGAGCATTGAAAACATTATAATAATCTCCTGCTCCCATCGCTACAGCAATAACTCCCTATAAAGCAAACATCAAATATTTAGTTCCTAGAAAAGATAAGCAGTAAGGAAGAAAACCAAAAACTAAATTTGATAGAAGAGACATAAAAATAAATCTTTTTTTACTCATTGTTTCAGTTCCTAAAACAAAAACCATTCCTTGTTTAAAATTTGTATAAAGATAAACGTCTTCTTTAAAACAAAGGGCATGTAAAAGCTCATGAGGAAACATTGTTAAAATTGGAAAAATAAAAGCAAGCATCATATCATCAAAATAAAGCAGTAAATCATTTTTATATACTAAAAGAATAGGAATAGATAAGATGACCATTAATACAAGTCCTATTGTATTAGCAATAACAGCAAATTCTTTGGACGAACTGACTTCTTTAAATTTTACAGCATTGGGTTGATGTTTTATTTTCGGTAATATTTAAGGATCTAAATTATATTTTCCTTGATAATGTAATTTCATAATAAAGCTCCTTTCTTATAGCCTATCAAATATGAAAAAACTCTTGAGTCATCCCAAGAGTTTTATTCATATTTAAAATAATCAAGACTTTCGTGAATTTGTATTTGAATTGGTAAATCTTCTAATAATTCAGGAAGTTTTTCTTCAATTATAACTTCTAAATGATGACCCGGATCAATTAATAAACAATCATGATCAATAGCATATTTAGCATGACGATATTTAGTATCACCTGTAATATAACAATCTACTTGACCAGTAAGAATTTCTAAGTCGTCTGCTGCACTTCCCCCACAAATAGCAATTGTATGTATCATTTTATTTGTATTTTTACTATATTTTAAATGTTGCAAATGAAATTTATCTTTTACATATTCTATAAAATCTTGTCCTTCCATTGCTTGATTTAAAGTAGCTTTCTTTCCTACTTCATAATGATCATAACAAGCAACATCATGAACACCTAATTTTTGAATCAACCAATCATTCATGGAAATCCCATTTTGTCCTCTATCTAAACATGTATGTAAGCTATAAACAACAATGCCATGTTTAATAGCTCTTTCAATAAATTTTCCTTGATGTAAAGATGTATCCAGGTTTTTTATTTTTTCTAATAAAAAAGGATGATGTGTAATTAACATTTGACAATTATTTTCAATACAGGCTTGTAATGTTTCATTATCAGCGTTTAAAGCAATATAAACTTTTTTAACTTCCTTTTCTCTACTTCCAATTTGTAGGCCACAGCAATCAAAATCCATTTGAAGATTTAAAGGAAAATATTTCTCCAAATGATTCATAATTTCATAAGCTTTCATTAAGTTCACCTTCAATTAATTGTTTTTGTTTTTCTAATTCTAAATATCTTGGATGATTTGATGGCAAATCTTTCATAATCTTTAAATATGTTTGATATTGTTTTTGCCAATAACGAATAAATAATTCATCTTTATTTTTTCTTAAAACTGGACCAAACATCATATCTTCTTGATTATATTGAATATCTTGATTTGTATTTTCTACAACCATCATTTCATAAACATGATGACCATCTTTAATTATCTTTTCATCAATAATTTTAAAATGATTTTTAAATAAGTATTTTCTTAGATGATCCGTATTAGCGTTAGGTTGTAAATAGAATTGTTTAACTTTGTTTAAATACGCTTTATTTTTTTCTAATATTTCTACAATTAGAAATGATCCCATTCCAGCAATCGTTACCATATCAACTTTTTTATCAAGAATAGGATCTAATCCATCTCCTAATAAAGCTTCAACATTTTCTTCGAAATGATATTGCCTAATAGTAGAAAGTGACGCCGCAAAAGGACCTTTTGCGACATCACAGGCATAAGCTTTATCTATAATATTTTTTTCAATTAAATAACATGGCAAATAAGCATGATCTGTTCCAATATCTGCCAAGATATTTCCTTTTTTATGTTTTTCTACCAAATAAGCAAGTAATTCTAATCTTTTTGATAGTTTCATTAACGATCTAAGAAATCCTTTAATCTTTTAGAACGAGATGGATGTTTTAATTTTCTTAATGCTTTTGCTTCAATTTGACGAATACGTTCACGTGTAACGTTAAATTCACGCCCAACTTCTTCAAGAGTTCTTGTTCTTCCATCATCCAAACCAAAACGAAGTCTTAATACTTTTTCTTCACGATCTGTAAGTTCTAATAAAACATCATTCAATTCATCTTTTAATAATTCATTAGCAGCATAATCATCTGGAGACATTGCTCCTTCATCTTCAATAAAATCACCTAAATGTGAATCATCTTCTTCACCAATTGGTGTTTCTAATGAAACGGGTTCTAATGAAATTTTTTGAATTTCACGTACTTTTTCAGGTGTCATACCATCCATTTTTTCAGCAATTTCTTCAGCAGATGGTTCTCTACCTAATTCTTGAATTAATTGTCTTTGAATACGTGTTAATTTATTGATTGTTTCTACCATGTGTACTGGAATACGAATTGTACGGGCTTGATCGGCAATTGCACGTGTAATTGCTTGTCTAATCCACCAAGTCGCATAAGTAGAGAATTTAAATCCTTTTGTATAATCAAATTTTTCTACTGCTTTAATTAACCCCATGTTTCCTTCTTGGATTAAATCTAAGAATAACATTCCACGTCCAACATATCTTTTAGCGATGGAAACAACTAATCTTAAGTTTGCTGCAGCAAGTTCTTTTTTAGCTTGTTCATCTCCTTCAAGAATTCTTTTAGCTAATTCAATTTCTTGATCATGATTTAATAATTCAACTCGCCCAATTTCTTTAAGATACATTTTTACAGGATCATTAATTTTAACATTACTTCCAAGTTGAGTGCTTTCGCTTTCTTTATCATCATCATGTTCTTGATACATATGTAATGTATCCCCTGTCATCATATCGAAATCACCATCAAAATCTAGATCAGGAGTATCATCTGCATCATCTATATCAAGGTCTAAATCATCATCCATTGCAGGAACGCCTGCAAGTAACATATCATCATCTACATCTAATGAATCTAAATCATCATCAGAAATAGTAATTTGATTTTGTTGAATATATTCAAGTAATTCTTCTGCTAATTCATCACTTAAATCATAATTCATTAAATATTCATCAATTTGTTCTTGGGTTAATACATTGTTATTGTTTTTTGCTTCATTTACAACTAATTTTTTTAAATCATCAAATGAAACTGCTTGTACTTTTTTCTTTGCCATAGTTTACTCCTTATCTTTTGATTCTATAATTTCTTGAAGAATTTTTGCTTGTTGACGAGGATCATATGTTTGTGATAGCTCCTGTTCAAGTTGTTTAATTCGTTCAATTTTAAGTTTTTCTTGTATTATTTTGATATAATCATCAATTGCTTGATTTGATTCTAATTGAGGTAAATGTAAAGATGATATTTCTAAAATTCTTTTAACAATATCTTGATCATCAATCATATTAATCAAATCAGCAACTTCTAAAATGACGTACTGACGATAATAATCAATAATATAGGAAGCAATTAAGCGATTAACTTTATCATACATATAGCCTGCTTTTGCTTCATATTGCATCGCATACTTTTTATCCTGCATCATATAATATAACAAATCTCTTTCAGCCTTTTGATACTTATCAATCAATCTTGAAACATGATCATAAGTCACTGGTCTAAAAGGTATTGGTTTTTTTACAAGAGTTTGTTGACTCATTAAATGATGAATTGTTTCTTTAGAAAATCCTGATTTTTTTTCAAGTTGACCAATATAATAATCTTGATCAACAATATCATCCAATTGCATGATGACTTTAACCATGGATTCTAAATAATTTTTTCGATCTTCATAGTTATCAACATTGATACGTTCATAATAATAATTTAATTTAAACTCAACAGCACTTATTGGATTTTTAAAGAGTGCTATTAATTCATCTTTTCCTTTAGCTTCTAGAAATTCATCTGGATCCATTGCATCAGGAATAACCACGATTGATGTATGAAATCCTTCATTATTTAAAGCATCCACACATTTTATCATCGCATTTTTCCCAGCTTGATCACCATCAAGACATAAAACAATATCATTTGATAATCGTTTTAACATTTTTAAATGTTGTGAAGTTAAAGCTGTTCCCATAATTGCGACAGTATTTTTAATACCCGCTTTATATAATGCTATTACATCCATAAAACCTTCTAGAATAATGACTTTACCTTCATTTCTAACATCATTTTTTATACGATGGTAATTGTATAAGGTCTCTCCTTTAATAAAAATTTTAGATTCAGGAGAGTTCATATACTTAGATTCTTTTTGATTTTTTTGATAGATACGACCACTAAAGCCAACAACACGTCCTTCACTATTATGTAAAGGAAACATAATACGATTGGAATAGCGATCGTATCCTACTCCAGATTCTATAACAAGTCCTGATTCATAAGCTTGCATTCTTGAAAAACCAGATTTTTCAAAAGCCTTTAATAAAATATTTTGTTCTGGTGCATAACCAATTTCAAAATAGTCAATAATATCTTTAGATAAATGTCTTTGACTTAAATAACTATTTGCTTCTAAAGCAAGCTTCGTCGTTAAATAATGTTTATAAATACGATTTGCTTCTTCATGCATTAAATAGTATGGTTCTAATTCTTGATTTACATGTGGTTTTTCTTCATAAAATGTAAAATCACCTAAATCAACATTTCCCATTTGAGCCACCATTTTGACAGCTTCCATAAAGGAAATTTTTAAGTAATCTTGTAAGAAAGTAAACACATTTCCACCGTGTGAACATACAAAACATCTATAGATCTGCTTTTCAGGTGAAACAGACATTGATGGATGATCATCATTGTGAAATGGGCACCTTGCTAAATAATTACGTCCTCTTCTTTCTAAAGGAAGATAATTGCCAATAACATCAACGATATCAACGCTTTGTCTTATTTCATTGATTTTTTCATTTGAAAGTCTTGGCATAATGATCTCCTTTATTAGAAAGTAATTTTATCTTGAATATAATCTACTAATTGATCAATTGGTAAACGTACTTGTTCCATTGTATCTCTATCACGAACAGTAACAGCATTATCTTCCATTGTATCAAAATCAACAGTTACACAATATGGTGTTCCAATAGCATCTTGACGACGATATCTTTTACCAATTTGACCTGCAACATCAAATTCAACAGAGAAATGTTTAGCAAGTGTTGCATAAACTTCTTCAGCTTTTTCACTTTGTTTTTTAGTAAGTGGTAAAACTGCTACTTTATATGGAGCAATGGCAGGATGTAATTTCATCACTGTTCTTGTATCTCCATTTTCTAATGTTTCTTCTTGATAACTATCACAGAAAATAGATAAGAATAAACGGTCTGCCCCTACAGATGGTTCAATAACATATGGAATATATTTTTCATTTGTTTGAGGATCTAAATATTCTAAAGATTTTTTAGAATGTTCCATATGACGAGATAAGTCATAATCAGTACGATCAGCAATACCCCATAATTCACCCCATCCAAATGGGAATTTATATTCAACATCACATGTAGCCTTAGAATAGAAAGATAATTCTTCTTTTTCATGATCTCTGAATTTTAAATTTTCTTCTTTTAATCCTAAGTCTAATAAGAATTTTTTACAATAAGCTTTCCAATAATCAAACCATTCTAAATCAGTATCTGGTTTACAGAAGAATTCTAATTCCATTTGTTCAAATTCTCTTGTTCTAAAAATAAAGTTACCTGGTGTAATTTCATTTCTGAATGATTTACCAATTTGACCAATGCCAAATGGTACTTTTTTACGAGAAGTTCTTTGAATATTTTTAAAGTTTACAAAGATTCCTTGTGCAGTTTCTGGACGTAAATAAACAACAGATTTATCATCTTCAACAACACCCATATGTGTTTCAAACATTAATTTAAATTGTCTAACATCAGTGAAATTACTTTTTCCACAGTTAGGACAAACAATATTATGTTCTTTAATATAAGACATTGTTTGTTCATTAGACCAACCTTCACTATGTACAGAAGGATCATATGCTTCAATCAATTTATCTGCACGATGTCTTGTTTTACATTCTTTACAGTCAATTAACGGATCAGAGAAACCACCAACATGTCCTGAAGCTTCCCATACCTTTGGATTCATGAAAATAGCTGAATCTAAACCAACGTTATAAGGAGATTCTTGAATGAATCTTTTCCACCATAAACGTTTAATGTTATTTTTCATTTCAACCCCTAATGGTCCATAATCCCAAGTATTTGCTAGTCCATCATAGATTTCTGAACCTTGATATACAAAACCTGTTGATTTTGCATGATTTACTAATTTATCCATATCTTTAGTTGCCATAATTTTCTCCTTTTTTTACGATATAAATGAATAAAGACTTGGCTTTCCAAGTCTTCTATCTTTTTTTCGCATACAAATAAAATACCCTTATAGTGGATATTTGTCAACCAACTATAAGGGTACTATATATAGGTTCTTTCGTCTAACCAATGCATAATATCATGATAGACATCTCGATAATTATTATCATGTAAAATATCTTGTCTTTTATTATCATAAATCTTATATTGGAGATCTTTTAGACCATTTCCTTTTAATATTTGATAAAGTTTTATAGTATCTTTTCCATTTTTAGTAAGATTATCAAAACCACCTGATAATAAATAAACAGGTAAATAATCAGGTATATGTTTTAGATGATCTTCATCACTTACATATTTTATGTATTCCAATATATCATGATAGGCTTGATTTGTATAAACAAAATCACTTAAAGGATTTTCTTGATAAAGCTGTACTTCTTTTTGATTACTCATTTTATAACAACCATTTAAATTTTTTTGTAAAAATAAATCAACCGCTCTTTTAATGACTCTTGAACGATACATTGGTCCATGTAGTAAAATATTTAAATCAACAATCGTTTTCATACGATAATAAAAATTATTTTTCAGACATGTTCCAAGCAAAATCATTCCATTAATATAATCTCCATACGTCATGGCATATTTAAGTAATACAAGCGAACCAAAATCAACACCAATCATAAAATAAGGAAGGTCTTCATATCTTTTAGCGATAATATGTCTTAAACGTTGCATATCTTCAATCAAAGTATCAAGAGCATTTCCGCTTCCAAAATAGCCTTGTTCAAAATGATAAAGTGATGTACCATGCCCAGGAAAATCAGGCACGACTACAATAAAACCTTCATGACTTAAATATTCCGCAAATTTTTGATAACGGTCTGAATGTTCACATAATCCATGATGAAGTTGAATGATTCCCTTATATCTTAATATCACATTTGGTTGATAAATATCAAATTTAATATGTGTTTGTGTTAAGGAGGTATACGTTTCTGTAAGTTTCATCATTTATGCCCCCTTGTATAAGATCTGTTATAGTTTTGCCTTTTTGTACGTGGTTTAATTAGGCATTTTTTACCAAATCCAATCAAATCTTTTCGATTAGCTTTGATCAAGGCTTCATATACAAGGTCATAGTTTTTAGGATTCTTATATTGAATCAAGGCTCTTTGCATCGCTTTTTCTTTAGGATCTTTTGGAACATAAACAGGTGTCATATCACGAGGATCCAACCCTGTATAATACATCGTTGTTGAAAGCGTTCCAGGTGTTGGATAAAAATCTTGTACTTGTTCTGGTTGATGATGAATATCTCTTAAATATTCTGCCAGTTCGATAGCATCTTCTAAACGGCATCCTGGATGAGAGGACATTAAATAAGGCACTAAGAATTGTTTTTTATTATATTTTTCATTAATACGATAATATTTATCAACAAATTTTTCGTAAAGCCCACGTCTTGGTTTGCCCATCTTGTCTAAAGCATGATTACTGATATGTTCAGGGGCAACTTTTAATTGTCCTGAAATATGATGTTGAACAAGTTCTTCAAAGAAATGATCATTTTTATCATACATGAGATAATCGTAACGAATTCCTGAACGTACGAAAACTTTTTTAACGTTTGGAAGCTGTCTTAATTTTGTAAGTAATGATAAATAATCTTCATGATCAACTTTTAAATTTTTACAAGGTTCTGGCCATAAACATTGTTTTGTAGGACAAGCCCCTTTGGTTTTTTGTTTATCACAAGCAGTATCTCTAAAGTTAGCTGTTGGTCCACCAACATCATGAATGTATCCTTTAAAACTTGGATCCCAAACCATTTTATTAGCTTCTGCAATAATTGATTCATGACTTCTTGCTTGAATAATTCTTCCTTGATGGAACGCTAAAGCACAGAAATTACATGATCCAAAACACCCTCTATTTGAAATAAGTGAGAATTTAACTTCATCAATAGCTGGAACGTGTTGATAACTTGGATGATAATCACGATTGTAATCATAACCATAAGCTCTATCGAATTCTCTTTGGGTAAGTGGTCTATTCGGTTTATTTTGAACCACATACCATCCTTGATAAGGTTCAACTAAGATTTTAGCATTATAATGATCGGTATTTAAATATTGTTTTTGGAAAGATTCAGCGTATTTTCTTTTAGATGTTGTAATTTCTTCGTAACTAGGAAGCATTATATAATCAGCTTCATTTAAATCATCGATATTTTTTGTTTTATAAACTGTTCCATCTAAATACGTTAAATATTTAATATCTAATCCACTATCTAATGCTTCTGCAACTTCAATAATACTGTTTTCTCCCATTCCAAACATTAATAAATCTGCATTAGCATCAATAATAATCGATTTTCTAACCTTATCACTCCAATAATCATAATGAGCTAAACGTCTAAGAGAAGCTTCAATTCCTCCAATTAAAATATTAGCATCAGGAAATGCTTGTCTTGCCATTTGACTATAAACAATAACCGCCCTATCTGGTCTTTTAAAACCTTCACCACCTGATGTATAAGAATCTTTATGTCTTCTTTTTTTAGAAACAGTATAGTGATTGACCATTGAATCAATATTTCCTGAAGAAATTAAAAAACCCAAACGAGGTTTCCCAAATTGCCTAAATTCTTCTACCTTATGCCAATCTGGTTGCGATAAAAAAGCAACCTTAAAACCATTTGCTTCTAATGTACGACAAATAATAGCTGCTCCAAATGAAGGGTGATCTACATAAGCATCACCACAAATATAGACAAAATCTACCTCTTGCCATCCTCTTTCTTCCATTTCTTTTCTATTTATCGGTAAAAATTGTCCCATCTATAAATCCTCCCCTTACTTTTGTTTCTATTATAGTCAAAATATGTTTATAAAAAAAGACAAAAGTGTCTACTTTTGTCATATTTTTGAAAGACTTTGAATCATTTTCTTTGTTTTAAATAAAATCCCCGTCATCTCATCAACATAATAATCCATAATTTCCATTAATAAATCAATAGATTCATCCGGTACTTTAAGTTGATCAATAGAATCAATCGTTAATTTATTAATATGACGAAAAGCCTTTAATGTTACCTTATCTAACTGTTTATCATGAAGTGATAAACAATCATGACAGACAAAGCCCCCATCTTCTAAACTGATTCCTGCTATATGATCTTGTCTTAAACATCTTACACAGCCATCAACTTGTAAAGCCATCCCGCATCTTTTTAAAATAAATGCATTATATAATAGATAAACCAATGGGTAGGGATAACCATGATTTAGAGCATCTAATGATTTTTTTAAAGTATCAAAGATTTCTAAATCCGGTTGATTATCTTCTTCATTCTTTAAAACAAATTCCATAAAATAACTTGCATAAGCTTCTAATTCAAGATTTTCTTTAATATAACGATAAAAATCAACCGAACTTGCTTTAATCATCGTTGATAAACCATTTCTAGGTATAAAAGTAAACTCTGAAAGTGTAAGACTTTGACAAGCCGAAGCATTTTTACTTTTTAATTTTTTTACACCCCGAGCAATCAAAGTCATTTTTCCATAATCTTTAAAATACACAGTGACTAAAGAATCACTTTCTTTATAAGGATGCGTCTTTAAAACAATACCTAAAGAAACAACTTCTTCTTTTTTAATAGTCATCTTCGTTATAACCAAATTCTTTTAAATATTTTTGTTTATTACGCCAATTATTTTCAACTTTAACAAACAATTCCAAATGCACTGTTGTTTGTAAAAAACGTTTCATTTCTCTTTGTGCATTTTGACGAATTTTTTTGATCATACTTCCTTGTTTACCAATCAAAATACCCTTTTGAGATTTACGATCAACAACAATTGTCGCAATAACTTCTACGCTGCCATCCTCTAATTCTGCCATTCTTTCAACAACAATCGCAACACTATGAGGAACTTCTTCTCTTGTAAAATAAAGGATCTTTTCTCTAATAAATTCAGCCATTACAAATCTTTCTGGATGATCTGTCATTTGATCTTTTGGATAATACATCATTCCTTCATTTAAATATGTTTTAATTGTAGAAATCAATGTATCCACATTTTGATCTTCTAAAGCTGAAATAGGAATGATTTCTTTAAAATCAAAAAGTTCTTTCCATTCTGTTAATTTTTTAATAACTTCATCTTTAGAAACAAGATCACATTTATTAAGTAAAAGGAAAACCGGTCCATCCGCTTCTTTTAATCTTTCAATAATAAAACGATCTCCTCTACCAATCGTTTCATTTGCTGGTGCAATAAATAAAACCATATCCACTCCATAAATACTATTTAAAGCCGTCGTATTCATAAAGTTTCCTAAACCATCTTGAGGTTTATGGATTCCTGGTGTATCCATAAAAATGATTTGTGCTTCATTATCTGTATAAATACCTTGAATTGTATTACGTGTTGTTTGAGCAACATCTGACATGATTGCAAGCTTTGTTTTTAATATTTGATTTAATAAGGTAGACTTTCCAACATTTGGACGTCCTACAATACTGACAAATCCTGATTTAAAACTCATAAACTCTCTCCTATAAATACCATTGGTAATAATTCACCAATTGTATGTTTTTCTACTTTTTCTTTATTTGCTAGAAAGATGGGCATTTCTAAATCAACAAGTTCTGATAATACTTGGCGACATGCCCCACATGGAGAAGCAATCGGACTACAATCAGCAACAATTGCTAGTCCAATAATATCTTCTTTGCGATAACCTTTACAATAAGCGCCAAAGACAGCATTTCTTTCTGCACACATTGTTGACCCATAAGCAGCATTTTCAATATTACATCCTTGAACAAATGTTCCATCTTTTAAAGCAATACAAGCTCCTACTTTAAAATGACTATAAGGAACATACGCATTTTCTCTTGCTTTCCAAGCTAAATCGATTAATTTATTTTGATCCATATTATTTCCTTTCAATATTTAAAGCATTCAATATTTCTTTTTGTCTTGAAAACATCACTTTTTCATCTTCTTCATTCATATGATCAAATCCAAGTAAATGTAATAAACCATGTGTAAATAAAAAACACATTTCTCGATAAAATGAATGACCATATTCTTCTGCTTGCATTTTAGCATGATCAATTGAAATAAAAATATCTCCTATTTCTCTTGGCATACCTTCAATATAATATTGTTCACTATCTTCTAAAGCAAAACTAATAACATCTGTACTACGATCAATTTTACGATATTCCTTATTGATTTCATGAATACGCTGATCATCTACAAAAATAACTGATAATTCTAAATCATCATGAATATCTAATTGTTTACATGCTTCTTTAATAATTTCTAAATAAATACTTTCATAATCTTCTTTAAAATCTTCTACTTCATTATTAAGTGCTAAATCTATTTCCATAATCTTCCTCACCCACTATTTTTCCTGAATCAATTATAACACAGTCAAACTGGCAGTTCATCATATTTATTTGATGAGAAACAATAATCACGATGATCTTTTGAAAATTTAGATAATTGATCAATAATTGTAATCTTTCTTGATCTATATTACTAAATGCTTCATCTAAAATCAAAACATCAGGTTCACTTAATAGTGCACGAATAATCATCACGAGTTGTCCTTGTCCCGATGATAAAAAGCCACCCTGTTCATCCAGTTTCAAATCTAAACCATTTACTAAATCATCCAACATAAAATAATGCAATAATTCTATCATTTTATCCTCTAAAAACAAACGATCAAAAATCATATTCGTTCTTAATGATTCTTTATAAAAAACGGGAGTTTTATTTAAATATTTAATATGACTATAATAACTATTTAAATCAAGTTCTTGTAGATTGATTCCATTAATAACAATTTCTCCTTTTGTTGGTTGTAATTGATTCATGATAAGTTTCAAAAGTGTTGATTTACCACTTCCTGTTTTACCTTGAATAAATAATGAACGTTCTATTTTTAATTGAAAATGATCAAAAAGAGGTCGGGTATAACCATAACTAAAACTTACATGTTTTAATTCAATGCTTTTTATCTTTTTGATTTTCTTTTTCCTCTCTCTTTTTTCAGGTAACATTTCTTTATATCTTTCAAAAATAATTTGTAATTCATCATGCATCGCAATAAAGACTGATATTTTCATTAAAGGATTGATCATATAAGAAAGTAATAAATAAACAAGCATCACTGTTCCAAGGGTCATTTGTTGCTTTTTATAAATGATGATTGCCAATAATAAGACAGCCATAATCATGATTTGAATCAAGGCTTCTAATTGAACTTGATGTATATTGGTCATTTCATCATGATGATAGACATTCATAAAGTAAGTATCATAGAGATATCCTAGTTTATTTTTCATCATTTTTTTAACTTTAAACTGAATTGTTTGAAAATAGTTTTCTTGAAATTCTAATAGGCCATCATTTAAATGTTCTTTTTGTTCTAATATTTTTTTATTTTCAATATGTAGTTTTTTACTATAAAAATAAAATACTAAAAAAATAATAACCATCATCAATAAAACAATCAAAAACAAAAAGAATTGAATCGATAAAATAAAAATCAAAATGAAAAGCATTAAAATACTATCAATAAAGATCACATGATAAAATTCTATAAAATATTGACTTAATTCAAATAAATTTTGTGATCTTGATAACAATGTTCCTTTTTCTAAACCATCCATGTAATCATAATCTTGATAAATAAGATTTTGCATGGTTTTTAAAGCATATTCTTGATTAAGTTCTCTGCTTAATTCTAAAATTTGTTGTCTTCTTAAATAATCTAATAAAAGTTTAAAGGCATAGAGCACTGTAAAGCCAAGAGAAATGAAAACAATTTGATAGATTGGATACTTTGAAAAAGAATCAATCATCAATTGATAATAATAAGAAAAAATCATTGTAAGCATTGAAATAATAATGGTTTTAATCATCATCTTAATGATTGTTTGATAATGCTGTTTAAAATGATCTTTTAAAAAATTTTGAAAAGTATAATTCGTTCTTTTAGTAATTGGCATTCCTACATGATCAATCATGATAATAATTCCTGTAAACTGCTTTGAAAAACTTTCATAAGACATTTTTATGAGTCCTTTAGCTGGATCTCCTACTAAAAAATATCCATCTTTAACTTTATAGAGGATGACATAATGATAGAGATCATCTTGTTTTAAATGCACGATTGCTGGACAATTGACTTCTTCAAATAAATGTTTAAACTCACATTGATAAGCTTTTGCTTCTAGATGATATTCTTTTAAAACTTGTATCAATCCATAAACCGTAATGCCTTCTTTTGTAAGACGACAACGCTTTTTAATATTTTTAATTTCATCATCTCTTTTATAAAAGCTTAAGAGCATTTTAATACAGTATGCCCCACAACTGTTTTCATTATCTTGTAAAAAAATAGGATATTTCAACATATATTTATCACCTCATCATTATATATGTCAAAAACATCCTATTTTTCTTTTAATTTTTTCAATTTTTTAAATATTTTTTTCAATTGCTTGATCTAAAATAGCAATTGCTTGATCAACATCTTTTTCAGTTGTAATAAATGGTGGTAACATTCTTATAACATTCGCTCCTGCCATAACAACAATAAGTCCATTATCTAAACAAGTTTGAACAATATCTTTAACTGGTCGATCAAATTCTAAACCAATCATCAATCCTAAACCACGTCTTTCTTTAATACAAGAATATTTATCTTTTAAATCATCTAATTTTTCAATTAAATATTCACTGATATCTTGAACATGATCAAGCATTTTTGTTTCTTCTAAGATTTTAAAGACCGTTCTACATGCTTGACCAGCCATTGGATTTCCACCATAAGTAGAACCATGATCTCCAGGTTCCATCGCAGCAGCAAATTTTTTATTTGCGACAAAAGCTCCCATTGGAAAACCTGCCCCAATTCCTTTAGCTAAACATAAAATATCAGGTAAGATATCGTATTGGAAATAAGTCATGATTGTTCCTGTACGACCCATACCACATTGAACTTCATCTAAAATTAAAGCAATATCTTTTTCATCACAAAGACTTCTTAAACCTGTTAAGAATTCTTTTGAACAAACATAGACGCCACCTTCACCTTGAACAGGTTCAACGATGATAGCTGCTGTTTTTTCATTTACTAATGCTTTAACACTTTCTAAATCATTGATATTGGCATATTTAACACCTTCAATTAAAGGTCCAAAAGCTTCTTGATAATGTGCGTTTCCTGTAAGTTTAACAGATCCTGTTGTTCTTCCATGGAAAGAATGATTTAAAGAAATAATTTCACTATCCGCTTTTCCATGTTTTTGATAATAATATTTACGTGCAAGTTTCAAAGCACCTTCTGTTGATTCAGCTCCTGAATTTGTAAAGAATACTTTATCTAATTTTGTAGCTTTTTTAACACATTCAGCTGCTTCAATTGTTTCAACAGTATTAAAGTAGTTAGAAATATGCATTAATCTATGTAATTGTTTTTCCATGGCTTCTACATAAGCTGGATAATTATAACCAAAAGAATTAACACCAATCCCTGAAAAGAAATCAATATATTCTTTTTGATCAACATCATATAAATGAATGCCATCTCCATGATCAAATGTGACATTATATCTTCCATAGGCATGCATTAAAGCATCCAATGATCTATCATAATAATTCATTTTTAGTCCCCCAATTGTACATTTCTTGCAAGTTTTTCATAAAGTTCAACAGCTTGTACTAAAACCTCTTCATGAAAATTGAAAGTTGGTGTATGTAGACCTGAAGTATATTCTTTACATCTTGTCCCCACATAAAAGAAAACACCAGGAATCACTTTTTGATAATGAGCAAAGTCTTCTGCTAACATCACAGGTTCTTCAAGTTCTTCGAAGTTTGCGCCAACATTCTTTTTAAGTTCTTCATATAAATGTGCATCATTTAAAACAGGTGGGTTAAAAGGTTGACAGGCAAAATCAATTTGACAATGATATGCTTGTTCCATTCCTTGATTAAACCCTTTCATTGCTTCTACAATACGTGAAAAAACTTCTTCACTATACGTTCTAAGAGTTCCATGGAAACTTGTTTGACTAGCCACAATATTTCTGACCGTTCCCCCGTGTATTTCACCTATATTTAAAACACAAGGTTGCATAGGCGAAATCATTCGTGAAATGATACTTTGATAATTACTAATCAAAAAACTCGCAATCACAATTGAATCAATTCCTTCATGATACTTACCTGCATGTGCACTTTTACCATGAACCGTTACATCCAATTCACCACTTTCAGCCATTAAAGGACCTTTACGACAAGCAATTTTTCCTTCATCAACATCTGGGAACATATGTAAACCATAAATTCCTTTAACATGATATTTTTCAAAAATACCTGTATTAATAATTGATGGTGCCCCATTGACCACTTCTTCTCCTGGTTGAAAAATAAGCAAAACATTATGTGGTAGATCTTGAACATCTTTTAGCTTATAAGCAAGTCCAAGAAGTGCTGTCATATGTCCATCATGACCACAGGCATGCATTTTTCCTTGATGTGTACTTTTAAATGATACACCTGTTTGTTCTTCAATTTCTAAAGCATCAATATCACTTCTAAAAGCAAGTGTTTTTTCTTTATGAAAATCAAGATAAACAGCGATTCCCGTCTCTGTTATTTTTAAAGGTTGATACCCCATTTTTTCTAATTCTTCATAAAGATACTTTGATGTTTTATATTCTTGAAAACCGATTTCAGGAATGGCGTGTAAATGACGACGCCATGTCCTTATTTGATCTAATAATTGTTCCATAATCGTATCCTAGATTTTACGTAAATCATCCATTAATTGTGTTTTACCTTCAGTTTTTTCATCTTTTTGTTCTTTGATGATTCTTGCTGGATTTCCAACAACAACCGCACCAGCAGGTACATCTTGAGTAACAATACTTCCTGCACCTACAACTGCACCTTTACCAATATGAACACCTTCGATAACAACCGCATTTGCACCAATTAAAACATCATCTTCTAGAATAACAGGTGACGCACTAGGTGGTTCAATAACACCAGCTAACACTGCTCCAGCTCCAACATGACAATGTTTTCCAACTTCAGCACGTCCTCCTAAAACAGCACCCATATCGATCATTGATCCCTCACCAATTTTAGCACCGATATTGATAACAGCACCCATCATGATAACGGCATTATCTCCAATAGAAACATTTTCACGAATGAAGCATCCTGGTTCAATACGTGCATTGATATTTCTCATATCTAACATTGGAATCGCACTGTTACGACGATCTTGTTCAATAAATGAATCTTTGATTAAATCTTTATTTTCTTCAACATAAGCATTGATGGCATCTAAATCTCCAATAGCAATTTTAAAATGACTATCTCCAAATAAATGGAATGCATCTGTATCAGGTAAATTTTCACCTTTTAAATACATTTTAATTGGTGTTTGTTTCTTTGCATCACCAATATACTTAATAATTTCTTCTGCTGTTTGTAACATAAATTTCCTCCTTATATTTTTATTTTTCCTTCAAACACAGTTGTTGCTGGACCTGTCATAAAAATATGTCCCTCTTGAAGTTCAATATCTAACTTTCCTCCAAGAAGCTCAACTGTTGCTTTTTCTTTACAATAACCATTCAAATAACTTGCATACATAACGGCACAGGCACCTGTTCCACAAGCCATTGTTTCACCGCTGCCTCTTTCCCATACACGCATTTTTAAATAATGATCATTGATTACTTCAACAAATTCAGTATTGACTGATTCTGGAAATATTTGATGATGTTCAAATTGTTTTCCTATTGTTTCAATATCAAAATCTAATGAATCAACATACGTAATGACATGGGGATTCCCCATAGAAACAGCTGTTAAAGCATATTCTTGATCTCCAATCATCACTTTTTCATTAATCATTTTTTCTTGATCAAAAATAACAGGAATGTCTTTACAATTTAAAATTGGTTCTTGCATATCTACTTTTGCGCCAATAACTTCATCCCCATCAAAAATAAGTTCTACAATACGTAAACCTGCCTTTGTTTCAATATTTAAAACCTTTTTATCTGTTAAATGATGGTCATAACAAAATTTAGCAAAACAACGAATTCCATTTCCACACATCATTCCTTCACTACCATCTAGATTGAACATACGCATTTTAAAATCATATTGATCAGACTTTAAAATAACGATCATCCCATCTCCACCAATACCAAAATGGCGATTAGAAATACGACTAATAAATTCAGCATCCATCGGTACTTCTTGATGGATTCCATCAACATAAATATAGTCATTTCCAATACCTTCCATTTTTGTAAAATGTAATTCCATTTTATCACCTCACATTGTTTAAAACAATTTTACCAAAATGATAATTTTTTTCAATCTTCTTTATCATTTAATTTTATGACATCACATAAAAACACATGATTGAACCATTGTTCTATTATAGTTTTCATCTATATTATAACCATGAAAGATCAATCATCTTTCATTAAATAATAAATTCATATTCCCTTCCCAATTATTATTTAAACAAAAAAGTCTTTAAAAAAGGCTTTTTTTGTTTAATAAGAAATATTCAGTTCACAATTGTTTATTATGATAATAGCAAGAAAGATAAATAATATTTAAACATCTTTCTTAGAAAAAATTTTTTTCAAATTTCCTTCCCTTATAAAACATTATATATCGTAAACGAATAAAGGATCCTTCTTGGATCCTTTATTTTGTTTCTAATTCTTCTTTATATTCTAAATATTCATCGTATGTTGATAAACGATCAATCATACCATCTTTATTAAATTCAATAATTCTATTAGCAATTGTTTGTACAAATTGATGATCATGACATGTAAATAAAATATTTTCTTTAAATTGAATAAGACCTTGGTTTAAAGCTTGAATTGATTCAAGATCCAAATGGTTTGTTGGTTCATCAAAAATAAGAACATTAGCATCTTCCATCATCATTTTAGCAAGCATACATCTTACCTTTTCTCCTCCAGATAAAACATTGGCTTTCTTTAAAGCTTCTTCTCCAGAGAATAACACTCTTCCTAACCATCCTCTTAAATCTTGTTCATATACTGTTCCATCTGTAAATTGTCTTAACCAATCAACAAGTGATAATTCACAGTCATTAAAATATTTTGAGTTATCTTTAGGGAAATAAGATTGGCTTGTTGTCACACCCCATTTAAATTCTCCTTCATAATCTTCATCTTCACCCATAATAATTTTAAAGAAAGCTTCAGTTGCTTTATCATCTCCTACAAAAGCAACTTTTTCATTTGGTTGAATAGAGAATGAAACATTATTAATAAGCTTTTCTCCATCTACAACTTTTGTAAGACCTTCAACATTTAAAACAATATTTCCAACTTCTCTTCCTGGTTTAAAACCAATAAATGGATATCTTCTAAGAGATGGTTTAATATCGACCATTTCTAAGTTATCTAATAATTTCTTTCTAGAAGTTGCTTGTTTGGCTTTTGAAGCATTGGCACTGAATCTTGCAATAAATTCTTCCAATTCTTTTTTCTTTGCTTCAGCTTTTTTATTTTGATCTTTCGCTTGTTGAATTTGCATTTGACTATATTCATACCAGAAATCATAGTTTCCAACGTATAATTGAATACGGCTATAGTCAATATCAGCAATATGTGTACAAACTTTATTTAAAAAATGGCGGTCATGAGAAACAACAATAACAGTATTTTTGAAATTTAACAAGAAGTTTTCTAACCAATTAATACTTTTTAAATCCAAGTGGTTTGTTGGTTCGTCTAATAATAAAATATCTGGGTCACCAAATAAGGCTTGCGCTAATAAAACTTTTACTTTTTGATTTCCATCTAAATCTTTCATATACATATCATGAAATTCAGAAGTAATTCCTAAACCATTAAGCATTGTTTCAGCATCAGCTTCAGCGTTCCAACCATCCATATCCGCAAATTCACCTTCTAATTCACCAAGTAAAATACCATCTTCATCATTAAAATCTTCTTTTGCGTACAATCTTTCTTTTTCTTGCATGATTTCATAAAGTCTTTTATTACCCATAATAACAGTTTCAACAACTTTATTTTCATCATAAGCAAAGTGATCTTGTTTTAAAACAGATAATCTTTTATGAGGTTCAATAATAACTTCCCCTTTATTAGGTTCAATTTCTCCTGCTAAGATTTTTAAAAATGTAGATTTACCAGCACCATTGGCACCAATAATTCCATAACAGTTACCTTCTGTAAATTTAACAGAAACATTTTCAAATAATGCTCTATCTCCATATCTTAATGAGACATTTTGTGTTGATATCATATCGTCATTCCTTTCTTTTAAGTAGCTTTGGTATTATGACATAAAACACAAAAAATGTCTATTAAAAGTAGATAAAATGGATTTTCAATATATTTATTTAATTACAAATGACAATCTTGAAATATTTTTTCAATGACTTTTCATATCATCAAAGACGGGTTTTCTTTATAAAATTGATATCCTCTATAATTTAGCGTATCCGCTTTTTCTTTCATCTCTCATAATATTTTTCCTGCTTGTCTTGCATTAATTACTAAAAGTTTCCTATTTGAACTTTCAAGTCATTTTCTAACAACAATCTAACCCTTTCTATAAATGAAGGAACACTTTCATTTATGCTATATTGCCCCGTTTTTCTAAATTATGACATTAAAACATCCATTATCTATATATAGAAATTTAATTTTTGAGCATAAAAAAAGTGAATCCTTTATCGATTCACTTTTGTTAAATATCTTATTTATCTTGAGAATGTCTTTCACCAATTTGGAATTCTTCTTGATGATCAAACATATATCTTACTGAAATAGGTGTATCTCCTGTAAGTTCAGCAAAGTCTTTTGTATGAATATCCATTTTACCTTCTCTAATAGCTTGAGCAAATGTAACCATTCCATCTGATGAAAATGGTGCTTCTGAATCTTTTTGGAATACACCATCTGTTGTTCTAGGAACACCCATAGCATCCCAAATTTGATAGTTTTCTTCATCAGTCACATTCACAAATGGAACATGATTTCCTGTACTGACATCTCCAATAGCACAGAATGTTGAAATTGTCATTAATTCTAAACCATTGATGTTCCATACTTTATGATGGAATTCATTTGATCGATGTAAAGCATAAGCTAATGCTTTAGCACAGTCTTTACGTGAAATATAAGCCATTAAACCATCACCTTGTGAATTTGTAAGTGGTGCATTCATATGTGCATAAGTAAAGTAGTTTGTGACCATTGCTTCAGCATATTGAGAATTTCTCATAAATTGATAATCTAAACCAACTTCTTGAATATATTTTTCAGTATAAATATGATCTTTCTTTTCTACTGATGGATTTGTTTCATCATCAGCATTGACTAAAGATGTATAAATAATTTGTTTAACACCTGCAGCTTTAGCAGCATCTACTGCATTTTTATGCGCATTTTGTCTTTTAGCACCAACAAATGGCATGGAAATCAATGCTAGAGCATCTGCTCCTTTAAAAGCTTCAGCTAATCCATCTGGATTATTAAAGTTTGTGACATGTGTTTCAATTCCTTTTTCAGCATATTTCTTTAGTGATTCTTCACTATATCCACAAAAAATTAAGTTTTCTACTGGTTCTAGTGTTAATAAAACATCAGCAGCTAATTGACCTAAGTTACCATCAACACCAGTTAATAATAATTTACCCATGATTCTTCCTCCTATTTTACAGTTATATGATAACATTTTCACAAGATAATCATAGTCCTTATTTATTAATAAAGACTATAAGTTTTACTTATAGTCTTTAACTAATATTTTTACAATTTCTCCATAGTATTGACTATGAACCCCTTCTTCTTGGTACCATTCATAAACATTTTCATCAACACTCTTTGAATCAAAATCACTTTTACCCATAACCTTACATAAAACAATGACTGAACTCTCTTCAAAATAAGGAGCAACATCTTCATTATTAACAGCCATTCCACACTTTTCCATTTTATTTTCATCTCTACTAGAAACACGTCCAAAATAACCTAATTGATTTTTATGTTCTTGATCCATAAAACATATAGAATAATATTTAGCATGATCAAAAATATGTTTTGAATAACGTGTTTTATGTACATAGACTGTAGCTTTCTCCATAAAAAACCAAATCCAGCCCAACCAATTGTAAGCTCGTTGGTTTCTTTTCCATCACTAGCAATCGCAATGGCTGGTTTTAAAAGGATTAATATATTTGATTAAATCTTTTACTTCTATTTCTTTCATCCAACTCATCTCCTTAAACACCTTTATTAATACCTATAATAAACAAAAATAGGCAATGGATTTGTCAGGTATATTAAATTATCCGGTACGCTATAAATTATCATGGGGAATGTTTCGAAATAATTTAAAATCGTAACATCCGTTTTTTATAAAATCTAACTAAAAAATAGGATATTGATATCTTATCAGTAATATTTATTTCTTACCAATTAATTCCTCAAACGTTATGTTTGAGGAATTATTGTAATTAGATACAATTGCTTCTTATAGTAGAATAATTTTATTATATAGATATTTAAAATTCCTATTTTTATTTTACAAAAGAAAAGACTGTATGAAATTAATTATTTAATTTCGTAACAGCTCCTTTTTAAATTGAATTATTCTTAAATTATAATCATTTAACACTAACAAATAATAATGTTATAAAGACATTTGAACATTGGAAAGAAGAGATACCCAACTTTTTTACATGGATAAATGAAGGACGTATATCCAATGGACCATGTAAAGGTAAAAATAATTATTAAAAAAAATCTTATCCAATGCCAATGGTATGTCCTATTTTCAACGTGCAAGAAAAAGAATCTTATATTCTCAAAATAAATTGGATTGTCAACATTTATACTTAATGAGTCATCAAAGCATCCTAATCTTACGCTCAAAGCCTCTTCAACTTCCTCCATCTCATACTCGTCTAACCGACCTAAACATCTAATTAATCTTGATTTATCAATCGTTCTTATTTGCTTGCACATTATTATAGAATCATGTTCAAGATCCTCTCGGCTGTTAATAAAGACATGTGTTGGTAAATTTTCTTTTTTCCCTACGTGAGATGTCAGTGATGCAACTATAGTAGTGCTACTAAAATAATTTCCTGCATCATTTTGTAAAATAACTACAGGTCTTATCCCACCTTGTTCAGAACCTTGATACGGATTTAAGTCGGCTACATATATTTCACCTCTACTGATTTTTTTATCATTGCATACTCCTTTCATATAATTACAATACTATTTAGTGTTCAACTCGCATAAATATGTTAAAAAAATCTCCTTAAATATAAGGGTATATTAAATTATCCGGTGCTTAGAGGTTCGCTCTAAATTATTAGGCGGAGTA